>JBQTJG010000166.1:0-20142 GCA_052387355.1 Armatimonadota bacterium | reverse complement strand
GGCTTTCCGGCGTCCGGCGTCCTCAGCGACCATCAGCCTTCTGCCCCCTCAAGATCATGCACGTTGACGACGCCCGCGCGACGAGGTTCCGCTCTTCGTCTGTCACATCGCACTCGAGAAGACCGATCGTCCTTCCCGTCTTCACGACACGCCCTTCGGCCCGGAGCCGGGCGGTCCACACGGGTTTGAGGAAGTTGATCTTGAGCTCGAGTGTCGTGAAGGTCTCCCCGTCTGTGAGGGTCGAGGCGTACGCCATGCCCATGGCGGCATCAGCAATGTCGCATAGGATTCCGCCATGCAGCGTTCCCATGGGATTTGCATGACGCCCATCGGCCTGGAGCTCAACCACCGCCTTCCCTGGTTCCACGTGTACGAGTTCGAACCCGATCAATGTCGCGACAGGAGGAGGCGGCACTTCCCCCGAGATGTATTGCTGCATCAGATCAGAGAAGGACATACGCGTCTGGCAGCGTCCAGAGTCCCAGACACCCTGCTTTGGCGAATTGTGACGATCATAATATGAGGTCCGTCGAGTGACAAGTTTTCCACCCATCATAGAACTTGCTATCATGAGGCGCGCGGCATGCCCTCGACATCGCTCTATCTCATCCGCCACGCTGAGACGACCTGGAATGCGGAGGGCCGCGTGCAGGGACGCCTTGACGCCCCGTTGAGTGAGCGCGGTCTTCGGCAGGTGCGCGGCCTGGTCGAAGCGTTGCGCGCCGTTCCGCTGGCCGGGCTGTACTCGAGTCCACTTCAACGCGCGCAGGAGACCGCGCGACCGCTGGCGGACGCGCACGACCTCTCACTTCGGATTGCGGACGACCTGCGCGAGATGAACCAAGGGACCTGGGAGAGCCTCCTGCTCGACGAGGTGGCGGCCCGGGACGCCGAGACGCTGAAAGCGTGGCGGCAGTCGCCCGAGTCCGTCCGCATGCCTGGAGGCGAGAGCCTCCCCGAGGTGCAGGAACGCGGGATGCGTACGATCACGGAGATCGCATCACAGCATCAGGGCGAGACCATCGCCGTGGTGGCGCACGGGGGTGTGAACAAGGCGATATTGCTCTCGATGCTCGGCGCGCCGCTTGCGTCCTACTGGCGGATCCGGCAGAACAACGCCTGTATGAGCATCGTGGAAGTCGACGGCGCGCAGTCGCGCGTGATCGTGCTGAACGAGACGGCGCACTTAGGCAGCGACGCCTGGTATCCTCCCCCCTGACCCACCGGTCGGAAAACGCCGGAAAACGGCTATCCCGGCGATCACGAATGCTGTCGCCACGAACGGGACCACCCGCAGCCCCAGCCTGTAATCGAGCAGACTCAGCACAGCGCCGAGCAGGACCGACGCGAGACTCGTCGCCCCATTGAGGATCAACCCTTGGAACGCGAAGAACATCCCCTCGATGCGTCCTCCGCCCTGGCGGGCCCCCGACTGCGCGATGTCGGCCAGGATAGCGTTGGGCAGCGTGAACAAGGCCGCCAGCGACGGGCTGGCCAGGACGATGACGGCATAGCCCTGCACCGTCGCGCTCAGCGGGACCGGCCACAGGCCGATCGTCCCGATGAGTGGCAGCAGCGCGCCGGCGATCGCCATCGCGCCGAGCAGCGTCCGGTGGCTGCCGATCCGGTGAGCGAGTGCCGTGATGGCGGGCGTCGCCAGCAGCGTGATGCCTACGCTCGCGCCCAGGACCGTGCCGACTGCGGCCCGCGGCAGACCCATGAGTACCGTCACGATGAGCGCCATGGCGAGGTTGATCATCGAGAGCCCCAACCAGAGCAGCGCGAATCCCAGGATGAAGATACGAAACGGATGATGTCCGAACACCGCGCGCAGCGCGGGCCAGAAGTCGACCCGGCCTGCATCGATCGGGTGCTCTCTGACCGTCGTCCCTGCGACCAGCAGCGCGACCGCGCCGATCGGCGCCAGTACCAGCCCCATGGCCGGGAAGCCCACTCGCGCGGCCAGTTGCGCCGAGGCGACGAACGCGATCGCGGTACCGGCAAGGTTGAAGACCGTCTGCCACGCGACAGTCGTGATCCGATCACGTCCGGGCTCTGTGATCTCGGGCAGCAGCGCCATGTACGGATTGAGCACAACCGTGAATAGGAGAAAGAAGAGTCCAAGCAGCAGGGTGAGGTACAGAAAATTGGCCGTCGTGACTGTCACGTCGGGAGGCCGCCAGAGAAGCGCAAACGCGACCGCCATCAGCGGCGCGCCGATCAGGATGAATGGCCGGCGCCGGCCGCGCGGACCGCGATACCGGTCGCTCCAGTGTGCGACCAGCGGATCGATCAGGGCGTCGACCAACCGGCCCGCGCCCATCGCCAGGCCCAGGAGCGCCGGGGCGACCCGCATGGGCAGTTCCTGGGATGGCGGTGGCGCATAGAAGTAGAAAATCCACAGCAGTACCGTCTGCTGCAGCAGGCTGGACCCGAACGTGCCCAGGCTGTAGAGTAGGCGGCGCACAGGCGTCAGCACCTGCCAGCCTTCAACAGGATCTTGAAGCGGACCTCTTGTAACAACACGTGATGTGCTCACCCGGCCTCGGTAAGGACATCCTCGGCCTCTGGCGTATATTTGTAACAACACGTGATGTGCTCACCCGGCCTCGGTAAAGACATCCTCGGCCTCTGGCGTATATTTGTAACAACACGTGATGAGGAGGATGCATGCTTCGATATCTGACAGCCGGCGAGTCACATGGTCGGGCGCTGGTGGCGATCGTGGAAGGGCTTCCGGCCGGGCTCCCTATCGATGAGGACTACATTAACGCGCAGATGGCACGGCGGCAGTTTGGCTACGGCCGAGGCGGCCGCATGCAGATCGAGCAGGACCGCGCGGAGATCGCTTCGGGGGTCATCCGTGGGGAGACGATCGGCGCGCCCGTCGCGCTGTGGATCGGCAACCGCGACTGGCGCAAGGACGAGCCCGACATCACGCGGCCTCGGCCCGGCCACACCGATCTCGTCGGCGCGCTCAAGTACGGCTTCGACGAGGTGCGGCGCGTCCTGGAACGGTCCAGCGCGCGCGAGACCGCGGCCCGCGTCGCGGTCGGCGCGATCTGCCGGCGCCTGCTCGAAGCGTTCGGGGTTCGCCTCTTCAGCCACGTGACCGAGATCGGCGGCGAGGCGATCGGCGCGCGGCCGGAGCGGTGGGAGGACATCCCGACGCTGGCCGAGGCGTCGGCGGTGCGGTGCGTGGATCCGGAGGCTGAAGCCCGGATCAAGGCGGCGATCGATACCGCCGCGGAGCGCGGCGACACCCTGGGCGGTGTCTTCGAGGTCGTGGCCCTCGGGCTGCCTCCCGGCCTGGGCACGTACGTTCACTGGGACCGTAAGATCGACGCGCGCATCGCCGCGGCGATGATCTCGATCAACGCGATCAAAGGCGTGGAGTTTGGGTTGGGCTTCGAGGTGGCGCGGACGCCTGGCAGCCGCGCGCATGACGAGATCTTCTACGACCCCGCGCGAGGCTTCTACCGTGAGACCAATCGCTCGGGTGGCATCGAGGGCGGGACGACCAGCGGCGACCCGCTCATTGTGCGGGCGGCGATGAAGCCGCTCTCTACGCTGAGGACGCCGCTGCGGTCGGTGGACCTGCGCACCAGGGAAGTCATCGAGGCCGTGGTCGTGCGCAGCGATGTCTGCGCCGTACCGGCGGCCGGCGTCATTGGTGAGGCGATGGTCGCCTATGTGCTCGCCGACGCTTTTCTGGAGAAGTTCGGCGGCGACGCGCTGCCGCACATCCGGCGCGCCTACGACGCGTTTGTCACCGAGGCGCGCCGGGCGACCTGAGTCCCACGAATGTCGCTGGTCGAGGTGGAGATCCAGGTCTTCGGGGAAGGCGTCTGCAGTCGAATCCCGGTGGCGACCCGAATGAGCGGGCCGGCCTGCGAAAAGGTCGTGATTACCAGCGATCCGGTCGTCCCGACCGGCGCATCCCCGACCGGAAGGAGCGCGCCTGCGGCGCCCGATGCGCCCTCGATGCTCGACGCCCCTTCGACGATGATCTCGGGGAGCATCACGAACGGATCGAAGCACCAGGTCCCCGACGGGCGGCTTCCTGGCGCCAGGCACCCTGGGAGCGCGGCCAGACTCACCCCGGGATCAGGGTCGGCGGCGTCACCGTAGAATACTGTCCGCGCCCCGGAGGGCAGCGCGCCGATGAGTTGCACCAGTTCCATCATCGCCTGGCGTGAGGTCAGGAGCACGGTCGGGTCGCGTGAGATCGGGAACGCGGCGAGATCGGGCTTGAGCCGCAGCGTCTCCAGCGACACCGTCAGGAACTCGACGGCCAGGTCCGAGCGGAGGATCAGGTACGGCAGTGCGTTCCACGACGATGGCGCGGCGGGCAGCACGGAAAAAATGCGGTCGCCGTCGTGGATGCCGGCCTTCCGCAGCGCCGACGCCGCCTGCGCCGACGACGCGACAAGATCCGCGTGCGCCAGCGGAGTCCAGACGTCGCGCCCCGCGCACCCGACCAGGGTCCACAACGCGGGCATGCCAGCCAGCACCTGGGCTGGGTCGCGCCGGATCGCCCGCTGCCAGTCCTCGACTGCGATCACCGGCAGTCTCGACAACGCTTCTGTTCCGGCGCCCGATGGTCGTCGGCCCCAGCGCCGCCGGTAGAACGGCGCCCGCCAGGCCAGAGTCAATACGTCGGTGATCGCCGCATCGATGCCGCCCCCGGCGGTTCGTGGCTCTTGCTGCAGGTGAATCGTCACACGCGACCTCCGGGTCCGGCGGGATGTGGCATCGACGCTGCGGCGGATGTGCCGCTGCGATCGATCACGCGGCGCGGCTTGCCGCTCCAGGTTCGCTCCTCGGCGATCCGGTCGACGATGGAGACCAGCGGTTCGAGCACGATGCCCACGTCGCAGCCCGCGCGCAGCACCGGGATATCGAGCAGCGTCTGCTTCGCGGCGGTCGCGAGCCGCGCAGCGTCGACGCCCGGTCCCGGCACCACCTGCAGGATCGGACGAGGCTTGTAGCCCTCCCGCACGATGTGGATCTGCCAGGCGGCCGGTGCCGCCTCGGCGGGCAGCGCCTGCAGTCGCGTTTCGAGCTCGACGGTGCTGAAGCGGATGAGACCCATGTTGATCAGATCGTCGCGGCGGCCCAGGATACGCACCCGCGGGTGCGTGCGGCCGCAGCCGCACCGATCGGTCGCCACCACCTCGACGAGGTCCGAGGTGCGATAGCGGATCAACGGCAGCGCCTCGGTGAATGTCGTCAGGACCAACTCGCCGGTCGTTCCCGCAGGCGCGTCGAGCAGCGGGATCGCCTGCGGAGCTGTCCCATGAACCTCTTCACGCGTCAACTCCGCATGGGTGATCACTTCGGGGACGCAGGTGTCCACCCACAGGTGCATGCCGGCGTGCTCGCGACAATCGAGGTGGAAGCACGGGAACTCCGTCATGGCGTAGAGTTCGAACGGCTCCAGTCCGTACGAGCGGGACAGCGGTTCGCGGAAGGGCGCCAGGGTTTCTCCTGCGAAGATTCCGACGCGCGCGCCGAGTACGTGACGCGCCGAGATCTGGATCACCCGTGTCGCGAGCACAGCCGCGAGGTTGCGCAGCGTGTGATCCTTGCGGTAGGCGGCCAGCGCCCCCGCGGGGGCTTCTGCGACGATCATCTCGGCCAGGCGCAGCGCGACGCTGGGGAAGGCAATGATGGCGTCGGGCCTGCGGGCGGTCACCAGCCTAAGCGCGACGCGCGCCTGCTCGACGGAGTACGACGTCAGGACATACTCGATGCGAACCCCACGCTCGATCTGCCCGAAAAGGCTGAAGTATCCGGCGCCGTCGCTGATGAAGGGCGCAGGGGTGCCGAAGACCAGACAGCGCAGTCCCTCGGTCCCACCCGTGCACATGTAGAAGACGCGCAGCGCCGTACGCTGCAGCAGGTCGACCTCCGCGCGTCCGTACGGGGTCCACTTGGGCGCCCCGGTCGTGCCCGAGGTGGCAAACCAGGTGCGCACGTCGCGCGTGCAGAGGATGTCGTCGGGGTCGTACGTCGCCCAGGCCTGCCGCAGGATGCTTCCAGAGATGTAGGGCAAGCGCCGCAGGTCATCGACCTGGCGCACAGCGTCAGGATCGACGCCGGCGGCTTGCCACAAGGATCGATAGAGGGCCGACGCCATCGCCCGCCGGATCAGCCCGCCGGCCAGCGCCGCGTCCTGCGCGGCTCGCAGGTCCCCGGCAGACGCGCACTCGATTCCAGGTTCGTAATAGGCCATCGGCATCGGTAAGGCTCCTGCCGCTGCTGCGGTCAGGCGCGACGATCTGGGCCGGCCACGAGCGATCGCACCGTCGGCGGCCAGGGAGCTCCGGGCGGTGCAGGGATGTCCTGGACCGTTTCAACGGCCACGTCGACGCCGGCCCCGAGCAGCTCGCTGAACTCGCGGTCAACGCGCACCGCAAGATCAGTCGGCCCCTGACCATTGGGGACGATGAGCACCCGCACCTTGTTGGTGGCTTCCTGCACGATCTGGAAGCGCTGGATCCCGGCGAAGTGCACCATTGCGTGGGAGAGCGTAAAGGGGTGGAGGACGCGGCCATCGGGCAGCACGAACGCGTCGGCGCGTCGCCCCTCTACGACTTCGAGCAGCGGGAAATGCCGTCCACACGGGCACGTCCCACTGCTCCAACGCGCCACGTCGCCGAGTCCCTCATAGCGGATGATGGGACAGATGGAACTCGTCAGATCAGTGACGACGACCGTCCCCGGCTCGCCGGGCGCCGCAGGCCGGCCATCTCGAAGCACTTCGACGATGACGCGCGGGCTGTTGACGTGGAGGCCTCCCTTGAGGCACTCCAGAGCCACAAACCCAGTTTCCGTGCTGGCATAGATGTCCACCAGATGGCCGGTGAACACCTGAGCGATCAGGCGGCGCGTGTGCCTGTCGAGCATTTCTGCCGTGGTCACCAGCAGCCTTGGCTGCGGAACGCGTCTACGCTCTTCGAGGATCTTTGTCGCCAGTGTCTTGAGCACGGTGGGGTACGTGACGAGGATGTCAGGCCGCACGCGGCTGATCTGGTTCAGGTGCTCGTCGGGCGAGGCCAGCGCGTCACCGGCGTGCACACGCAACAAGAACCTGGGCAGGGCCCCCACAAGCGCGCTCTCGATGGAGTGCGCCTGTCGGAGGAGCAGCGTCATCATCCGCAGGCCCCACGTCCCCCACCAGCGCTTCAACATGACCGGTGAGCTCCACGCGGCGACCGCGCACAACGCCGCCCAGTCCTTGAACACCCGGACCGGGACGCCGGTCGATCCGGATGTCTCGACGAGGAACGCCTCGTCGGACGAACGGCCTTCGGCAATCAGCCCATCGGGGAATGCGGCACGGAGATCTGCGCGCGAGATGAGCGGCAGCCGCGCGAGGTCGTCGACTGAGCGGATCTCCGCGGGGTCGATGCCGGCTGCCCGGTACTTTTCGCGGTAGAGTGGCACGCGGGCGGCAGCATAACCGACGAGTCGCGCGAGCTCTGCCGCCTGGTAGCGATGAAGGGCTTCCGGATGGTAGGCGAGCCGGTCGAGTAAGACCGATCGTCGGAGCTGGTCGAGCAGCGACGCCGTGCGCTGGAGAGAAAGCAGCAGCGATGAGGCCCCCGATTTCACTCGCCCTGAGCGCCGATCTTCATGAGAGGCTGTTCGGCCGCTTCAGGCGAAACCCTTCATGTGCTTACCATCATCGGAACGCGGATCAATCTGCGGCAGTTTCTGCGCGGCGACGCACACTGGCTGGGTACGGCGATGGCTCACGGATCATGGTGGCGGTGGGACGCGCCGTGGGAGGGTCCTCCGACCAGGGTGGAGCTGCGCCGCGTGCCCTCGCAGGTGCACGCGCTGACGCGCGACCGGTCGGCGCCACCGCTCAGGATGGTCATCGAGACGCGGCGTGGCGCCCCCATCGGCACGGTGACGCGCTACTGGGCTGATGCCCGCACGCAGTGGCTGGAAGTCGGCGTGGGCATCTATACGGCTCAGCACTGGGGCCGGGGATTCGGATTCGAAGCCCTGGCCCTGTGGGTCGGCTATCTCTTCGACACGATGCCGCTTCGCAGAATCGGTTTGCGGACCTGGTCGGGGAATCAGCGCATGGTGCGTCTGGCCCGACGCCTCGGCTTCAAGCAGGAAGCGACCTTCCGCGAGGCGTACGCGACCCGCAATCGCGTCTATGACCGCGTCGCGTTCGGGCTGTTGCGGCGCGAGTGGCTGCGAACACGCCGGTCCTGGCCGGCCTGAGCAGATGCACACCGTTTCGCTCATCGGTCCCATGGGTTCCGGGAAAAGCGAGATTGGGCGGGTGCTTGCGGCCCGGCTGGGCTGGGAGTTCATCGACACCGATGCGCAGATCGAGGCGCGTGAAGGCCGTTTGATTGCCGACATCTTCCGCGATGCCGGTGAACCGCACTTTCGTTTGGTGGAGCGCTCTGTCGTGGGCGATGCTGTCCGGAGGCGAGACCGGGTCATCTCCACGGGCGGCGGAGCGATTCTGTGTCCTATCACGCGGCAGCGGCTGGTGCGGGCAGGGCCGGTGTTCTACCTGCGCGTCCCGATTGACGTACTGCTCGAACGCGTGGGCAGCGATCCCGACCGGCCTCTGCTGGGCGCTGATCCGCGCACGTCGCTGGAGCGCCTGGTGCGCGAGCGCGAAGCCCTCTATGCGGAGACTGGCGTGGCTGTCGAGGCGGCACGGCCGGTCGACGCGGTCGTGGAGGAGATCCTGGGAAGGCTGTCGGGCGCAGTCCGCCGCCGCGTACGCGTGGCGCTGGGCGATCGGTCCTATGAGGTGGTCGTTGGCGCCGGTGTGCTCCCGTTGGCGGGATTCGATCTCGAGAGGCTCGGAGTTGGGGGCAGGCTCGCCATCGTCACGCATCGGGTCCTGGTGAGACGGTTTGGCACTGCGTTGACAAAGGTCCTGCAAGCCGCTGGATGTGCGGTGGACACGATCACGGTTCCTGCCGGCGAGCGCGCGAAACGCCTCCGTCAGGCGAGCCGGGTTCTCGACGCGCTCAGCGGGCTCGGACTTACCCGATCCGATACCATCCTTGCTCTCGGCGGCGGTGTGGTGGGTGATCTGGCCGGATTCGTCGCCGGCATCTACATGCGCGGCGTCCGACTGGTCCATGTGCCCACGACCTTGCTGGCGCAGATCGACAGCAGCATCGGGGGTAAGACGGCGGTGAACCACCCGCGCGCGAAGAACCTGATCGGCGTCTATCATCAGCCGGCGCTGGTGATCTCGGATGTCGAGACACTCGCGTCGTTGCCAGTGCGCGAGCGGCGGGCTGGACTGGCCGAGGTCGTCAAGTACGGCATGGTCCTCGACCGTGAGCTCTTTGAGATGCTGGAGCGAGATGCGGCGGCGCTCTCCACGGGTAAGGCCCGAAGTGTTGAGGATGTCGTGTACCGCTGCGCGGTACTCAAGGCCGGCGTGGTGGCCGAAGACGAGTTCGAGCGGGGGCCCCGTGAGGTGCTCAACTACGGGCATACCGTCGGGCATGCGATCGAGGCGGCGATGCCTGGCCGGCTCGTCCACGGCGAAGCCGTCGCTGTAGGAATGCGCGTCGAGGCGCGCATCGCCGTCCGGCTTGGACTGCTCGATGCGATGGCCGCCGACCGCCAGGACGCGCTGCTTGCGGGTCTTGGATTGCCGACGATCGTGCCGGCGGGATCGATCGATGCCCTCCTTGGCGCAATGCAGTTGGACAAGAAACGGCTGGACGGGAGGATTCGCTGCAGCCTTCCCGAAGGCATCGGCCGTGCGCGGCTTGGCGTCGACGTTCCCGACGCATTGATGGAGGAGGTCGTGATCGCGTGTCAAGGGTCCTCGTGATGTACGGGCCTAACCTGAATCTGCTCGGTAGCCGGGAACCGCACATCTACGGCCGCACGACGCTTGAAGAGCTCAACGCGCGCGTGTGGGCGACCGCCGAGGCCGCAGGGATTGAAGTGGAGTTCTTCCAGTCCAATCATGAGGGCGCCCTGATCGACCGTCTCCACGAGGCGCGCACCAGCTTCCAGGCGGTGGTGCTCAACCCCGGCGGTCTGGGGCATACCAGTGTCGTGCTGCGTGACGCCATCGCGGCGCTTGACATCCCGGTCATCGAATGTCACCTGTCCAATCCGGCGAGCCGGGAGGAATTCCGGCATCGATCCATGATCAGCGAGGTCTGCGCTGGAGTCATCTCGGGCTTCGGGCCGGAGAGTATGGTCCTGGGACTGCGCGCCGCCGAAGCCCTCATCCAGCACAGCAGTCGCTAGCGGGTCGCATACCCCATGCATCTCCGGGGTATTCGAGGCGCAACAATCGTACAGGCGGACACTCAGGATGCCATCCTGTCCGCGACCCGTGAGCTGTTGCAGGACGTGATCCGAGCCAACGGGGTCGAGACGGACGAGATCGCCGCCGTGTTCTTCACGGCCACGCCGGACCTCCGGGCAGTCTATCCTGCCGAGGCTGCGCGCCAGTTGGGATGGCACGCGGTCCCCTTGCTCTCGTTCGCCGATTTGGATGTCCCCGGATCGCTGGCCCGATGCGTACGCGTCATCGTGTTGTGGAACACGTCCCGGACCCAGGAGGAGATCGCTCACGTCTATTTGCACGGCGCCGAGGTGCTCCGCCCCGACCTCATGATACCGCCCGGCCGCGGGTCGCCGTCGGATGGACCGGCCTGAGCCTGTGGTCCGTCCGATCGCGCCGCTGACCAGTGCGCCCGATGCGACAATCGCGATTCCGGGATCGAAGAGCCTGACCAACCGGGCTCTGCTGCTGGCTGCCCTCGCCGATGGCGCCTCTCTTGTGACGAATGTCCTCTTCAGCGACGACACGGTGGTGATGGTCGAGTCGCTGCGGCGGCTGGGATTCTCGGTGGACGTCGATGAGCGTGCACTGACGATAGGTGTCGCAGGCGGCGGTGGCATCATTCCCGCCGGATCTGCGGACCTGTTCGTCGACGCTGCCGGGACCGCCATGCGGTTCCTGACGGCCATGGTCAGTCTTGGGAGCGGCCGGTTTCGTCTCGACGGCATCCAGCGGATGCGGGAGCGACCGATCCAGGATCTCGTCGACGCACTCACCATGCTGGGTGTCTCTGTCTCGGCTGCGCGCGGTCACCCGCCCGTCATCGTCCACGCGCATGGTCTGCGCGGGGGTCGCGCGGTGGTGCGAGGCGAGGTGAGCAGCCAGTTCCTCTCGGCGCTGCTCATGACGGCGCCCTACGCAGCGAGCGATGTCGAACTTACGGTGGAGGGCCGCCTGGTCGGCGCACCGTACGTCGAGATGACGTTATCGGTGATGGCGGCCTTCGGCGTGGAAGTGGACCGCGACGGGTTGCGCCGGTTTCGCATCCGTGCGGGTCAGCGGTACCGCCCGCGCGAGTATGCCGTGGAGCCGGACGCCAGCAGCGCCGCCTATTTCTTCGCAGCCGCAGCGATTACCGGAGGACGACTGGAAGTGCCGGGGCTGTCCGTGCACTCGCTCCAGGGCGACGCCGGATTCGTCGATGTCCTCGAGGGGATGGGATGCGTGGTCGAGCGCAACACGGGCTCTCTTGCCGTCCGCGGCGCGGGTGTGCTGCGCGGAATCGACACCGACCTGGGTGGCATGAGCGATCAAACGATGACCCTTGCCGCGATCGCGCCCTTCGCCGAGAGTCCCACGCGGATTCGTGGCGTGGCGCACATCCGCCACCAGGAGTCTGACCGGCTTGCAGCGACCGCGACCGAGCTGCGGCGGCTCGGCCAGGAGGTCGAGGAGCAAAAGGACGGTCTGGTGATCACCCCGCGTCGCGTGCAGCCCGCGGTCGTGCAGACCTACGGCGACCACCGCATCGCCATGGCCTTCGCCGTGATCGGGCTGCGCGTTCCGGGGATCGCGATTGCCGATCCAGGCTGTGTTTCCAAGACGTTTCCAGACTTTTTCGAGCGACTCGAGAGCCTCCGGGGATAGGGCGAACCCCGATGCCATTTCGTCTGAGCGGACAGGTGGCGTTTGTCACAGGCGCAGCGGGTGGGGTCGGTCAGGGAATCGTACGAGTCCTGGGCGCCGCGGGGGCGCGTGTTGTCGTCTTTGACAACGACGAACGGGCGGCTCTTGATGTGGCAGCATCCGCCAGCAAGAATGGTGTAGAAGCGGTGGCGATGATAGGCGACGTCACCTCGCTCGAAGATATACGGGCGGCAGTGGCACGGACCCGCAGGATGTTTGGGGGCCTCGAGATCCTCGTGAACAACGCCGCAATCGTTCACCGGGTCGAGGGTGCTGACACAATACTTGGACAGGACGTAGAAAGCTGGAATGACGTCATGACCGTCAACCTGTTCGGCGCCTTCCTATGTACGAAAGAGGTGCTGTCTTCGATGATCGAGCGCCGCTATGGGCGAATCGTCAATATTTCCTCAAGGCTCACAAAGACGGGCGGCTATGGCCTCGGTGTGGCGTATGGTGCGTCAAAGGCCGGGCTGGACTATTTGACGAGGGCCACGGCTGTGCAGGGAGCTTCCCACGGCGTGACGTGCAATGGCGTTTCGCCATACGCTGTGGACGCCGGCATGGCCTTGACGGCTCCGGACTCACGAGAGAGTGTGATCGAGAGAATACCCGTCGGGCGATACTGTACGGCCGATGAGGTTGGGTACGCCGTTCTGTTCCTGGCTTCGCCGGAGACCGGATTTATCACCGGACAGACGCTGCACGTGAACGGGGGCACGCTGATGGTGGGGTGAGCATCCTCAAACGCCCGCGTCCGCGATCGCCTGGTCGATCAGCGCGAGTGTGTCACTTGTGAGATCGCCGTCTGCGGCAGGAAGCCATCCATCGACCTGGTCGGGCCGCCGCGCGCCTGCAATGGCGCCCGTCACCCCCGGGACCGCCAGGGTCCACGCCACGGCCAGCGAAGGGAGGGTGATGCCGACGCGGTCTGCGATGGGCTTGAGCCTGGCGACGAAGTCCAGCGCGCTCGATACGTGAGGGTCGCGGAAGCGAGCCAGGCGCCGCCGTCCATCGTCGTCAGCGAGCCCGGCGATACGGTCGCGGTCTAGCGAACCGGTGAGCAGCCCCGTGGCCATAGGGGCGTACACGAGGACGCCGACATCATGCTGCCTGCACCAGGGAATGACGTCCGCGCGCGCAGATCGGTTGAGAAGACTCAGTGGCGTCTGAAGTGAGTCAACGGGCCGAATCGCCTGGCATCGCTCAAGCAACTCGATGCCGAAGTTCGACACTCCGCCCCATCGGACTTTTCCCTCGTTGATTAATTCGACCATGGTCCCCCAGGAGTCCTCAACCGGTGTCCCTGTGGTATCCGGCCAATGGAACTGGTACAGATCGATCCGCTCGACGCGCAGCCGTTGCAGGCTCTGTTCGCACTCGAACCGAATGGACGCTGGCCGCAGATCCCTGATGAGCTCCCGTGTAGGAGATCCGTACCAGTTCTGGCCGCACTTCGTAAAGACATATACGTCCTCTCCAACCCTCCACGGTGAGATCGCGCGGCCGACGACTTCTTCGGAATGTCCCAGGCCGTAGACGGCAGCCGAGTCGATCCAGTTAATTCCGGATTCCACCGCACGGCGAATGGTCGCGATCGACTCTTGGTCATCCACCGGACCCAGACCGAAGCCTCCGGCCCCGCCGAATGTCCACGAGCCTAGGCCGACCGTCGTGATATCTGGCCCGTGGGTCCCGAGCCGTCGTTTCCGCATCTTCTTCCGCTCGATCGGAACGGATTTGTGGCCAACCCGGGCTTGGTTCTCGGCAGGTTCACGCATCCCTATCAGGCGTCGGGCAGGTTTTGGTCGCCGATCCGCGAACAACCTGACGAGCGCCTAATGGCAAGATATGCTACTCGTTGCCTGGAGGTGAACACGATGGCAGGTTCGCGCATCGGTCCGATGATAGGGGCCCTCGCGGTCGTCGGGATGCTCGCTGTGACTTTGCTTCCGGGGCAGCCCGTGATTGCCCAAAACCGTGGCAACGTGCTGGCGGTGGCCATGCACTTCTACCCCAGCACCTTCGACCCCGGGATCGGGGTCGCGGGTACACACTACCGGATCTTCGTCAACACGTATGAGGGGCTGGTCGACTACGAGCGCGGGACAGCCCGGATCATTCCGGCGCTCGCCCAATCGTGGACCGTCTCGTCAGACCTCACGACGTTCACACTCCGGCTTCGCCCCAACGTGAGGTTTCATGACGGTTCAACCCTCGACGCCGAGGCCGTGAAACTGTCGTTTGATCGAGTCAAGAAGATCAATCAGGGGCCGGGCGTGTACTTGAGATCGATGCGGGAGATCCAGGCCGTCGATCCCCTGACCGTGCGCATCGTGCTCACCCAACCGTCAGCCACCTTCCTGTTCGGGCTGTCGAAAGTGTACGTTCACGGGAAGCCTCACGCGACCGATCCCGATGACGGACGCGCATGGTTCGCCGCCAATATCAATGGCACCGGTCCCTTTAGGATGGTGCAGGCCGAGAAGGATCAGTTCATGGTGCTGTCGCGTCATTCGCCATACTGGCGAGGGTGGGCCGACCGGCACCTGGACGGCCTGCTGATCCGGATCATCCCGGACGCCGGCACGCAGAAATTGATGCTCGAGCGCGGCGAAGTCGACATGATGAACCTGTACTCAATTGGGCCCGATGAGTCCCCGGAGAATCTCGCACGGCGGCAGGGGGTCAAGCTCGTCCGGAGCGCGACGTATCGGACCTACATCTATCCGTTCAACACACAGAAGCCCAATTCGCCGCTGCGAGACAAGCGCGTGCGGAAGGCGCTCGCCCTCGCGTTCGACTACAACGCGGTGAAGGACATCTTCTACGGCGCTGCGGACACGCCCAACGGCTTCCTGGCGCCCGGCTTCACGGGCCACGATCCGCGACGCCCGAAGATCAGCCGCGACGTGGCGGCGGCGCGCAGGATGCTGGCCGAGGCCGGATACCCCAACGGGTTTGACACCGACGGGCTTGTGTATCAGGAGGAAGAGCAGGGACGGAAACTCGGCCTGCTCCTGCAAGCCTCATTCAAAGACGCCGGCGTCAACATGAGAATCGGCTTCGCGCCACCGATCGGCGTCTTCATTTCGCAGATGGAAAAGATCGAAACTGCAGCCACGGCCGGCGCTCATCTCATGATGGCGCCGCTCACGGCGGACGCCGGGACATACCTGCGCCAGGTGTTCGGCGGCGACAATGCCGGCAAGCCATGGAACCACTCCTGGTACGCCAACCCTGAGGTCGATCGCCTGCTCAACGAAGCGGAGCGCACCTCGGACGAGCGACGCCGCATCGAGCTGTGGCGTCGAGCGGAGAGCATCATCATCGACGATCAGCCGGTGATCTTCGTCGCGTGGGCCACGCCCATCGTCGAGCCGGTCCGCGAGCGCGTCATGAACTATATCTACCATCCGCTCGACTACAGCGGCATCTTCCAGTTCTATCATGTCTATCTGCGTTGAGGAGCGGCCGTTGGGGGTTCGGGCTCGCTGAAGCGGTGCTCGCGACCCGACCCTTGGATCGGTGATGTCCTGGCGGTTCTTGGTTGCGCGACTTCTGTGGGCGGGAGTCGTGCTGATCGGGATTACCTTAGGGACGTTTGTTCTCACGCGTCTGATCCCCGCTGACCCTGCCCGCGCGGCTGCAGGAATAGAAGCCAGTGCCGAGGCGGTGGAGAGCCTGAGGAGAGAGATGGGGCTCGATCGTCCGCTGTCTGTCCAGTACCTCTCCTACATGCGGGACCTGCTCTCTCTCAACTTTGGCCGATCGATTCAGACCCAGCGGTACGTGAGGGAGGACCTGGCTGTCTTCTTCCCGGCGACCGCCGAACTGGCGGTGGTCGTCATCGTAGTCTACACGCTCAGTTCTGTCGCGCTGGGGGTATTGGCCGCCGTGCACCAGGGTCGTGCCCTGGATTACGTCACTCGTGCGGTTGCGCTCGTGGGCGTCGGCCTGCCAGCATTCTGGCTCGGTATGTTACTGCAGCTCCTGTTCTACCGGCATCTGGGGTGGCTGCCGGCGGCCGGGCGGCTGGATCCCTGGGTCGCCATGCCGCGGATCACGGGCTTCTACCTGATCGACAGTGTTGTGACTGCCAACTGGCCCGCGCTGCGCTCGACCATCGGTCATCTCATCCTTCCCGTCGCCGCGGCGGTGCTGGCGAGGCTGGCGGTCGGGCTCAAACTGACCCGGATCACCGTGCTCGAGGTGCTGGGCGAGACGTACATTCGCACGGCGCGAAGCAAAGGACTGCCGGGCACCGTTGTGATCCTCAAACACGGGCTCAGGAACGCGCTCATCCCGGTCGTCACGACCCTGGGGCTGCAGTTTAGCGCGTTGCTGGGGGGTACGGTCATTGTCGAAGTCGTGTTCGCGTGGCCCGGCATCGGTCGGTACGCTGTGGGTTCTATCAGGACGCTCGATTTTCCGGCGATCATGAGCGTGACCGTCGTGCTCGCCGTCGTCTTTCTCGTGATCAACATGATCGTCGACATGCTCTACGTGGTGCTGGATCCTCGCATCAGGTATTCGTGAGCCGGGTCCATGGCCGTCATCGTGCAGGACAGACCCACGACCAGTCTTCGGCCCGCGTCGCGCCCCCTGGTGGCAAGGCTGGTGCCGGTTCTGGTGTTTGGCATCGCCGCGGCGGGGATCATGGCCGTCGGCCTACTGGCGCCCCTGATCGCGCCGAAGGATCCCAATGCGCTGAACATCGCGCAGCCCTTGCAACCGCCGTCCCAGCAGGCATGGTTCGGCACGGACGAGACCGGAAGGGACATCCTGAGCCGGACCATCTGGGGGACGCGCGTCTCGCTTATCTCCGCGGGAGTCGTCTTGATGATCGCCCTGTCCCTGGGCCTGGTGGTAGGGGCCATCGCGGGATACCGGGGTGGGCTCATCGACGACGCGCTGATGCGCCTCGCCGACCTGTTTCTCGCGTTCCCAGGTCTGATCCTCGCCATTGCGCTCACCGCCGCCCTTGGGCCAAGTCTGCGGAACGCCGTGGTGTCCATTGGGATCGTGTGGTGGCCGATCTACGCTCGCCTCGTGCGAAGCCGCGTGCTCACGGTGAGGGAGAACCTCTACGTGGAGGCGGCCCGCGCGCTGGGGCTCTCCGAAGCCGGCATTCTATTTCGCCATGTCCTCCCGCAGTGTTGGGGCACGATCATCTCACGTGTGACCGTCGACGTCGGGTACGCAATCATCCTGACGGCGAGCCTGAGCTTTCTGGGGTTGGGAAGCCAGCCCCCGACGCCCGAATGGGGCAGCATGATCGCGACGTCTCGGCCGTACTTTTTCTCTTATTGGTGGACGGTGACGTTCCCTGGTCTCGCGATGTTCGCCACGGTGACGGTCTTTAGTTTCCTCGGCGACGCTTTGTACGAGACCTTTGGCATCAAGGGGGAACGCCACATCTGATCAAAGGAGTGAGCGGTGAAGCGAGTCCGCGCGTTGCAGGAGGAACTGGCTAGATCTGGGATGACCGCGGCGCTGGTCGTCTCTCCAGAGAATGTGCGGTATCTCACCGGGTTCTATGTCTGGAACTCCGTGGCGCCATTCGCCGTGGTACTGATACCGTCGAGCGGCGACCCCGTGCTGCTGGTTCCCCGGTCGGACGACGCGCTCGCCCGCGCTGTCAGCCGAGTTCCAGTTCGCGCTTATGATCCTGGACCCCAGGGATTCAAGACCACCGCCGCGCACTGTCAAGCGGCCCTGGGCCACGCGAGGAGCGGTCGCGAGCTGCTTGCCCTCGAGTTTGGCGCGATCACCCTCGACCGTGTTCGCCTCCTCGAGGAGGCCTTTGCGGGGTGGACGTTCACCGACCTCACGGAGATCATGGCCCGGTTCCGCATTGTCAAGGACGAGGTCGAGCAGCGCAGCCTTCGACAGGCAGGAGAGCTCCTGGCGGTCGCCTTCCGTCAGGTGGCGGCCAGTGTGCGGCCCGGGATGTCAGAGGTGGACGTGAAGGGCGCCATCGATCTCGCGGTGTGCGCGGACGGCGCCCGGCGATGGCCTGAGGAGATCATCCAATCGCAGGCGAATGTGCTCTCTGGTCCCGGGTTGACCCGGCTCCACGACGCGTCGACCGGCCGGACGCTCCACGCCGGCGAGATGGTCTTCGTCCTTGGAGGCGCCAGCGTGAACGGATACTGGGCGAATCTCGGCCGGACGCTCTTCATTCCCGGCGGGCCACGACATGCCGACGCAGGCGCCGTGCTGGAGGTCGCCGTCCGAGCGCAACAGGCGGCTATGGGCCGTCTGGCCCCCGGCATCCCGTTGGGAGAGGCCATCCGCGCCGCGGATCACGTCCTGACAGAAGCAGAGTGGATCGACCACAAGACGTACCCGGTGTTCCGTGGTCTCGGGCTCCGAATCGATGAACGCCCAGGCGCATGGGACGCGGGCACGACACTCAGGCCGGGTATGTGCCTCTGCGCGCAGTTGTACCTTCGGCATCCCGAGTTCATCCTCGGTCAGTCTGACAGTGTGTTAGTGACTGAGAACGGCGCGGAGGTGTTGAGTGCCCCAAGCCTCGATCCGTAGACGATTTGGAGGTGTCGCGGAGTGAGTGTGGCGGATCGGCTGCACACGGTGCGGGCCTTCCTGCGCCAGGAGCATGTCCCGGTGGCGTTCGTCTTCGACCCGTTCAACATCTGCTACCTCACAGGATACTGGTCCATTCTTTCAGGGATCACCGGCACTGAGACCCTGCTGGCGATCCCCGAGTCGTCGCCGCCGTGGCTGGCTGTTCCCGGTCTCGAGGTGACGCTGGCTCGCGAACAGTGTCCCGAGATTGACGACATCCGCTACCTTCGCCCTGCCGAGACCCGCGTCGGAGGGCAGCGGAGGTCTCCCCAGACCGTCACGCAGCTCGTCGCGCAGGCGCTCGCCGCTGTTCCGCAGGGATCATCCATTGGAATCGACGTCTCTCTCCTGCGCACCGATCGGTACCAGGCACTCGCCGACGTCATCCGAGGCCATCCCGTGCGGGATCTCTCGGTGCTGCCCGCGCTGCGGGCGAGCAAGGATACGGCTGAACAGGAGCGGATTCGGGCAAGCGCAAAGATCGTGTCGAAAGCGGCCGCGGCCATCGCGCAGGCCCTGCGTCCGGGCGTTACAGAGCACGAACTCGCCGCCGAGGCGGTACGCGTGATCTGGGCGCATGGAGGAACGATCAGTCACCTGGTCGTAGCCAGCGGCCCGCGCGCGGCGTTTCCGCACGCGCTCCCGACGGCCAAGGCGGTGGCACCCGGGGAGTTTGTGGTCGTGGATGTGGGCGTGTACCTCGACAATTATTGGGCGGAGATCGCGCGCACGTTCGTGGTCGGCGCGCCCACGGCAGAACAGTCACGGTTGCTCACCTTGGTCGGTCGGGCTCAGGCAGCGGCCCGCCGGGCGCTCAGGCCGGGGGTTCCCGCCTGTGACGTCGACGAAGCGGCGAGGGCCGTCCTGCGAGACGCGGGGTTCGACGACGGCGTCTACATTCACTCCACAGGGCACGGCCTCGGCATCATGGGTCCTGACGCGCCTGCCGTGGCCCCTCACAACACCGCGCCGATCCCTATCAATGCCGCGCTCACGATCGAGCCCGGGCTGTACTTTCCGGGGTCAGGGGGGATTCGGATCGAGGACAGCTTCATTGTCGTGGAGTCCGGGCTCGAGTGCCTGACCGAGTAAAAGGAGGCCCGCATGCGCTTGGGGGGCAAGGTCGCCATCATTACGGGAGGGGCGTCGGGAATCGGGCGCGCCTGCTCGATCATCTTCGCCAGAGAAGGCGCGCGCGTGATTGTCGCCGACATCGACGTCTCGGGAGGGCGGCATACCGTGCAGCTCGTCCACGATGAGGGCTACGCAGCCGTATTCGTGGAAACCGATGTCACCAGTGCCAGGGACGCGGAACGGCTCGCCGGCGAAGCGATACGGACGTTTGGCGCGGTTAACGTGGCGGTCTACAACGCGGGCATCATCCGATATGGGACCGTCGTGGACACCCCGGAAGAGGTCTGGGATCAGGTGATCGCCGTCAACCTCAAAGGGATCTTCCTCTGCGCTAAGTATGTGATCCCGCATATGATCGCCGGCGGGGGAGGAGCCATCATCAACACTGCATCGGCGGCCGGGCTCGTTGGCGCGCCCAACCA
>JBQTJG010000165.1:0-17594 GCA_052387355.1 Armatimonadota bacterium | reverse complement strand
ATCATTGAGTAACGTCGTCGAAGCCCCGCGCGCGCTCGAGCGCGCCCGGCCTGGGGGCGCCGTGAAGAGGTACGCGGCGCCCCTTATCTTTCTCTTTCCGGCGACGTTCCTGATCGCCTGCTTCTTTCTCATCCCGGTGATCACGACCATCTATCTATCCTTCACGGACATCTCCACCGTGACGTTCCGGAATCCCCGATGGGTGGGACTAGGCAACTACCAGGCCCTGTTCAGGGACCCGTTCATGGGCCGGATACTGCTCAATACGACCCGCTATGTCGTGCTTACTCTGCTCTTCAATGTCGGGATGGGCCTTGCGCTCGCGCTGCTGAGTTCGTCGGTGCGGCAGCGGTGGGCCGATCAGATACGCGCGGTCTGGTTGCTGCCGCGCATCCTGCCGCCGGTCGTCTACGTCCTGATCTGGCAGGGGCTCACGCGGGAGGCGCCGTTTGGCCTGGTGAGCGACGTCGTCGGCGTCTCGAAGAACTGGATCACCGCGGAGCCGTGGACGGCAATCATTCTGGCCAACGGGCTCGTCGGCGCGTCGTTCGGGATGCTCATTTTCACGTCGGCGATCCGGGCAATCCCGAGCGACCTTTTCTACGCCTCGGCTGTCGACGGAGCGACCGCGCTCCAGACAGTACGGCGGGTCGTGCTGCCGCTGCTGCGGTGGCCGATCCTCTTCGTGACCGCCTACCAGACCCTGTCGCTGTTGACGTCGTTCGAGTACATCCTGCTGCTCACGGACGGTGGACCAGGCTTCTATACGACCACCGTGTGGTCGCTGCACGCATACAAACTGGCGCTCTCGAACTACGTCGGTAACGTGCAGTTCGGTCTGGGCGCGGCGATGGCCGCGCTCCTCGTCGTGATCGGCATTCTCGTCTCGTCGGTGTACCTGCGCATCTTCAACTTCAAGGCGCTGGTGGGCGAGCCCAAGATCGAGGTGAACTGAGGAGCCGCGATGCCGCTGCTGCCCCCGCGCTGGCGCCTCCTGCTCCTGGCTCTCGTGGCGGTGAGCCTGCCCATCGCCTCAGGCCTGGTCTGGCTCATTCTGACCGGCTCGTTCGACCGCGTGCACGGCTTGCTGCCCACCGGACCGCCGGACCCCGCCAACTGGCGCTTCCTGTGGGAAGGCGTCGGCGGCCGCCCGCCCGTGCACGTGCCGCTGCTCAACTCGTTCGTGTTCGCCGGTGTCGTCGCCGCGGCGGTCGTGCTGGTTTCGTCTATGGCGGCATATGCGATCTCGCGCCTGTCGTTCCCCGGACGGAGCCTCTACCTTGGCCTGGTGCTGGTGCTGCACGCCTTCCCCGCGGTCAGCCTGATCATCGCCATCTTCTATATCTTGCGGCTGCTCGGGCTCTTCGACACGCTCACCGGCGTCATTCTCGTGAAGGCATCGCTCGAGCTGCCCCTTGGCATCTGGCTGATGAAGGGGTTCTTCGACTTCCTGTCGTGGGAGATGGAGATGGCGGCCCTGGTCGACGGGATGTCGCGCTGGACGGTGTTCTGGAAGATTGCGATGCCGCTCGTGCGGCCCGGACTGCTCGCGCTCGGCACCTTCGCGCTGCTGTCGGCCTGGGGGGAGTTCATCCTGCCGTTCACGCTCATCGTCTCGAGCCGCAACTGGACGATGGCCATGTACCTGCAGACGTTCCTCGGGGAAGCGTTCACCGACTTCGGCATGGTCGCCGCCGTCGGGCTGTTCTACGCCACACCGGTGATCGCGTTCTTCCTACTGGGCCAGCGCTACTTGCTCAACATCTACAGTGGGGGCGTCAAGGGATGAAGGGCATCAGCGTCCAACTGAAGGGGCTGGCCAAGCACTTCGGCAAGGTCGTCGCGCTCAAGACCCTCGACCTCGATGTGCGCGCCGGCGAGCTGGTGGCCTTCCTGGGTCCCTCAGGCTGCGGAAAGACCACGACCCTCCTGATGATCGCGGGGATCTACCAGCCCACCGCGGGCGAGGTCTACTTTGGGGAGCGCCGGGTCGAGCACCTGCACCCGCGCGATCGCGACGTGGGGATGGTCTTCCAGTCGTACGCTCTCTACCCGCACCTCACGATCTTCGAGAACATTGCGTTCCCGTTGCGGCTCAAGAAGATACCGCAGGCCGACATCAAACGGAAGGTGCAGCAGACCGCTGACTTCCTTGGGATCGCACATGTCCTTGAGCGGCGTCCGGCGCAGGTCTCAGGCGGCCAGCAGCAGCGCGCGGCGTTGGCCCGGGCGCTGGTGAAGGAACCGCAGGTACTGCTGCTCGACGAGCCGCTCTCGAACCTCGACGCCCAGATCCGGCTCCAGGCACGGAGCGAGATCCGGCGTCTGCAGCAGGAGATCGGCGTGACCAGTGTGTTGGTCACCCACGACCAGGCCGAGGCGCTGGCGATGGCCGACCGCGTGGCGGTGTTTTCAACGGGCGAGCTGCAGCAATTCGCCCCGCCCGACGATCTCTATCGCCGGCCGGCCAACGTCTTCGTGGCTCGCTTCGTGGGCCATCCTCCGATGAACTTGCTCGAAGGACGGTTCGAGAACGGCCAGTTCATCATGGGCGATGTCACGAGCGGCGCAGTCGGACGCGTGCGCATCCCCGTCCCCGGTGGACACCCGCAAGGACCCGGATACCTCGGCATCCGGCCGGAGGACGCTACGCTGGACGGCGTTGCGCGCGACGGCGGGATCTCGGCGCGGGTGGTGGTCATCGAGCCTCTGGGCCGGGAGACGCTTGTGACGCTCAGGCTTGGAGAGATCGACTTCAAGGTGCTGGCCGACCAGGACATGCGGCCGACCCCGGGAGCCGAAGTGCGGCTGGGCTACCGCCAGGATCACGTGCACTTCTTCGACCAGAGCGGCCTGAGGCTTGGGCTGTGAGCCCAAGTGCGCCCGGCCACCTCGTTTACAGAGACCGCAAGGTTCTGCTCAAGTACCACCGGCTGCTCAGCGGCGCGCACAACCATCCCCCAAACTCGCTTCCCGCTCTGCGCCAGGTCCTCGCCGACGGCGCAACGGTCGTCGAGTTTGATATCAGCCTGACGAAGGACGTCGTGTTTGTCCTGCTCCATGACGCGATGCTCGAGCGCGAGACGACCGGACAGGGACCACTGCGGCAGATCACGCAGGACCAATTCAAGGCCCTGTGCTTGCGGGGCTCGGACGTATCGCCGGCCACGCTCGCCGAAGTGATCGCGGTGCTACAAGAGGTTCGCCGGCCGGTAAAGGTGCAGGTCGATCTGAAGGAGCAGGAGCCCCTCTCGCGCGACGTTGCCGTGCGACTGATGGAGGCCCTCGCACCGCTGCGGGAGAATTCGCACATCCGGGTCGTGGTCGGTTGCCTCGCCGACTGGAACCTGCGAGCCCTGCGCCGGTTGGACTCGGCGCTCACCGTCGGGCTCGACTTTGCGCACTACCTCGACGCGCCGACCGACGAACTGGTGCGCCTTCCATTCCGAGTCAACGCCTACGGGTACCTCGACGATCACCCCCTGGGGTACCGGCGACTGCTCTCCACACCTGCCTATCTCGAAGACCGCATGGCGGTGCTGCTTAACCTGGTGGAGGGCGCGAGCGAGTTCTATTTGAGCAAGGAGTTTGTCCTCCAGGCGCTCGCGGACGGGTTCAACCCGATCCAGTATGTCCATCAGCGGAAGCCCGGTACCCTGGTCGACGTATGGACACTGTATGCGGACGAGCCCGACATCCGGCGCGTCCTCTCGACCGTCCTGGAGGCCGGAGCGGACCAGATCAGCAGCCCAACGTCGCGCTTGCTAGAAATCATGGTTCGAGAAGGACCATGAGAGCAGGGCAGCGTACCCAATCCAATGGGACCTAGCCGAAGGAGGGTGAGACGGCAATGGCTGACAGTGACACGCTCAGCGAGCTGTGGGATGTCAGACTGACCCGCAGGGAGATGATGCGGCTGGCCGGAGGCCTCGCCGCCGCAACCGGGCTGACGCTCGTGCTCCCGGAGAACCGCGTCTTTCATCTGGGTGTCGCCCAGGCCGGGCAGGCCCCGGGCGGCATGGTGGACACCAGCAAATACAAGAAACCCGGCCCCTGGACCGTCGGGCGCGCGGGCTCAGGCGACGTCAACGCCTGGATGATCATGTTCAGCGCGCACTACGAGTACGGCTTCAAAGAGCGCTACAAGGGAAAGTTCAAAGACTATTTCGTCACAGCGGCGAACTTCGATCCGAGCAAGCAAATCAACGACGTTGAAGACCTGCTCAGCAAGAACATCAACCTGCTGTCGATCGACCCGATCAGCGAGGCGGCGCTCGTGGCCTCGGTCGAGAAAGCCATGGACCGCGGGATCCCCGTGGTCCTCGGCTCGACACGGGTCAAGACGGAGAAGTACGTCTCTTGGATCACCACCGACAACGTCAAAGTCGGACTCTTATATGGGGACTGGATGGCGAAGCGCCTCAAGGGCAAGGGCAGCGTGCTTATCCTGCTTGGGGCTCCCGGGTCGTCCTACGCTGAGGAGAATCTGAAAGGCATCCGCCAGGCTTTTGCCAAGTATCCCGACATGAAGGAAACGCAGGTCGTCTACGCCTCGTGGTCACCGGTGGAATCGAAGAAGGCCACCGAGGCAGCGATTCAGGCCGGGAAGCCCATCGACGGGGTGATCTCAGGCGGCCTGATGGGCCTGGGGGCCGTCGACGCCTTCGTGAGCCAGAAGAAGCCCATCCCTCCAATCGGCGCCGACGACTGGAACGGCTGGTTGAAGAAGGCCAAGAAGCACAACGTCGAGTTCTTCGCAGTCTCGGGCGGTTCGGCGATGTCGAGCCGCGCCGCCGACGTCATCGTCAAGGTGCTGAGCGGCGAGCCCGTGCCGAAGTATATCGAGTATCCAGTCCAGACGTTCGACAGCTCGCAGCTCAACAAGTTCGTGCGCGAGAACCTGAGCGACAACTACTGGGCGATTCACGAACTGCCGAAGGCCTGGATCGACAAACTCTACAAAACATAGCAGCGCCCGCGCACCATGGCTGTCCTGCGCCTGGAGGCGCGCAACATCACGAAGGCCTTCCCGGGCGTCCTAGCCCTCGACGCCGTCTCGTTGGGCTGCGCCGCCGGTGAGGTGCACGCGCTGGTCGGCGAGAACGGCGCCGGCAAGTCCACCCTCATCAAGGTGCTTGCCGGCGTCCATCCTCCTGACAGCGGTCAGATCATCATCGACGGCGTCGAGGCGCATCTGACCAGCCCCCTCGATGCCAGACGCCTCGGCATCTCCATCATCTATCAAGAACTGAGCCTCCTGCCCTACCTCACCGTAGCGGAAAATCTGTTCCTCGGCCGGGAACCGGTCCGTCGTGGGCTGCTCGACCGGCGCCGGATGGGACGCGAAACGCGGGAGGTGCTCGACCGGCTTGGCCTGCGCGTGGACGCGCGCGCGCCGGTGTACAGCCTGAGCATCGCCGCGCAGCAGATGGTGGAACTTGCGAAGGCACTCGCGCTGGACGCCAAGATCATCATGATGGACGAACCCTCGGCCTCGCTGACGCCCGCCGAACTTCGGACCCTCTTCGCCGCGATCGAGGAACTGAAGCGCCAGGGCGTGGCGATCGTGTACGTCTCGCACCGGCTGGACGAGATCTTCCGCGTGGCCGATCGGGTGACGGTCCTGCGCGACGGCGGGGCGGTCGGCACGCTCGACGTCGCCTCCGCCAACCGTGCCGATCTGGTGCGCATGATGGTCGGCCGGCCTCTGGAAGAGACCTTCCCCGCGCGCGGGGCTGGCGAGGGCGAGGTTGTCCTGGACGTGCGCGGCCTGACGCGCAGCGGCGTGCTGGACGGCATCACCTTCACGGTGCGCCGGGGTGAGGTTCTGGGAATCGGCGGCCTCACCGGGTCGGGCCGGACGTATCTCGCCAAGGCGCTCTTCGGAGCCGAGCCTATCGATCGCGGCGAGATCCGCCTCCACCGACGTCCCGTCCGATTCGCCACACCAAGCGAGGCGATGCGCCACGGCATCGGGTTCGTGCCCGAGGACCGCCAAAGCGAAGGTTTAGTGCTGCGTCAGACGGTGCGCACGAACATCAGCCTGCCCAACCTCGACACCATCCAGCGCCGGGGCTTCACGTCCGACCGGGCGGAACGCGCGCTGGCGATCACTGCTGTAGAGAGCCTGCGCATCCGCACGCCATCGGTCGAGCAGCCGGTCCTCTACCTCAGCGGCGGCAACCAGCAGAAGGTGGTCCTCGGGAAGTGGCTGCCGCGCGACCTGGACGTGATCATCCTCGACGAGCCTACCCGCGGCATCGACGTCGGAGCGAAAGAAGAACTGTATGCGATCATCCGCGACCTGGCTCGCCGCGGCAAGGCGCTGATCGTCATCTCCTCGGAACTGCCGGAGCTGATCGGCGTCAGCGACCGCATCCTCGTACTCTGGGAAGGACAGGTGGCCGGCATGATCGATGCCGCCACCGCTACCGAAGAACAGGTGGTCACGCTCGCGACCGGCGGAGGACAGCCCCAGGCCGGCCGGCGGATCGTCACGCGCGTCCCAGCGCGTTGGCATCCTCAGTGGGCGCTGGCCGGCGTCTACGGCGTGCTGCTGGCCATCTTCCTCGTCGCGGGTATCACCTCTCCCAGCTTCCGCACCGTCGCAAACCTGGAAAACGTCGTCCGGCAGGGCGTCGCGCTCGGCATCGTCGGCATCGGGCAGACGATCAGCATCATCGGCGGCGGGATCGATCTTTCCGTGAGCTCGGTGATGACCTTGTCCGTGCTGATGGCAGCCGTCTTGATGAATGGGCGCGCGACCATGGTCGTGCCCTCGCTGCTGGCGGTACTACTCCTGGGTCTGCTGGTCGGCACCATCAACGGCACCCTGGCGGTGAGACTCCGCATCCCCGCATTCATTGCGACCCTGGGAACGCTCTCGGCTCTTCGGGGCGTTGCGCTGGGGTACACGAAGACCCCGGTGGGTTTGACGGCGCCGGCGTTGCGCTGGCTGGTCGACGGGCGGATCCTGGGTCTTCCCGTTCCGCTCCTGCTGCTGGCCGCGGCCTTCCTAGGGAGTGTGTTCCTGCTGCGGTCGACTGCCTTCGGGCGGCACCTGTACGCAGTGGGCGGCAACGCGGACCTGGCCAGGCTTGCGGGAATCGCCGTGGGACGCATCCGGATGGCCAGTTTCCTCATCTCGGGGGTGCTGGCCGCCGCCGCAGGCTTCTTCCTCCTGAGCCGCATGGGTGTCGGAGACGTGCAGGTCGGACCGGGGTTCGAGTTCGACTCCATCACGGCGGCTGTGGTCGGAGGGACCAGCCTGGCCGGCGGCCGGGGCGTCCTCGTCGGAACTCTGGCCGGCGTGTTGATCATCACGATGCTGAACAACTTCATGAATCAGTTGAATGTCAACTGGTGGTACCAGCAGGTGCTCAAGGGCATCATCATCCTCTTGGCGGTATCGATCCACCCGCAGGACCGATAGGATGGGCGCAGGAAGAAAGTAGCAGGGCGCAGGCAACAGTGAGATACGAACTGTAGGGAGGGTCGGCGATGAAGACATTCAAGGTGGCCGTCGGGCAGATGGATTGCACGCCAGGAGACGTCCGCGCGAACCTCGACAGGGCCGAGTCGCTTGTGGCGTCCGCGGCGCGGCAGGGCGCGAGCATTGTGGTGCTGCCGGAGTGTGCGACGACGGGCTATTTCGTGGAGGACATCCGCGCGCTTGCGGAGCAGATCCCGGGGCCGACCACGAAGCGACTGGAGGAGATGGCCCGCACACACCGCGTGTATATCGTGATCGGCATGGTCGAGGCCCACAGCGACCGCTTCCACAACACGTCCGTCTTCGTGTCGCCGTCAGAAGGGCTGCTCGGCAAGTATCGCAAGGTCCACCTGTTCTCCGCCGAAAAGCAGATCTTCACACCGGGGGACGAGCCGGCGATCTTCGATACCGAGTTCGGCCGCGTGGCGCTCACGATCTGCTACGACCTGATCTTCCCCGAGTACATCCGCTCGCTGGTTCTCAAGGGCACCCAGCTCATTCTGAATAGCACCGACTGGATCACAGACGACTGGCAGACGAAGAAAGGCTGGAGCGGCGACGTCGTCAGCTCGCTTGTGGCCACTCGGGCCCTCGAGAATACGATCCACATGGCGATGGCGGACCGCAGTGGCATCGAGGCCGGCTGGAAGAGCCTCGGGCACTCCTGCATCGCCGCGCCCTCCGGGGCGTTCCTGGCTAGAATCGAGGAAGGCGAGGGACTCGCGATTGCGCCCATCTCCCTGGACGACCCGGAATGGGAGAAGTGGCGCGGGATCGCCACCTACCTGTCCGACCGGCGCGTCGATCTCTATGAGCGGCCGCAGCGCAAGGAGGCGCTCACGCCTCAGCGTTGAGCTATGCGGACGGCCCGGGTCTCTGGCGTCGTTCTGGCCCTGCTGGCCGCGGGCCTGCTAACCGTGCTGCTCGTGCCGACGTTCTTCCAGCCCAACAACATTCTCAACGTGCTGCGCCAGGGTTCGGCGCTCGGCATCGTCAGCGTCGGGCAGGCAATTGTCATCATCGGGGGTGGCGTGGACCTGTCGGTCGCCTCGACGATGCAGTTCGCCACAGTGATGGTCGCGGAGATCGCCAGAGGCGAGGACGCGCGGCTGCCTGCTGCGGTCGCGGTCTGCCTGGTGTTGGGCGCGCTGGTCGGCTTCATCAACGGGCAACTGGTCACCCGCCGTAAGGTGCCGCCGTTCGTCGCCACGCTGGCGGTCTCGGTACTGGTAACGGGAGTGCGGCTGGCTTACACGCACGCTAACCCGAGCGGGAATCTCCCGCCCGCCCTGCGTGTCGTGGGACAGGGCGCGATCGCGGGCTTCCCGGTAGCGGCGTTGTGCTTCGCGGCGGTGGCCATTGCCGCGCACGTCGCTCTCACGCGGACCACCTTCGGGCGCGCGCTGTACGCCACCGGAGGCAACTCCAGGGCGGCGGCGCTGTCCGGCGTGGTCGTAGGACGGATCATCCAGGCGACGTACGTGCTGTCGGGCGTGCTGGCCGCCATCGGCGGGCTGCTGCTGGCAGGCTACATCGGTTACGCCGACCAGTGGATCGGCCGAGGGAGCGACCTGGATTCCATTGCCGCGGCGGTCGTGGGCGGTGCATCATTTGCCGGAGGCGTAGGGACGATCGGAGGGACGGTGGCGGGAGTGCTCCTCGTGGCCTCGCTGTTGAACATCGTCCTGCTCCTGGGGCTCGACCCTTCGTACCAGCTAGTGATCAGTGGGGCGGCGGTGATTGTCGCGGTGGGCGCGCAGTCCGCGCGGGTGCGGCTGGGCCGGCTGAGGACGAGATCCGGTGGGTGATCCTGCATGCCGCTACGGAAGATCCAGAGCGAACGTGATCGCCCGCTCGAGTGCCTCGAGCTTGAGCGGTGACAGTGTCGTCAGATAGCTCTCCACCCGAGCCTTGGACAGCGTCGTGATATTGTCCGCGTTGGCGACGCTGTGTTGAGGAACGCCGTCTGGCGGCCCCAGCAGGACTTCGACGGGGATCTTGCGCATGGTTCGCGTGAGCGGCACCACAGTGACCGCCCTGCGTATCCGATAGGCTTGATTGCGGGAAATGAGCACGGCAGGACGGCGGCCCACAGGGTCTGGAAAGCGCACCCACCACACCTCCCCTCGCTTCACTCCCAGTCCTCCCGGCCCAGCACCTCCGCGGTCGCCCGACCAAAGGCCTCAGCCTCCCTGCCTTCGGGTTGCCGCCTGTACCCCTGCTCGTAGGCGCGAATCGCCCGGTGATGCCCACGCTCCGACAGATAGAGGGCGATGGCGTGCTGGATCACACGGCTGCGGGGAATTCTTTCTTTGCGGCGGATCTGTTCGATCGCCTCTGCTTGATCGTCGGGGAGACTAATCGCGACCTTCTTCATACTCATATCATACTATCCTCATACCTCGTGGGCAACCACGGCCGCCCTGGTCTTAACCTTGGTGGGACCGCTGGGATCTTGAAGACTATCCCCTTCATCACCTGCTGATGCGGAAGTGGGGAACCGGCGACTCACCGTGGGCTAAGCGCGTCCAGACATGGATGAAGAAGAATGGCGCCCTGCGTCGCCACGTCCTTGTCACCTTGCGACGGCGTGGCCCGCTGTCTGCGGACCGATTCGACGATCACGCAGTCGAGCACTGGACGTCAACGGGCTGGACGGCGGGGCGGAACGTCAGTCGGATGCTCGACTTCCTGTTCGTCCAGGGCAGGACTCTGGTCGCCCGACGTGCGGGCGGGCGCAAGCTGTGGGACCTGGCGGAGCGCTGCCTTCCGGAGTGGACACCGCGCGACCGGCTCACCGAGCGTGAGATCGTCCGGCGAGCAGCACAGAAGTCGTTGCGCGCGCTCGGCGTTGCCCGCGCCAGACACATCGCTGCCGGTCCTCGACCGGCTGGCCGCGGGCGACTGGCAACCGCGCACGACCCTGCTCTCACCATTTGACAACCTGATCTGCGATCGCGCGCGGACGGAGACGCTCTTTGGATTCTCTTTCCGGATGGAGATCTACGTGCCGCCGGCGCAGCGCCGGTACGGCTATTACGTCATGCCGATCCTCTCGGGCGATCGGCTGATCGGCCGGAGCGATCTGCGGATGGATCGGGCTCAGGGGCAATTGATGGTGAACGCTGTGTACGCGGAGCCGGACGCGCCGATGACGCGCACGACGGGTCGGGCGCTCGGGGGCGCAATTCAAGAACTGGCGGAGTTCCTGGGCGCGCGTGACATTCGCTACGGCCGGCGCGTGCCCCAGGCCTGGAAGCGTGCGCTCAGGTAGCGCCTATCCTTTCGGGCATGCTCTACCCATTCGAGGGCGGCGCGCATCCGGCGGCGAGCCATTCGCTCGAGACGCTCATGCTCTCGTTCTTCGCGGACGATCTGATACGCCTCCCCCATGGGCAAGTCTTCCTGCGACTATCCGGCGCTGAATTAGTTCCACTTCAGGCGCTTGAGCTGCTCCAAATCGAGGTTGCCACCGCTCAGCACGCACACCACGTTCGACCCGGCCGGTAGCCTGATCAGCCCGGTCAACAGGGCGGCGACCGGGGCGGCGGCCGCGCCCTCGGCAACGAGCTTCTGGAAGGTCATGATCCAGATCACGGCCTCGAAGATCTTCTCGTCGGGGAGGGTGACGATCTCGTCAACGTTCCGGCTGACGATCTGATGCGTCAGCTCTCCGACGCGCTTGACGCGCAACCCGTCAATGATGCACTCCACGCGGTCGAGCGTCACCACTCTGCCCGCCTCAACGCTGCGCTGCATCCCGGGCGCGCCGGACGACTCGACCCCGATGATGCGAACGGACGGTCTGCGCGACTTGAGGGCCGCGGACACGCCCGAGATCAGGCCGCCTCCACCGATGGGCACGATTGCGGCGTCGATCGACGGCAGGTCGTCGTACATCTCGAGACCCAGAGTCCCCTGGCCTGCGATCAGCTCCAGATCGTCGAACGGATGAATATACGTCAGGCCGCGCTGCTCGACCAGCTCCCGCGCTTTCTCGTTCGCCTCGTCCCAGATCGTCCCGTGCAGGACGACCTCAGCGCCGTACGCACGCGTCGCGGCGATCTTTGACGGGGTCGCGTTCTCGGCCATGACGACCACGGCACGGATCCCGTAGATGCGCGCGGCGAGCGCCACGCCCTGTGCATGGTTGCCCGCCGACGAGCAGATGACGCCGCGTTGCTTCTGGTCGGGGGTGAGCAGCGCAAACTTGTTCAGCGGTCCCCGGATCTTGTACGAGCCGCCGCGCTGGAACATCTCGGCCTTGAGGTACACGTTGTACCCGGTGGCCTCGTTGAGGAGACGGGACGTGAGCAGGGGCGTGTGGTGGACATGTGGAGCAACGCGAGGCCGGGCCTCGAGCAATGCCTCGCGCGTGATGTCGACTTTCTGCACTGGAGCGACCGTGTGTGCCACCATCCCACGTCCATTCTACGTCAGGGCGAAGCTCCGGTGCAGCCAGGAGACTCCTCTATGAGAAGGAAACGATGTGTCATGCCTAGGAGCGGGCTCACGATTCTAGTCACGAGCATCTACCAGCGCGAGCATCTCGATGCTCTGAGCGCCGCGTTTCCCAATGTCCGCTTCGTTCAATTGCCGCAAGATGGCCCGGTGCCACTCGCTGGCGCGAGCGCCGGCGTGCTGCTGCGCTGCTACATGTCGAAGCCCATGCTCAAGCGGGTCCTTGCCGAGGCGCCTGGGATCAAGTGGATCCACACCTGCACAGCGGGCTTCGACCAGCTCCTCATCCCCGAAATCATTGAGCGCGGCCTCATCGTCACACGGTCGGCCCATACACAGAACATCCCTATGGCCGAATTCGTGCTGGCCTACATCTTTGTCGTAAGCAAGCGGTTTCCCGAACTGCTCCGCGCGCAGGCCGCGCACGAGTGGCGGCCGCCCGACCCCGAGGAACTGGGCGGCAAGACGATCGGCATCGTGGGCGCCGGGGCCATCGGCGGCGAAGTCGCGCGCCGCTGTGCTGCGCTGGGGATGCACGTGATCGGCACCAAGCGCACGCCGGACCCCCTCCCTCACTTCGACCAGGTCCTCCCGCCGGGCCGCCTCCCCGAGCTGCTGGCCCAATCGGACTTCGTCCTGATGGCGACGCCGCTTACCACCGAGACGCGGGGGATGATCGGCGAGGCGGAGCTGCGCATGATGAAGCCAACCGCGTACCTGATCAACGTCGCTCGCGGCGCGTTGATCGTCGAGGCCGACCTTGTGCGGGCGCTGCGCGAGAAGTGGATCGCGGGCGCGTGCCTGGACGCCTTCGAGCGGGAGCCGCTGCCGTCTTACAGCCTCTTGTGGAGCCTCGACAACGTGATCCTCACTCCGCACTGCTCGTACCGCTCGTCCCACGGCATCGTGCGAGGGTTGGAAGAGTTCAAGGAGAACCTCAGGCGCTACGTGAATGGAGAGCCGCTGCTGAATCGCCTCAAGGACGCGGCGTTGGGATACTAGCGACGCAAACAAGCTAGAGGAGGGGGATAAAGTGAGCACACATCGTAACAGAGCACTTCGCGCCACGGCCGTGGGTGCAGCACTCGTGATCTTCGCCGGCGTTCTGCTCGGTGGGGCCGGCGCGCCGGCGGCCGCACAGGCGCCGCGGGGCACGCTGACATTCGTACAGTCACTGCTGCCGCTGACGCCGGACCCGCACGTTGAGTTTCTCAACTCGTCGTTCCACGTCCAGTACGCAATGTTCGACCCGCTGGCGCGCGTCAACGAGGACGGCAAACTGACACCGTACCTCGCCACGTCGTGGAAGTGGGAGTCGCCGACGTCGTGGGTCTTCGAGCTGCGACGGAACGTCCGCTGGCACGACGGCGCGCCCTTCACGTCTAAGGACGTGGTCTGGAGCATCTCGCGGATTCTCGACCCCGCGACGCGTTCGATCTGGGGCCGCATCTACTCATTCGTCGAGCGCGCCGAGGCCATCGACGATCACACGGTGCGCATCCGCACGAAGACGCCCTCGGTCGCGGTGCCGCAGGACTTCGGGCGCATGGCCATGCTCCCCAAGGACCAGTTCGAGCGAGCCGGCAAGGACGCGTTCTTCCAGCGGCCGATTGGGACCGGGCCGTTCAAGTTCGTCCGGCAGGTGCGGGGCGAGCAGATCGTGATGGAGGCCAACCTCCAGTATTGGGGCGGCCCGGCCAAGGTGAAGACCCTGATCTTCAAGGGCGTGACCGACGAGGCGACGCGTGTGGCCGAGCTGCTGGCCGGCACCGCGGACATCGTCGACGGTATCCCGCCGGCCGACGCTCAGCGCGTGAACGCGAGCGGCCGGGCCAACGTGATCTTCGCGCCGACCGTCCGGCGCGTACTGCTGGACTTCGCGGTGCTGACCACGCCCGAGCTGAAGGACAAGAAGGTACGCCTGGCTGTAGCGCACGCGATCAACACCCGCGCCATCAACATCGCGGTCTACGGCGGGCAGGCCGGCAGGCAGACCGGCTGGCTCGACCGGTTCTCGTGGGGCTACAACACGAGCCTGAAGCCGTACATCTACGATCCCGCGAAGTCGAAGCGGCTGCTGGCCGAGGCCGGCTTCCCGAATGGCCTGCCACTCACGTTCATGATGGGCCGTGGGCGCTTCCTACTTGACCACGAGGTTGGCCTGGCCATCGCGGACTTCCTCGGCAAAGCCGGGTTCACCATCGACTTCAAGGTCTTTGAGTGGGGCACGTACTCGGCCATGCGGACCCGCAAGGAGTTCAAGGGCGTCTACATGCTGTCTTCGGGCAACAGCACCGGCGAGCCCGATCAGGTCTTCCGCACGTTCGATTCGCAACGCGAGGCGATCTACATCGTCGACCAAAAGCTCGATGATTTGATCCACGAGCAGATGGGCGAACCCAACCGGGAGAAGCGGGCGAAGATCGTCGCCACGGTAGATGCCTACGTACATGAGAACATGCTGTCGTTCAATCTGATGACGATCCCCGGCGTGTACGGGTTGAACAAGCGGGTCACCGGCTTCAAGCCCAGTCCGTTCGAGATCTTCACCTTCGCGAACGTGGGCGTGCAGTAGCGGCACGGCGCCGCGCTCAAACGTGATCGCCTACATCCTCAGGCGCCTGGCGTACAGCGTCCTGGTGCTCTTGGGAGTGTCGGCGATCACCTTTTTCGCGGTGTTTGCCAGCGGCGATCCGGTGGCCATGATGGTCGGCGCCGACGCCGGCCCGAGGCAGGTCGAGGAATTCCGCGTCATCATGGGGCTCGATCGGCCGGTCTATGTCCAGTACCTCCACTTCCTGGCCCGGGCGGCACGCGGCGACTTCGGCCGATCGCTGCGGCACGACCTGCCCGCGATGGTCCTGGTCCTGGAACGGCTGCCGGCGACGATTCAGCTCGCGTTCGCTGCCCTGGCGGTCTCGGCGATGATCGCGCTGCCATTGGGCGTCGTGGCCGCGACCAGGCGGGGGACCGTGTTTGACGACGCGGTGATCGCGACCTCGGCACTCGGGTTGGCGGCGCCGACGTTCTTCTTCGGCAGCATGCTCATCCTGCTCTTCGCCGTGAAGTATCCTTTGCTGCCGCCGTCCGGAGGCGGATCGCTCGACCGGCTGATCCTGCCGGTGGCGACGCTGGCGTTCGGCCGGATCGCGGTCCTGGCGCGCTTCACGCGGTCAGGGATAATCGACGTGCTGTCGCGGCAGTACATCCGCACGGCACGCGCCAAAGGACTGGCTGCGCGCCGTGTCCTGTACCGACACGCACTGCGCAACACGTTGATCCCCATCGTGACCCTGATCGGGCTCGAGATGGGCTCACTGCTCGGCGGCGCGGTCATCACCGAGAACGTCTTTGCCTGGCCCGGGGTCGGCCGGTTGATCGTACAGGCGGTCGAGAACCGCGACTTCCCCATCGTGGTCGCCGGCGTGCTGGTGTCGGCGGCGATCTTCACGCTCATCAATCTGGTCGTCGACATCGTCTACTCGCTGATCAATCCCACGGTGCGGTACCAGTGAGCGGCGTCCATCCGGTGAGCCCGATCCCCCGGTGAGTGGTGTGCTGCGGCAGGTCCTCTCGACCCGGCTCGGCGTGGCCGGAACCATCGTCGTGGTCGTGCTCCTCGCCACCGCCGCGATCGGTCCCTCGCTCGCGCCGTATAGTCCCATCGATGTCGAATTGGAAGATCGCCTCACCCCGCCGACACGCGGCCGCGACGGAACCCCGGCGCATTGGCTCGGCACCGACCAGCTCGGCCGGGACATCCTCAGCCGGATCCTCCACGCGGCGCGCGTCACCGTCGGCATCTCGCTGACCGCGGTCGCCCTGACGGCCGGGGTTGGGATCGCGCTCGGCCTGATCTCGGGCTTCTACGGCGGCCTGATCGACAACGTCCTGATGCGCATCGTCGACATCCAGCTTGCGTTTCCGACGATCCTGCTCGCCATTACGATGGTCGCCGTGCTGGGTCGCGGGATCGGCATTCTCATCCTCGTGTTCGCGATCGCGGAATGGGTGCGCTACGTGCGCGTCATCCGGGCCCAGGTGCTCGTGGTCAAGGAGATGCAGTACGTCGAGGCCGCGCGCGCGCTCGGCGCGCCGGACGCACGGATCGTGATAGGACACGTGCTGCGCAACGTGCTGACGGACATCATCATCCTGATGAACCTCGAGATCGGGCGGATCATCCTCCTCGAGTCGTCGCTCAGCTACCTGGGACTGGGCGTCCAGCCGCCGCTGCCGACATGGGGCAACATGGTCAACGAAGGACGGCTCTACCTGCAGACGTCCTGGTGGGTGGTGACGTTTCCAGGACTGGCGATCGTGCTGTCGGTGCTGGGCTTGAACCTGTTCGGCGAAAGTCTGCGGGGCGCGTACGATCCGACGGGCCGGGAGTAGGTGACAGGGACTGTCTACGATGCGTCTAGCGTTCTCTCGCCGAACGGAGCCAGGTCTTTACGGCCGTTGCCGAACCGAGGCGGCGCGGGCCTCCCAGCCGGTCGAATCCCGAGTCAAAACTCACAATCGCCTGATATCCCACCTCGTCGGCGGCGACGAGCAACAGAGCGTCATGGAAGTTCACCGCTCCGACAGCCTCCCGCATGACCTTGACGCACCCAACAAACCACCTGGGAACGTGCGGATAGAGCCAGGTGATGGCGGTCTCGGGGATAGCTTCAGCGAGCCGATCGACGAGCGCCGTGAACGCGCGAGGCTCACCCCGTTCGCGGCAACGGCGGGCAAAGACAGTCAGGACCTCGTTGATGACACAGTCGGGCGTAATGGTCGACACATGCTGCTCGGCAAGCACCGCGTGAATGCGCGAAGCATCGCTGTGCCACGTGTCGCGCGGATCGAACAGGCCGATCAAGAAAGACGCGTCAAGGCAGACGGTTTCAGTCGTCGTAACGCGCGGCATCGGCAACGGCGTCGCCGCCGAGCGGGAAGGCGCCGACCAGGCCGTCGAGCCTGTGCACGTCGAGCGGGATCGCCACAGCCCGAGTCTGCGCGGCGGGTTCGAGCACGATCCTCCGACCCTGCACGGTGACCCGGAGCATGTCGCCCTCGCGCAAAGTCAGGTGTTCGCGGACAGACGCCGGTAGCGTGACCTGGCCCTTACCTTTGAGACGCACAACCGCCTCCATAGGGACCCCTGGGTACGAAAATCTTACTTCACGATTGTAGCACATCAGTGGTGCGGATGGCAGGCCGATTGATCCCCGATCATGTTATCGGCTGGTCGATCCCCATTTACCCTGCTTAACGCACCAGTCGAATCTGGACTCCGATTCGCAGGGATTTCCAAGCCTGGTCGGCGGTGAGGACCGGCAGCTTCGTGCATTGACCCAGCGCCAGGCAAGCCCTGTCTCCGAGCGAGAGTCCCGCAGCCCGGGTAGATGGCCGAAGCAGTCCGGCGTCCCACGCCCCCGCGTCATCGAATGGAATCACATCGAGGTCAATCGGCTCGATAACCCGGCGGATATCATCCTCTGCCATCCCGAGGTCGGTCAGCTTCACAATGACCTCCGACAGGTTCACGGCGCTGATCTTGGCGCCCGCCACAGCCTCAGTCCACCGCTCGGAGCCGGGCTCGCGACTCAAGATGGCCAGGAGCGCGGACGCGTCGAGCACGATCTCACTCACG
>JBQTJG010000164.1:0-30784 GCA_052387355.1 Armatimonadota bacterium | reverse complement strand
CGGTGGCGGCGACCTCGATCCGGTTCGCACCCTGCCGCGCGGGTGTCAGAGTCATCGTCACGGCGACATCGCCGGTCACGCCGCCGAGGGTCAGCCCAGGCCCCGCCGTGATAGTGGCCGACTGCGCGTACTTCGCCGGCTGGGAGATCGCGACCGCTGCCGCGAGGAGAGCGACCGTGAGCCCGAGCGCCGTTTCCACCCGCACCAGGACGAGCAGCGATCGCCAGAGTCCCGTCAGACGCGCGAGCCGGGGTACGATACGCCACCGGTTGATCGCCGCCGTGGCCAGCAGCGGCGTGATGATGATGAGCTTAACGAGCAGCGTGCGCCCGTAGGCGGGCCCGATCAGCGCCGCCGGCGACCCCACATAGAGGTAGCCCTGCGCCACCCCTGTGGCGATGAGCACCGCGACGGTGACGAACGCCAGCCGGGAGAATCGCACGGCCGCGGGACGCACCGCCTCCGGCGCGGTGGCGTGCACCACCGGCAGGTATATCGCGCCAAAGTATGTGAGGCCACCGACCCAGATACTAGCGGTGAGGATGTGTAGCAGGCTGAGCCCGATGCCCGCGAACCCCTCCGTGAGCCCGTGGCTCGTCAACACCGGGCCGATGAGGAGCAGACCCAGGATGGCCACGAAGCCGTCGTACTGGACCGGCTTGCCGGGTTTGAGCAGCGCGGTCACGAACACGGCGGCGACGAGGCGGAAGATCAGATCGTGCCCCGTGTGCGAGACTGAAAGGACGCGGAGAAGCGGCTCCCAGGCGACGCTCACCAGGGATGTGCCGCCGGCGATGGCCGCCGCGTCGCTGGCCACTCGGAAGAGGCCGGACGCTGCAATCGCCGCGGTCGCGATGACCGCCAGCCGGTACAGGCGCCTCCGTAGCGCCGCTTCGGCCGCTTCCGGAACCGGCAGCCGCAGATGCGTGACCATGCCTCCCAGCAGCAGGAACAGGCCGATCAAACCGGTCCAGCGGGCGACCACATCCGGCAGGGCCGGCCCCGGCGCCGCCGCGGCGGTCGGCACGCGCACGTCGCCGACGCCGAACGAAAACGCGCCGCGCGTGAGGTGGGCGTCGACCGTTGAGATGACGCGCCAGTCGACGGTGTAGAGACCCGACTGCAGGGATGGCAATCTGTACGGGAGCTTGCGGCCGACGCCGGAAAGAGGTTTGAGCGGGATACGCTTCGCGTCCTGAACGAGGACTACCGTGCTCAGCACGGGATCGACTTCTTCGTTGAAACTCAGTTCAAGACGTTCCGGCGCGGCGCTCGACACCGCGCCGTGGGCCGGCACTGATGCCTCGAGAACGGCGTGGGCCGCCGCGGCCGGAGCGAACCAGATGATGAACAGCGCGGCCGCTATGAAAGGCCACACCCAGGGATGATAGCGCAATGGTGAGAAGCGCATCACAATCGACTCCAGCATACCGGTCGGGCGCCGCACGGGACAAGGGGGATACGCGGCCGTGTTAGAATGCACGCGCAATGCGAGCGCGGGGGAAGTTGTGAGCTCGGGGACGGATCGCGTTCTCGCGGCGCTGACCGCCCATGGGGTCGCCGGGGACGTGGTCGAGTTCCCGCAGGGGACTCGCTCGGCAGCAGATGCCGCCCGGGCCATCGGCACGACCCTGGGCCAGATCGTAAAGTCACTCGTCTTCCTGGCGGACGGCCGGCCCATTCTCGTGCTCACCTCAGGGCGGAACAGAGTAGATACCGGCAAGCTCTCCCGCCTCGTGGGTGCGATGCGCGTTGAGCGCGCCGATGCCGACCGTGTTCGGGCCTTCACGGGCTTTGCGATCGGCGGGGTCCCGCCGGTGGGCCACTCCGCGCCGCTTGAGACCTATATCGATGAGGATCTGCTCGCCTACCAGGTCGTGTTCGCGGCCGCCGGCACGCCCACGGCTATTTTCCCCATCGCCCCGCTCGACCTGGTGCGCATTACCGGGGGCCGCACCGTGGACCTCGCGCAGCCCATCTAGGTTGACCGGTCCTTAGCCTCTCAGGCAGGTTCTGATGCGGGCTCGTTTTCGCGGCGTCTCGCTCATGGGAACCCTGGGTTCGCCGGTTCGCGGGCGCCGGTCTTTCTCCTGGCCGGACTCAACGACACGCTGCTCTACTGGTTCCTGTGACCGAACGTCTGCGTCTCTTCGTGGGCGCCCTCGGAACGAGAGATCCGATCTGTCATAGGCTTTCCATGGAACGCCGTGGGTTGTTGGGTGTTGGCTGTGGCTCCCGCTGGAGAAGGTGTCGATTCTCGATAATATGGCAGAAGCGGGCCCGCGCGGCGATCTTCCCTCGTGGAATCGCTGCCGCTGTGCGGCGGAGCCTCTTCAGGTCTTTCGCCAGCATTCGGAGCCCCTGGATGCGCGACTCGATCTCCTTCACTTTCGCGTCGAGAAGGTTCACGACGTAAGGGCATGGGTACCTGCCCTGGTCCCGAAAGGCGAGAACCTCTTTGATCTCTTTCAAGGCGATACCAAGCGACTGTGCGCTCCGGATGAACTCAAGGCGCTCAACATCCCGATCTTAATACCGGCGGTACCCGGACTCGGTCCGGGGAGCCGCTGGCAACAGCCCAATGGCCTCGTAATATCGGATGGTCTTGGGGGGAGCCCTCACCTCTGCCCTCCGGCCCTCCTGATGATCGGCATCTTGGCGATAACGGTCACGTCGCCCTTGCGAACGGCCGCCTCGGTCCATCCGGCTCCGCCGCCCTTGACTTTCCACCCGACTGGAAGGTGTATAGTTCCCTGTGCACGAGCACGATCGAGAAGGCCCTTGGACGCCAGCCGGGCGTGAAGAAGGTCGCAGTCAGCCTCACCCATGAGCAGGCTTTGGTCGACTACGACCCTATGCTGGCTTGGCCTGAGCAGCTGCTCCAAACGCTCCGAGAGATCGGGTACACGATTCGGGATCCGCGAAAGCTGCGCCCTTACGAGGGAGCTCGTCCGCGAGGGCTGGCGACTCGTTGCGGCCATCGGCTTCAGTCTGGTCACTATTGGCCTCATCACACGGCTGAAACGACAGCACGCGCGTGAGACGGGAAGACTATGGCCCGTGCGCCGAGGGGACGGAGGTCATCCTCTACGCTGTCGAAGGTGGAGGCCACACCTGGCCCGGCGGTTGGCAGTACCTGCCGGAGCGCGTGGTCGGTCGGACGAGCCGCGATATCGACGCCAACCAGGTCATCTGGAGCTTCCTCAAGAAGCACGCGGTGCGGCCGTAACGCCGCCGCGGAGGCGGCGGCGCGCCGTGCGCGCAGGCGTAGGGCGCAGGCGCCGGGCGGGGCGCGATTACTTCTCGCGGTCCAGCATCTCCCGCAGCCGCCGCAGGTCGGCATCCAGCGCCTTCAGTTCCTCAAGAATGCGCGCCTGGCGGTCTATCAGCGCCCGCAGCAGGCTCTTGGGATCGGCGCCCGCCGCACCCGGAGCCGCCGCGCCGGCGGGTTTCGTTCCGGGCCGGGCCGCCTCGCCAGCGGCAACCGTCGGCTCGGCCAGCAGCGCCCGCAGAGCCGTAGCCACCGTGGGTTCCATCGCCACCCGATTGCCGCTCGCCAGCACCACGCGCTTCATCTCCGGCAGCCGGCCCTGCTCCGCCTGCAGGTAGATGGGCTCGACGTACAGGTTCGACTCCCCGATGGGGATGACGATCATGTTCCCCCGGATCACCCGGTTACCCCCCTGGTTCCACAGCGTGAACTGCTCGGAGATCCTGGGATCCTGGTTGATCCGCGCCTCGATCTGCATCGGCCCGAAGACCAGCTTGTCCTTAGGGTAGCGGAAGGCCAGGAGTTTGCCGTAGTCCTCGCCGTCGGAGCGGGCGGCCAGCCAGGTGATCATGTTCTGTTTGCCCGGCGGGGTGAACGGCATGATGAGCACGTACTCCTCAGTAGCCACCCCGGGCAGACGCATGATGACATAGTACGGCGTCATCTCGGCAGGCTTGTCGCCGTAGATCTCCTGCGGAAGGCTCCACATGTCCTCCTTGTTGTAGAAGACGCGCGGATCCTGCATGTGGAAGACCCGGTACATCTCGGCCTGGACCGCAAAGATATCCTGGGGGTACCGCAGGTGGGGCCGCAGTAACGCCGGGAGCTTCTCCAGGGGCTGGAAGAGCCCGGGGAAGATGCGCGCGTAGGTCCGGATCATGGGATCGGTCGGCTCGGCCACATAGAGCGTGACCGTGCCGTGGTAGGCGTCCACGACGGCCTTCACGCTGTTGCGGATGTAGTTGAACCCCTCCCGCGCGGGCTGCGAGTAGGGATACCGGTCCGTATGCGTATAGGCGTCGATGATCCAAAACAGCCGGCCGTCGGCGACCACGGCGTAGGGGTCTTCATCCAGACGGAGGAAGGGCGCCAGGCGGCCCACGCGCTCGGTGATCGTGCGGTGGTAGAGGACCACGCTCTCGGGTGTGATGGCGTCGGAGAGCAGGATGTTGACGTCGCGGAACCGCCAGGCGAAGAGCAGCCGGCGCACCGGCGAGCCGAACTTCACGCCGGTCGTGCCCTGGTAGGTCGTATAGACATTCTCGTCGCCCTTGGGATAGTTGAACTCGGGGAAACGGGTGCGCACGATGACATAGCCCGGGCTCTTCTCGCCGTAGTACACTTCGGGCCGGTCCATGCGCAGCTTCCCCTTGGGCGGCACGTCCTGCAGGAACAGCGTGGGAAGCCCTTCCGGGGTCAGCTCGTTCACCGGACTCATAGCGACCCCGTAGCCGTGCGTGAACTGCAGCCGCCGGTTCACCCATGTCTGGGCCTGGGCCGGCAGCTTCTCGGGCGAGAGTTCCCGCGCGGCCAGCATCACCTGGCGGTAGCGCCCGTCGATGGTGTAGCGATCCACGTCCACATCGACGAAGTCGTAGTAGAGCCGGATGCTCTGAATCTGATTGTACGTCGTGAGCAGCGGCCCGGGGTCCCACAGACGAATGTTGGCCACGGTGCCCGGCGTCTTCGCCATGTCGTCGGCCGTCACCATCTCCTCGCCGGCGATGGGGGCTTCCGCGATCCGGTCGAGCGCGTATGCCTGCCGCGTCAGCCGGATCGTCCGCTCGATGAAAGGGCGCTCGCGTTCGAGTTCCTGCGGCTGCACGACGAAGCGGTCCACCAGGGCCGGGTACAGGCCGCCGGCCAGGATGGCCGTGCCGATCCAGATCCCGGCGCCAGCAGCGGCCAGGCGGTATCCCTGCCGGAACGCGGTGACTGCCACCAGCACGGCCGCTACCAGCGCCACTACCACCTGCAGTCGCAGCGCGGGGAGCTTGGCGAAGACGTCCGCATAGGAGGCGCCAAACGCGGCGCCCCTGGACGAATAGACCAGGTCGTAGACCGCCAGCCAGTGGCCCCAGGCCAGGAAGACGAAGAGGGTCGCGCCCAGGCCGAAGAGATGCCGGCGCATCGGACGGGAGACGATGAGGTTGAGCGGGGCCGAGGGCATGAGGGCCGTCTCGCCTTCGAGCGACACGGGCATCTGCGGGAAGACGATCCGGAACGCGTACACCGCCACCGCCGCGGCCAGGGCCAGGATCGTCACCGTGAGCAGCCACCCCTGGAGGAAGCGATAGACCGGCAGGGCGAAGACGAAGAACCCGATGTCGTATCCGAACTGAGGATCAACCGCGCCAAACGGCGCGGCGTGGCGCCACCGCAACACCTGTTCCCAGCGCCCGGCCGCGGCGCCCGCCATGTTCAGCGCCAGGAACAGGCCGCCGCCGATCACGGCCATGGAGAAGGGGCGTTCTATTGCGCGCATTTGGGCGCTGGCCGGCATCTCGATCGAGCCCACAGCCTGCTCGGCCAGGCGGCGGGCCAGGCGGGCGCTCCCCAGGATGGCACCCGCGCTCACCAGGCCGCCGAGCGCAAAGAGCGCGGCCTGCGCCAGGAACCGGGTGCGGAAGACCCCCGCAAAGCCCAGATCCTGGAACCAGAGCCAGTCGGTGTAGAACGCCAGGGTCGTCGGCCCGCCCCAGAAGAGCACCAGAAGGATCAACACAATCAGGGTTCGCGTCTTCATCGTTTTCCCCCCAATGCCAAATGTTATCAGTACGCCGAAAGCCGGCGCATCGCGCCCGCGATCTCGTCCACCTGCGGCTGGAACGCTGCTTCCAGGACCGGGCTGTGCGGAACCGGCGCGTCCTTGCTCGCCAAACGGACCACCGGGCCGTCCAGTGAGTCGAATGCTTCCTCGGCAATGAGAGCTGCCACCTCGGCCCCGACGCCGCCGGTCCGGGTCGCCTCGTGGACGACCAGAGCCTTGCTGGTCTTGCGCACTGAACTTAGAATAGCGTCCCGGTCCAGCGGCAGCAGACTGCGGAGATCGACGACTTGTGCGGCGATCCCCTCTTCCGCCACCAGCTCGGCTGCCTGCACGCACTTGTGGAGCATCCACCCGTAGGAAAACACGGACAGCGTCGTGCCCTCTCGGACGATGCGGGCGCGGCCGATCGGCGTGACGTGATCCCCGTCAGGCACCTCTTCGCGCTGATACCGGTACAGGTGCTTGTGCTCAAAGTACATCACCGGGTTCGGATCGCGAATCGCGGCGACGAGCAGCCCCCTGGCATCCTCCGCAGACGATGGGACGACGACTTTGAGACCGGGCGTGTGGACGAACCACGCCTCCATGCACTGAGAATGGAATGGGCCGCCCTTGACATCGCCCCCATACGGCATCCGGATGACCAGTGGCAGCGGGTTGCCTGTCCGCCAATGGAACTTCGCCGCCATGTTGACGACCTGTGTCATGGCGTCGGTGACGAAGTCGGCGAACTGCATCTCCACGACCGGCCGCATCCCCATGACGGCCGCGCCGATGCCGGCGCCAACATTGGCTATCTCGGCGAGCGGCCCGTCGATCACACGCCAGGGGCCGAACTCCTCGAGGAACCCCTTCGTGATCCCAAAGGCTCCTCCGTGCACCCCGATGTCCTCGCCGATCACGAACACTCGAGGGTCGCGCCGCATCTCCCCGAGGAGGCCGTCGCGGATCGCCTCGAGGTACGTCATCTGCACCGGCCTAGTCCTCCGGGTCCGCGAACACGCCGTCAGCGACCGACGCGGGATCGGGCTCCGGGCTCGCTTCCGCCCAGGCCAATCCCTCCTCGATCTCTTGCGCGATCCGCTCTTGCATCATGCGGTCGGCCTCGGATGTCAGTACGCCGTCGTCGCGGAGGCTGTGCTCGAACAGAGCGATCGGATCACGGTCCGCCCATTCCTCCAGCAGCGCCTTCGGCACATAGCCGTATCGATCGGCTTCGCTGTGCCCGCGCATCCGCATCGTGCGGCACTCGATAAGGGTCGGGCCTTCCCCGCGGCGGGCGCGCGCGACGGCTTCCTGCGCTGCCGCAAATACGGTCAGGATGTCGTTGCCGTCGACCACGACGCCGGGGATGCCGTAGCCCGCCGCCTTGTCCACGAACGCGCGGGCGGCAGTCTGCCGCTCGAGCGGCGTCGAGTACGCGTACTGGTTGTTCTCGAGAATCAGGACGACCGCGAGCCGGAACACGGCGGCGAAGTTGACGCCCTCGTGCCAGGCGCCGGTGCTCGTCGCGCCGTCGCCGAAGAACGTCATGACCACGCGATTCTCGCCCCGCTGACGGCAGGCGAGCGCCATGCCTGCGGCCACGGGGACGGACGCCGCCATATGGCTGATGAACGGGAAGACGCCGAGGCTGGGGTCGCCCATGTGGACGTTGCCATCGCGTCCCCGGGTCAGGCCTCCCTCGCGGTCGAGAAACTGCGCGAATACGCGGCGGACGGGAATCCCGCGCATGATGTATGCGGCGAGGTCGCGGTGCATCGGCGCGATGAGGTCCTGGGGGTCCAGCGCATACGTCGCTCCGACGACGATGGCCTCGTGTCCCCAGCCGGTGAAGTAGGCGCCTGGAATGCGGCCCTGATAATAGAGCTTGATGCCGCGATCCTCGACCGCCCGCTGGAGCCGCATGTAGTACAGCATCTCCAGCAGATCGTCGTGGGTGAGGGTTTCACCGGTCGCGGATGCGGCTCGGATCGCGTCCATAGCTTCTCGATTGGGCGGCTCGGGGGAATGTCCTGCCGCAGGACTTCCCGGGGGGCGGTTGGAAAGAAGTACCCCCTCGCTGCGTTCTCCGTTCGGACCCGAGCAGCTCAATTCGCCGGCAGCACCTCCGCGAAGTGGCACGCCACCACGCGGCCGGGACCGAGCACTCGAAGCTCCGGCTCCTGCTGACGGCACAGCTCCTGTGCCCAGGGGCAGCGTGTGTTGAACCGACAGCCCGGCGGCGGATACAACGGGCTCGGCGGGTCGCCTTCAATCAGAGGACGCGACCGCTTCCCGGGCACGAGCCTCGGGACGGCCGACAGGAGCGCCCGAGTATAGGGATGGAGCGGCTGCGCGAACAATTCTTCCTTGGGCGCCTCCTCCACGATCTTCCCCAGGTACATCACTGCCACCCGGTCCGCCATGTCGTGGATGACGCCCATATTGTGGGAGACGAACACGTAGGTCAAACCCAGGCTGGCTTGCAGGTCTTTCAATAGATTCAGGATTTTCGCCTGCACGGACACGTCCAGGGCAGACGTGGGCTCATCGGCCACAACCAGGCGCGGGTTGGTCGCGATGGCGCGGGCGATGGCGATCCGCTGTCGCTGGCCGCCGGAGAACTCGTGGGGGAAGCGGCTGGCAAACTCGGGCCGCAGGCCCACCGCCCGGAACAGCTCGGCGACGCGCTGCCGCCGCTCGACCGGGCTGCCCAGCCGATGGACCACCAGGGCGCGCTTCACGATCTCGCCCGCCGCCATGCGCGGGTTGAGCGAGCCGTAGGGGTCCTGGAACACAATCTGGAGGTCACGCCGGAGCTGCCGCCAGCGCTCCTTCGTGACGCGGGTCAGGCTCTCGCCCTGGAAGCTCACATCGCCCGTCGTGGGAGCCATTAGCCCCACCAGCAGCCGGGCCAATGTGGACTTGCCGCACCCGGATTCGCCCACAAGCCCCAGCGTCTCGCCCGCCCGCACCTGCAAGTCCACGCCGTCCACCGCTCGCAGCGGCCGTGCACTGAGGAGCCCTTCCCGGATCGGGAAGTGCTTGGCGAGACTCCGGGCGTGGAGCAGCGGGTCGCTCATGCGTCATACAGAAAGCAGGCCACCTGGTGGCCAGAGCTGGGCTCCAGGAGCGGCGGGTGCGACTCTCGGCAGCGGGCCATCGCGTGAGGGCACCGGGGCCAGAAGCGACAGCCGGGTGGGTACTGGGCTGCACTCGGGACCTCGCCGGGAATCGCGTGTAGACGCGCGCCGCCCCTTCCGGGGACCGCGGTCATCAACCCCTGGGTGTAGGGGTGCAGCGGCTCGCCGAATAGCGCATCCACCGAAGCCGACTCGGCGATCCGCCCGGCGTACATCACGTACAGCCGGTCGCAGTTCTCCGCTACCACCGCCAGATCGTGGGTGATCAGCAGGATGGCCATGCCCAGCTGGGCCTGGAGGTCCTTGAGCAGGCTGAAGATCTGGGCCTGGACCGTCACGTCCAGCGCCGTGGTCGGTTCATCGGCGATCAGCAGCCGCGGACGGCATGACAGCGCCAGCGCGATCATCACCCGCTGGCGCATCCCGCCGCTCAACTGGAAGGGGTACTGGCCCAGCACACGCTTCGGGTGGGGCATGCGGACCTCGTCCAACAGCTTCAGCGCCTCTCGTCTGGCGGTCTCGCCACGCAGCCCACGATGCGCCTCCAGCACCTCCGTCAGCTGGCTCCCGACCGTGAAGGACGGGTCGAGCGAGGTCATCGGCTCTTGGAAGACCATCGAGATGCCCGCCCCGCGGATGCGGCGCAATTCGGCTGGGCTTTTCTTCAACAGCTCCTCGCTCTCGAAGATGACATGCCCGCCGGCGATGCGCCCGGGCGGGGACGGGACCAACCCCAGCACCGCCAGGGCTGTGACGCTCTTGCCGCAGCCGGTCTCGCCGACCAGACCGACCGTCTCGCCGTTGTGGACGTCCAGGTCCACGCCGTCCACGGCGCGGCTGACCCGGCCCTCGGAGGTGAACTGGACCATCAGATTGCGAATGCTCAGCAGCGGCGCGTCCATCAGTCCTTCATCCGCGGGTCCAGCGCGTCTCGCAGCCCGTCGCCCAGGAGGTTAAAACCGATCACCACCAGGGTGATGGCCAGCCCGGGGGCGGTCGTCACGTGGGGCGCGGCGAACATGTAGTCACGGGCGTTGGACAGCATCGCCCCCCACTCAGGGGTAGGAGGCTGTACTCCCAGGCCCAGGAAGTTGAGGCCGGAGGCGGCCAGCAGCACCGTGGCCATGCGCAGGCTGGTCAGGACGATCACCGGGGCCATCGTGCCCGGGAGGATATAGCGGAACATGATCGCCAGGTCCGACTCGCCGATGGCCCGCGCCGCCTCCACGAACTCCATGTTGCGCAGGTCCAGCACCACCCCGCGCACCACGCGGGCGAACTGCGGCACCGAGGCGATCCCGACGGCTGCGATGACGTTCCCCAGCCCGCCCCCGAGAATGGCGACGATGGCGATGGCGAGCAGGATGCTGGGAAACGCGAGTTGGACGTCGATCACCCGCATGCTGAGATCGTCGACCCAGCCGCCGAAGTAGCCGGCCACCAGCCCCCATACGACGCCGATGACCATCGCCAGCATCGCGGCCGCCACCTGGATCTGCAGCGAAATTCGTGCGCCGTGCATCAACCGGCTCAGGATGTCCCGCCCCAACTCATCCGTTCCGAGCAGGTGCCGGGTGCTGGGCGCCTGAAGTCGGGCCAGGACGTTGCCGTCGGTCGGGTCGTAAGGCGCCAGGCGATCCGCCAGGAGCGCCACTGTCACGTACAGGAGGACGACACCCAGTCCCACCACTGCGCCGCGGTTGCGCTTCAGCCGGCGCCAGGTCTCGTGGAGCGCCTGCAGGCGGGCCGGGGCCGCGACTGCCTCCAGTTGCTCGGCTACTTCCAGCATCGCCCGGCCTCACGCCCGCTCGTAGCGGATCCTGGGATTGACCCAGGCGTACGTCAGGTCGGTCAGGAGATTCACCAGCACGAATGCCACGGCGATCAGCAGCATCCCGCCCTGGATCATGGGGTAGTCGCGGGAAAAGATGGCGGTGACCATCAGCCGCCCGATGCCGGGCAGGGAAAAGACCGTCTCCACGATCACCGCGCCGGCTAAGAGAAACCCAAACTGCAAACCTACCAGGGTGATCACCGGGTTGATGGCATTCCTCAGCCCGTGCTTGTAGACGACCAGCATCTCTGGCAGACCGTGTGCTCGAAGCGTGCGGATGTAGTCCTGGCGGATCACCTCCAGCATCGAGGCGCGGGTCAGGCGGGCGATGACCGGCGCGCCGGACGCGCCCAGAACGATGGCCGGCAGGACCAGATGCTCGAAGCCGCCGCTCCCGCCGGCCGGCAGCCAGTGCAGCATGCCGGCGAAGACCAGGAGGAGCAGGAGACCCAGCCAGAAGCTGGGCATCGAGACCCCGAGCAGGGCCAGCAGCATGGTCCCGCTGTCCAGCCAGGTGTTTTGGTGCGTCGCGGCCAACACGCCGGCCGTGACCCCGATGGCCACCGCCAGGGCGAGACTCAAGAGGGTCAACTGAACAGTGAACTGCATGCGGGTGATCAAGGTCGCCGTCACGCGCTCGCGGGTGCGGATAGAGATACCCAGGTCACCCTGGAGGGCTCGGCCGACGTACCGCACGTACTGCACCAGCAGCGGGGCGTCGAGGCCGAACTCGCGGCGAATGGCGTTCAACTCTTCCTGTCGAGCTTCCACGCCCGCCAGGATGACGGCCGGGTCTCCGGGGATCAGGTGCAGCAGGAAGAAAGACGCGAGCGATACGCCCAGCAGCACAGGCACGAGCAGCAAGACTCGCTTCAGGGTGTAGCGTAGCACGCTGCCTTCGTGGCCTTCCGCGGTCGGCGCGACGCGGTGAGCCCGTCAGTGCGCCAGGGCTTTCGCGACAGCTCCAACGTCTCCCATTGTGAACGCCGCACCAGGGGACGCCTTCACGACCCGGCCGCGCGCCATCACAAAGTCGACCCGAGACGTGGCGGTGATGTCGGTCAGCGGGTTGCCATCTACCGCGATCACGTCTGCCTCTCTCCCGGCCTCCAGCGTGCCCGTCACGTCGTCGATACGGATCCACTTCGCCGCCAGTCCCGTCGCCGAGTGGATCGCCTCCAGCGGCGGCACGCCGGCCCGGACGTGCAGCTCGATGCCGTGGCCGAGATCGTCGATCGGCGCGGGCCGTCCACCGCCGTCGGAGCCCATCAGCATCACGATACCCGCTTCGTAGAGCCTGCCCACCAGATCGACCCGCTTGAAGAAGCTGTCGAAGCGGTGACGCCACGGCGCTTGCTCCCGCGGGCTGAGTTTGTCCAGCCGAGGGAACGGCGAGAGCTGGCACGGCAGGCTCTCGTAACGGGCCTGCCACTCGGCCAGGTCGCCGGAGGTCAGATTGTCGACCCGGCCGGGGCTCGTCTCTGCCCAGCGTCCGTACACCTGGACCGTCGGGACGACCACCACGTTCTGGGCGCGGATGCGCCCTGCCACCTGCGGGTCATAGTGCTCCCGGTTGTCCGGCCCGACGAAGGTAGCGTGTTCAAGCATGGGCATCCCTGCGTCGAGGCAGCGGATGATGCCTTCCGTTCCGTGGACGTGAGCTGTCGCGTAGCTCTCGTGCTGGATCGCCTCGTCGACTGCCGCGCGCAGTTCGTCGACGGTGAACGTGGCACGGTGCCGGACGGTGCGGGCTGTGCCGCCCCCGGTCGCCGTCAACTTCAAGAAGTCGGCTCCGTCCCTGAAGCGCGTGCGCGCCTCGCGGCGCACGCCGTCCGGCCCGTCGGCTTCGCCGTCGCCCGTGTGCCCATGGCCGCCGGTCGGGCAGATGATGGCTCCGGAGATGATCAGCCTGGGTCCGAGCACGTACCCCTGCTCGACCGCGTCCTTGAGGGCATAGGCGGTATGGCGCGGCGCGCCGCAGTCGCGCACCGTGGTCACGCCGGAGTGCAGCACCCGCTGCAGCACCGCCGTGGCGTGCAGGAGTCGCAGGTGGTCGGTCCACGGCAGGGCCTGCTCTGACCGGCCCTCCGGCCACGGGATGGGATGGGCGTGGCAGTCGATCAGACCCGGCAGCAGCGTGCGCGGTCCGAGGTCGATGAGTTCGGCTGTCGGAGGTGCGGGCGGCGCGGAATGGGCCGGCCCGGCGAAGGTGATCTGCTTTCCGTCCACGTGGACAACGCCGTTGGCGATGATCGGCCGCCCGGTGCCGTCGATGAGCTTCGCCGCGCGCAGTACGTGCATCTATGGTTCCAACCAGGTACGCTCGTCCACCGTCAGCGTCTCGTCTGGGAAGTGGAGCACGCCGTGCAGTTTCCTGCTCATGCCGGCCGTGGCTTTGGTGGTCAGGCCCCAGATGCTGGGGGCGTCTCTGCGAATCAGCACCTGGGCCAGCCTCAGGAAATTGTTACGCCTCGTATCGTCCAGGATGCGGACCGCCTCGTTGACCAGGGCGTCCAGGTCCTTGTTGCAGTAGCCGTGGAGGTTGATCCCCCTGGGGCGGAACGAATCACAGCCGAAACGCTGTTGAAGGATGTCGGTGGCGCGGTCGCCGGACCAGCCGTCCAGCCACATCTCCAGCGGGCTTCTGTCCGGGGCCATGTTGACCAGCTCCAGGTAACGCGCCCACTCGACGCTCTGGATCCTGGCGTCCACACCGACCTGCTTGAGTTGCTGCTGAATGGCCTGCATCAATTCGAAGTCTTTGAAGTAGCGGCCCTTGGTCCCGATGAACGTGGCCGAGAACCCGTTGGCGTAGCCGGCCTGGCCCAGCAACTCTCTGGCCCTGCCGGGGTTGTACTCGAAGTTTTCCACGTGAGCGAAGCCCGTGGCCAGCGGAGGCACCGCGCCTGGGATTGCCTCCGCCAGACCCTGATACACGCCCCTGGCGATGGCCTGCCGATCGACGGCGTAATTGAGGGCCTGCCGCACCCGCAGATCATCGAAGGGTTTCTTCATGTTGTGCAGGCCGACGGTGAGTTGACGGACGGTCGCCTTGGAGTCCAGCATGATACTCGCATTCCGCTGGAGCCGCGGCATGTCCTCGGGCGAGATCAGATCTGCGAGTTGGATGTCGCCCGACTCGAGCGCGATGGCGCGGGCGCCGGCCTCCGGCACGGGACGGATGACGACCTGATCCAGGTACGCCTTATCGCCCCAATAGTCGTCGTTGCGGACCACGACCACGCGGACGCCGGAGGTCCACTCTCGGAACTTGAAGGGCCCTGCCCCCACCGGGTTGCGCGCGATGTCTCTGCCCAGCCTCCTATGGGCCTCCGGACTGGCGATCTGCGACGAGGCGGCGAGCCGCTGCAGGAAGAACGGGTCAGGGAATCTGGTGTGGACGCGGACGGTATGGTCGTCCACCACCTCCACGCGGTCCAGGAAGGGCCTCCAGTCGCTCGCCCGCTGGGGATTCTCGGCGCTGAGCAGGCGGTCGTAATGGTACTTGACCGCCTGGGCGTTGAACGCCGTGCCGTCGTGGAACTTGACGCCCTGGCGCAAGGTGAGGGTCCAGGCGGTGCCGTCCACCCTCCAGGAGATGGCCAGGTCCGGTTTGACCTCGCGGCTGGGCGTCTCCTTGACAAGGCTGCTGTAGATTAGCTGCTTTGCGGCCTGGGAGATGGTGCCGCCCCGCAGCGCCGGGTCGAAATTGTTCACGTCGGCGGACGAGGCGTAGGTGAGCGTACCGCCTCGCCTCGGCGCAGGCGCGGCCCTGGTTGGCGGTTGAGCGACGGGTTGCGCGGCGACGATCGCGAGCAGCAGCGCAGCCAGGACCACTGGACGATAGGCGGTTGACGGCATGGATAGCCTCCCCTAAACAGAATGCCAACAGCCGCTCGTGCCTGGAGTCTTCCGGTGGTTCGTGTCTTTCGTCTCGGGGTACGATTTCCCTTCAGGACCGATGTACGTGCCAATCCACAACAGGAGGAGTGGGCATGAGGCGTGTGTGGAGGACCTGGACCTTCGCGTGGACAGTGGTGGTGACCGTGCTGTTGGCCTTTTCGATAGGCCAGCCCGAGGCCACGCAACTAGAGTGGCTCGGGTTACAGTCCTTCCGCCCCACAATCGTGCCCGTCTCAGTCGCCGCCGCGGCGCTGTCGTCATCTTCGCGCGTCGGGCCGACCGGCGTCGGACCAATCGTTTTTGGCACGACCCCGGCGCAAGCTGCTGCGACCGGCACGAAATTCGTTGCGACGAAGCCGTCTCGCGGCAGCTCTTGCTTCTATCTCCGTCCGCCGACGCCGAGCGGGCTGTCGTTCATGGTCGAACACGGAACGATCCGCCGAGCTGAGGTTGCTACTTCGACGATCCGCACCGCTGATGGTTTTCTGGTCGGCGATTCCGCTTTGAGGATCGAGACGTTTTATGGGCAGCGCGCGCGTCTGGCCCCGGACAAATACGATCCGAAGGCGCAAACGATCACGATCCTTCCGAAGGGGAGCACTGATGCTAAATATCGGATGGTTTTCAAGGTGAAGGGTGGCACGGTGCAAGCGATTATTGCCGGTGCGCTTCCACAGGTCGCATACGTCGAGGGTTGCTCGTAGGGTGGACATCGCTCAGGTACGAAGCACTTAACGATTCAATACCTTGCCAAGGATTTTGATGACCCCGATGAACGTGTTCAGGCGCGCCTTCATGAAGTTCGTTTGGATACGGTTGATGGCATTCTGGGGCAGGGCGAGGCGGCAGAACCGTGCGAGGTCGAGCCACTTGCAAGGGGTGTCCTTCAGGCACCCGTAATATAGGTTGAAGCCATCAACGTAGACGTTGGTTCTCATGGGCCTTTAGAAAAGCAAGGGCCGTCCGAAACCCCCGCCCAATTTGCAGAGGGTGCAAATACGGCAGGGAAGGCTCCCGAAGCCAGAGAAGGCACCCGTACCGCGCCCTGTGGGAGGCGTCCTGTTCTGCCCGGAGCGTAGTTCTTGAGAGTGGTGAAGCAGTGACGATCGGCTCTGCGAGCCTGTTGGATCGGATCCAGCGCGACGAGGTGATCGCCCTCCAGCGCGACCTCGTGCGGGTTCCGAGCTATACAACTGAGGAAGCGTCGCTCGCGCGCGTGATCTTTGCTCACATGCGGCGCATCGGCCTCCGCGCACGACTTGATCCGGTTGCCTTGGGAGACGGGCAGGAGAGCTTCAATGTAGTCGGTCAGATCCCTGGACCGTCGACGTCTTCATCGCTGCTCCTCATCGGCCACATGGATCACGCGCCTGCCCTGGGCCGCGCCTTCGATGACCTCAGCCTGTGGTCACGGAATCCTTTTGATGGCACTGTGGAAGGCGACTGGTTCTACGGCAAAGGCGCCCAAGACGAAAAGGGTGGGTTGTGCGCCATGCTTATGGCTGCGAAGGCCCTGATTGAAGAGGGCTTCAAGCCGGCCGCTTCCGTGTACTTCGTGGCTGTTCAGGGGCATAAGCGCGTCAGTTCCGGCACCCGCCAACTCCTGGGGTCGGGGTTCCGAACCACCTACGCGATCAACACCGAGAACTCCGGAAACACGATCGTACCGAGCTGGGTGGGAAGGGCGGAAGGCCGGGTTCACGTCCGGGCTCGCGCGGGCGGTCGCGAACTGCACTTTCATTTCAAGGAGATCGATCCCGTCGTGCGCGACCGTCTCAGTGTCTTTGAGCAGACGGCGCGCCTGCTGAGCGCCCTCGGTCCAGAAATGGCCCCGCCAGAACGCACGCGATGGTTCACGTGCACGCCAACCGATCGCCTGCCCGGATACCCACAGTATCGGATCGAGAAGGTCGAAACAAGGTCGCAAATGCACGTGGTCGTATCCTTCCAGATCCGAACCATTCCCGGGCAATCGGAAGAAACGCTGCGGCGGGACCTGTTAAGCGTCCTGGATCGACTGCGCACTACGGATCCCACTACCGACATGGAGCTGGAGTTTCCAACAGCCCCGGTCAGGCCGGCGGTCGACATACCGCATGACCATCCCCTGGTCCGGACTCTGGCGTCTGCCCACGAGACCATCACCGGCCACCAGCCCGAGGTCAGTAGCCGTGGACGCTTGGGGGCGGCGGCTGATGCTTCTCTGATCGCTGCCGTCGGCATCACCACGGTGTTGTACGGGCCGGGGGGTGGAGACTCTGATGCTGAACATCAACGCGCCGTCCACGAAGGACGCGTGCCCACCGATGAACGGATCTCGATCTCGTCGATAATCGATGCGGCGAAGGTCTTCGCCCTGACGGCAATGCGCCTGTGTGGCTAGGAGGGGAGAGATGATGACGCGCTCGACGCTCGGTCTGCTGACCGCCTGCCTGCTTGCGGTTCTAGTCTCCGCCCTGCCTGTGGTAAACGCGCAGTCTCCTCAGCAGGTATGGCAGGAGACGTTGACGATCGGCGCGGTGGATGAGCCTCAGACGTTCGACCCGCACGTCAACGTGACCCAAATCGGGGGACAGCGCCTGTATCCCAACCTATACGAAGGGTTGGTTCGATACGGTCCGGATGGCAAGATCGAGCCGATGCTCGCGACCGAGTGGACCGTCAGTCGCGATGGGTTGACCTACACGTTCACCCTTCGCCCGGGCGTTCGGTTTAGTGACGGGACGCCGTTCAACGCGCAGGCGGTCAAGTTCGCGTTCGACCGGTTGCGCGCCATCGGCAGAGGCCCGGTGAATGTCTTCGCCGAGGTCAAGGCGATCGAGCCAGTGGAACCCAACGCGGCCCGGATCACCCTCAGCGAGCCGTTTTCGCCGTTCCTCAGTGCCCTGGCGTCGTGGCAAGGCGCGCTCTTCCTGAGCCCCAAAGTGGTGCAGGACAATGCTGGAACCGACAACGCGCAACGGTACATGACGAATCACACCGCCGGCACCGGACCGTACGTGCTTCAGTCGTGGGAGCCGGAGAAGCAGATCGTCCTTGTACGCAACCCCTACTACTGGGGTCGCTTCCCGCGTAACGGTGTCTCCCGCGTCGTGTATCGCACGGTGAGGGAGCCCGCGACAGGCGCGCAGCTGATCCTGCGCGGCGACCTGGACATCCTCGAGCAACTGGTGCCGGAGTTCGTCGACATCCTGGGCCGGACAACCGGAGTGAACGTCCAGACTCGGGTCTCATTGGGAGGAAGCTACGGGGTCCACATGCACTTCAACAGCAAGAAGGCGCCGTTCACCGATGTGCGGGTCCGACAGGCGCTCTCGTACGCCGTCGACTACAAGCGGATCGTGACCCAGGTGTTCGGCAGGTTAGGTCAGCAGGCGCGCGGCCCGCTGCCAGAAGAGTTCAAACCGTGGTTCAACGACAAGGCGATCCAGTACTCGCAGGATCTCAACCGGGTACGCGCGCTGCTTCGGGAAGCAGGTCTCGACGGCAGGACCTTCCGTATGACCCTGGGGTGGCAAGCGGGGAACCGTGTGCAGCTTGACGTGGGACAGATCCTCAAGGAGAATCTGGCGCCGTTTGGGTTTGACCTCCAGCTTCAGGAGATGACCTTACCGGTCTGGCGCGAAGCTATCTGGAAGAATACCTTTGATGTCATCTTCGTGCAGTTCAGCCTCGCATACGCCGACCCGGACGCCAGGATGTGGCGCGCGTACCACTCTTCGGAGTTCCGGAACCTGGGGTTCAATCCCGGCTGGCTCAACAAACAGTATGACGAATTGCTCGAGCAGGCTCGTCGGGAGAGCCGGCTTGAGGCGCGGAAGCGGCTCTACGACGAGGCGCAGGCGCTGCTAACGCGGGAAGCGCCGACGATCTTCCTCGCTACCGTCCTGTACAGTTACGCGGTGCGTGACGCGGTGAGCGGCCTGGCCTGGATCCCATCGTACGGGCCGTTCTTTGCCGCGGCCCCTGTGCAGAAAGATCCCGCGGGGTTCCCACGGCGCTAGGATCGCGTGTGGGCCTTTGTCGTACGACGGCTGCTGACCTCGATCCCTGTTTTCGTGGCGATCGTCACGATCGCCTTTGCGGCCACGCTCGCCGTCCCGGCCGATCCCGTAGCCATGTTGGTCGGAGAGGATGCGACCAGCGCGCAATACGAGCGCATCAGGCGAGAGCTCGGCCTGGACCGTCCCGCGTGGCAACAGTGGCTGGGCTATGTCTGGGGTACTGCTCATGGGAACTTCGGCTACTCGCTGCGAACCCGTCAACCCGTCAATGTCGACGTCTGGCGGTTCTTCCGAGGTACGCTCGAGCTTGGGCTGTTCGCGTTTGTCATTGCTGTCACCGCCGGCGTCCCCGCCGGGATCTGGTCGGCCGTCAGGCAAAACGGGCTGACTGATCATGTTCTCCGCATCCTGACGCTAGGGGGCGTCGCTGCGCCCGTCTTCTGGACGGCGCTCATGGCCCAGTGGATTCTGTACGGGAAACTCGGCTGGCTGCCTGGCATCGGCCAGTTCAGCGACTTCATCCAGTTCACAAGTCCCCCGCCCGCGATCACAGGGATGGCAACAATTGACAGCCTGCTTGCGGGGAACTGGGTGGCCCTCCGCGACGCTCTGGCGCACCTGGTCCTGCCGGCGAGTGTGCTAGCCTATCGTGTCGTCGCCGTCATTGCTCGGATGACACGAAGCGCGATGCTGGACGTCCTCCACGAGGACTACATCAGGACCGCCCGGTCGCTGGGCATCGGCGAGCGTTCCGTGGTGCTGCGGCACGCGCTCAAGAACGCGGGACCGCTGATTCTCACCGTCCTGGGCATCGCCTTTGGGCAGCTTCTTCAAGGCTCGATCCTCGTCGAGACCGTCTTCTCCTGGCCGGGCCTCGGTTTGTACATCGTCAAGGGGATCGTCACACTCGACTACCCCGTGGTCATTGGCGTCGCGGTCGTCATCTCCGCCTTCTACGTGATCGTGAACCTCTTTGTCGATCTGCTGTACCCTGTGTTCGATCCTCGGATCCGCTACGCGTGACGGCGCGGGCGCACGCCCTGACGCCTCAACCCGCGTCTGTGCGCGCGCAGGGAGAGGCGCGGGCCCGGCTCAGGAAGGCGCTCCGCAATCCGATCACCGCCGTTGGGGCGGCGATTGCTCTAGTGCTCCTGGTGACGGCGGCGTTTGCTCCCTGGCTGGCGCCGTCGCCGCAGGACGCGTACGGCTCCCCTCCAGGTGGCAGCCGGCTGCAGCCGCCGTCGCTCCGACATCCGTTTGGCACAGACACGCTGGGCCGCGATATCTTCAGCCGGGTCATCGTGGGTGCCCGCCTCTCGGTTCAGATCATCGCCCTGAGCGTCATTGCGGCAGCGGTAATCGGCGTGGCAGTCGGCCTGACCTCCGGATTTGCGCCCCGGTGGGTGGATGACATCCTCATGCGCTTCACCGATGTCTTCCTGTCACTGCCGTCGCTGATTCTCGCCATGCTGATCACCGTCACGCTTGGCGCGAGCATTCAATCGACCATTGTGGCGATCGCTTTGACCTATTGGCCGCGATACGCTCGCCTCGTACGCGGCGAGACGCTCCGGTACCGGGCCCAGCCCTTCGTCGAAGCCGCGGCGGCGATTGGGGCCTCCTGGGGACGGATCACCCGTCGACACTTGCTGCCGAACACGCTGCCCACGGTAATGGTGCAGGGATCGCTCGACTCGGGAGGCGTCCTGTTGACGGCGGCCTCTTTGGGATTCCTGGGCCTCGGTGCCCGGGCGCCGACACCCGAATGGGGACTCATGGTCGCCGTGGGGCGAGAGCTGATGCCGACCTACTGGTGGTTGTCGGCGTCGCCGGGCCTGGCTATCCTGGTGGTCGTGATCGGGTTGAACCTGCTGGGCGATGGGCTGCGGGCATTTCTCGATCCCCGGGCCCGGCTCGTCTGATAGCGTGAGTAGTGGATCGGGACCGCATTCAGGAGGGGGAGCAGAGCATGACCGTTGCCGCAAGCCACCGGCTCCACGACGCGGTAGATGAAGGACGCGTAGTCGACTTCGCGAGGCGCGTGATTAGCATCCCCTCCCCACGCTTCGAAGAGGGGCCGCTGGCGGATTACCTTGAGGGCGTAATGCGCGGGCTGGGCATGACGACGGAGTTCGTACCGGTCGAACGCGGAGGGATGCGGACGAAGAACGTCATCGGGCGCCTGCGTGGTCCGCGACCCGGCCCCACGGTGATCCTGAACGCGCATCTGGATACCGGGTCGGGACAGTATCGGGGTCTGGTCTTCCAGCCGGAGAACTGGACGAAGGACCCGTTTGCCGGAATCGTCGAGGACGGCTGGCTATACGGGCTCGGGACTCACAACAACAAGCAAGGTATCGTTTCCTGCTTGATGGCCGTGGATGCCATCGTCCGGCAGCAGGTGGAGTTCGCCGGCGAGATCATCCTGGCCTTCGTCGTGGCCGAGACGATCAGCGGCGTCGGGGCCCAGGCTGTGCTGGACGCGGGGCTGAGAGGCGACATGGCCCTCGTGGCTGAGGGCACGGGTCTGGACATCTGCACGTTGTCCACCGGATGCGTGCGCGGTATCATCGCCGTTCACGGCGGTCACGAGCACCACAGCCGGCATACGAGCGCGGTTGAGGTCGCCTGCAAAGTTGTCGAGGCGTTCGGCCCGACATACCGGACGGTCGGACCAGACGAGTGGTTGACGTATACGCCCCATCCAAAGCTTCCCACCTATCCGCGGACCGCCATACGCGGGATCCACTCGGATCTCGACTCGGTCAGACTCCACGTGGACTTCGTGGCCGTGCCAAGTCAGACTGTGAAGACGATCGAGCAGGACCTGCGGACGTTCCTCGCAGGGCTCCAGCAACGTATCCCTGATTTCCGATGGGATCTCCAGATGCGGGGATGGGAGCCCCCGTTCAGCGACAACACGCACTATGGAGCCGACGAGACGCCGCCCGATCATCCGATCGCGAGGGCCGTGGCCTCGGCGCACCGGCTCGTGCGCGGTGCCGAGCCCGTGATTGGCACCGGACGCCGGCTGGGCGCGGCGTCTGACGCGCAGAACTTCCGCAACGCCGGGATTCCGGCCATCGAGTACGGACCCGGCTCCATCAAAGAGGACTGCGGGCGCTGGCCCTGCGTGGATGAACGGGTGAAGGTCAGAGACCTTGTGGACGCCGTCCGCGTTATCGCGGTCGCGACGTCAGATCTCTGCCAGTGATCCGGGTCTCGTCGCGGGTCTCAACGCTGCTCGGCGAGCCTGAGCAGCTCCCGATCCGCTTGCACGGCGGCCTGGCTGACATGGAGATCGACCTCCGCCGGACGGCGCTATTATGTGTCGACATGCAAGAACATGTCGCAAGGCCTCGCGGCGGACCGAAGGCTGAAGCCGGCCGGCTTCTTGGCTTTGAGGCGGAACTCGACTACTACTGGCGCCAACTCGAGGCAGCCATCGGGAACCTGCAACGTTTACAGGCAGCTTTCCGGCGCGCCGGCCTGGAGGTTCTTCACACCAAGGGGGGGTTGCTCACTCCCGACGGACGGGACCGCGGGAAGATGAAGTCGCTCCTGCGTGCCGGGAGGAGTCGGGTGGCGGGGCAAAGCGGAGCGGCGTTGCCCGGTACCGTTCCGCAGGACTCGCCGATCATTCCCGAGCTCGCCCCTCTCCCGAACGAGATGGTGTTCACCAAGAATGGATCGACCGCCTTTGGCATGACGCGCATCGATCTCGCGCTCCATAACCTGGGCATCGAGACGGTGGTGATGGGTGGCGTGGTCACGAACCAGTGCGTCGAGGCGACTGTACGCGGAGCGTTCGATCACGGCTTCGGCGTGATCCTGGTGGACGATGCGTGCGCGACGTACAGTGAGGATCTCCGGAGGGGCGTTCTGCGCAGCATCGGGGACTGGTTCTGCAAGGTCGTCACGACAGATCAGGCTCTGTCGTGGTTCGAGGAAGCGCCGGCGCAGCGGTGCGAAGTATTACCTTGAAGATGCGCCTGCCAGAGCACGTCTTCGCGTAACCGCGTCTCAACTCGACTGGAGACTGGAGCGCCCGGAGGGAGTCGAACCCCCGACCTACTGGTTCGAAGCCAGCCGCTCTATCCGCTGAGCTACGGGCGCCGGTTTCGGTGCGAGTATAACATACGCCCGGCGTGGATATGCCCTCTCGACGCGGGGTCGCGCCTACGCGCCTAGAAGTTCCAGATGCTCCACGCGCCTTTCGCGCGAAAGACAAACATCTGCCTCACGACACCTGCGCCCACGCTGAAGGCCATTCCGTGCTGATCGTAGATCAGCCGCGCATTTCCATCTCCGAACTCGTTGGTCGCTGTTGGCGGCCCGTAGGCCGCGGCGACAGCGCGAGGGCTGGAACCCGGGCCGACGTCTTTCTCCGTCCGATAGGCAGGGGAGTAGACAAAGAGGTAGGCGACTTTGCCGGTCACCGACAGATCAGCCGGTCTGGCACCCTGCGCCGTTCTGAAGTCGTTCGTGCCCACGCCGAAACGCATGTGCTCCCAGGTCAGCGCGACGACGCCTTCACGGACATCACGCCCGGGCTTGACATCAAGGATGCCCGCCTTTCCGGGAGGGTGGCTGATCGAGGCGACGATCCCCTCGACCGTCATCGAGAGCGTCCACTTCCCGATCCGCAGCCCTGGCACGATCAGCCTGTCGTCTGCCGTCCCCGAAGCAGTGGGAAGTGCAGCCGGGTTGGTCGCTCTCAGCGCATCGCCCAGCACCTTTGGGTCGAAGACTCCCAGCGCAGCGACGACCCCTTCTCGAATCCAGGCCACGAGCCCGATCTCAGCGCACCACAACGCGCGCTCTTTCAGATCACATCTGCTGCCGTAGGCTGCAACAAGCGGTTGAACAGGAGAACCGACGCGCGCTCCCCGCGACGTGATGTACGTGTCGCTCGTGGTTGAGGCATAGATGATCGTTCCATCTTTGGTCGCACCAACCTCGATCGAATACTTCGGGTAGGCGTGCATGATCAGGTTCGGCGCGACCTGTCCGGAACGGTCAGATGCACCCCAGGTCGCAATCACCGCTCTGATCGGCGTCCCCAACTGCAGCGAACCCAGCGACCTGCCCGGGACGATGAGGAAACGGGGATCGGCCGGGGCGGCCCGGAGGGCCGCCGGGAGAGACAGCGCCAGGGCTGCCACGAAGAATGCGATGCGCGCGGGCACCGAGTACCCCCCCTGCGCTAGCCGCGAGGCTAGTGGGCTAGCGCGTCTTCGACCGCTTTGAACCAGATCTGACTATCCGTGACCACCCCTGGAAACTTGCGGACGATGCGGCCCGCCCGGTCCACGAAAAACGTTTCGGGTACACCGGTCAGCCCGTAGGCGCGGTAAACGCTGTTATCTTTGTCCCGAATCATCGGATATGGAGTCCCCGTGTCCGCGAGGAAGCGCATCGCCTCAGGCACAAGATCCTGGACGTCTATACCAACGACGACTACGCCGCGATTCTTGTATCGCTGCCAGGTTGCCTCGATGGCCGGCGCTTCGTCGCGACACGGAATGCACCACGAGGCCCAGAAGTTGATGACGACGACCTTGCCGCGAAGCGAACGGAGATCCAGCGTGCCCCCGGCATCGAGTCGCGGGAGGTCGAAGGCCGGCGCCTCGGGCGTCAGCCCGCGCGCGAGTGGGACCGTGATGGAGGCCTGCTGGTTGGTGCGGGCCGTGACGAACGCGAGCAGCCCCAGGATCAGGATGAGGCTGCCGAGCAAAGCCGCCCGCCGCCGGAGACTGCTCATCGCCGCCATTCCCGACCGCGATTCGGCGCCCGGCGGCAATGCGTCTCGTGGGGACCTTTACGCGTAGCGACCCTACGCGGCCGGGTATCCTGCGGCCTTGAGCGCCTCACGGATACGCATCTCGTCGATGGACTCCGGGTGGAACTCGACCAGCACCCTCTTGGTCATAGCGCTGGGCTCGACCTTGGCCACACCCACGAGCTTCGAAAGGGCACCGGCGATGGTCCGCTCGCATCCGTCACAGTGGATCTTGGGGACGTCAAACGTCTTGGTGATCACGAATCCACTCCCTTCTCATAGTCGGTCCTTACCAGTGACGTAACGTTCCACATCTGGTTTGCCGCTCTACCTCTTACGTGGCCACGGGCCGGTACGCCCGCAGCCGCAAACTGTTGCTCACCACCGTCACCGAGCTGGCGGCCATCGCCAGCGCCGCGAGCACCGGGCTCAGCAGCATCCCGGTGAAGGGATACAGCGCCCCGGCCGCGACCGGGATCAGGGCGACGTTGTACGCGAACGCCCAGAAGAGATTCTGCCTGATCGTGCGCATGGTCCGGCGGCTCAGATCGATGGCCGTAAGCACGCCGCGCAGGTCTTCGCCGATCAACACGATGCCCGCGGACTCGATCGCCACGTCGGTCCCGGCGCCGATGGCGATGCCGAGATCCGCCCGCGCAAGCGCCGGGGCGTCGTTGATGCCATCCCCGACCATGGCGACGGTATGCCCTTCGCGCTGCAGGGCTTCGATGTGCGCCGCCTTTTGGTCAGGCTTGACCTCGGCCAGCACCCGGTCGATCCCCACTTGCCCGGCGATCGCCTCAGCCGTCCGCCGGTTGTCACCGGTCAGCATCACAACTTGGAAGCCCATCTTGTGGAGCGCTGCCACGACCTCACGGCTATGAGGCTTCAACGTGTCGGCGACGCCGATGATTCCGGCCACTTTCCCGTCGATGGCAGCGAGCATCGGTGTCTTCCCCTCGGATGCCAGCGCGTCCGCGCGCGCGGCCAGGCCGTCGAGCGCGATGCCGTGGCGGCTCATCAGCGCGACGTTGCCGGCCAGCACACGCCGTCCCTCGACGACGGCCTCGATGCCGTGCCCGGGGATCGCCTCGAACGCCGACGACTCGTCCAGGGGCACGCCCGCGCTGCGCGCCCGCGCGACAATTGCCTCACCGATCGGGTGCTCTGACCCCCGTTCCGCAGCGCCTACGAACCGCAGCAGCGTCGCCTCGTCGTGCCCGTTCGTAGGTATCACGTCCGTGACTGCGGGTGTCCCCCGCGTCAGCGTGCCGGTCTTGTCCAATACGACCGCGGTGATCTTGTGCGCCACTTCGAGCGCCTCACCGCCCCGAATCAGGATGCCTGCCTCGGCGCCTCGTCCGGTTCCGACCATGATCGCCGTGGGCGTGGCCAGCCCCAACGCGCACGGGCATGCGATGATGAGCACGGCGACGAAATTGAGCAGGGCGTACGTCAACGCGGGCTGCGGTCCGAACGCCAGCCACACCGCAGCCGTGATCACAGCGATCGCAATGACCGCCGGCACGAAGTACGCCGCGACCTTGTCGGCCAGCCGCTGGATCGGCGCCTTGGTCCCCTGCGCCTCTTCGACCAGACGGATGATCTGCGCCAACGCCGTATCGCGTCCGACCTTCGTCGCCCGGAACTTGAAGGTCCCCGTCTTGTTGATCGTGGCGCCGATGACTTCGTTCCCGGCAATCTTCTCGATCGGCATCGATTCACCCGTGATCATCGACTCATCGATGGTCGAGAACCCTTCGAGGACCGTCCCGTCCACCGGGATCTTCTCGCCTGGTCTCACGACCACCACGTCCTCGACGGCGACATCCTCCACTGGAACGTCGACCTCAGCCCCGTCACGGATCACCCGTGCCGTTCGTGCCTGCAGGCCGATCAATCGGCGGATGGCTTCGCTCGTGCGCCCTTTGGCCTTCGCCTCGAGGTACCGGCCGAGCAGGATGAAGACGATGATAATGGATGCGGTCTCGTAGTAGACCGCCGGTTCAAGTCCACCGCCCGTGAACCACTGCGGAGCGAAGGTCGCGGCTGCGCTGTACAGAAAGGCAGCGGAGGTGCCGACCGCAATCAGGGTGTTCATGTCGGCGGCGCCGTGACGCAGCGCGGCCCACATGCCGCGGTAGAAGCGCCACCCGGCCCAGAACTGCACCGGCGTCGCCAGCAGGAACTGCACCGTCCAACTGTGCAGGATCGCAGGCACCCAGACGTTGAGACCCATGTGGGGCAGGCTGCCCCAGAGAATCGGGATGCTCAGCAGAGCCGCCCCGACCAGGCGCGTCCGCAGAGACGCCAGTTCCCGCACCCGGCGTTCTGCCTCGCGATCGACCGTGCCCTCTTCAACCGCCAGCGGCTCATAGCCGGCATCGCGAATCGCGCGGCGCAGTGCCTCGGACGTCGCCACGCCGGGGACGTACTCCACGCTTGCCTGCTCGGTGGCCAGGTTGACCGAGGCCTGCAGCACGCCGTCGGTGGCGCGCAGCGCGCGTTCGACCTTAGCGACGCACGAGGCGCACGACATGCCCGAAACCGGGATGCTAGTGCGTGCCGTCGGCACCCCATACCCGGCGCCGTGGACCGCAGCCACCAGGTCCTGGACGCTGATCCTGCCGGGATCGAAGGACACCGACGCCCGCTCTGAAGCGAAGTTTACCTGAGCCTCACTGACGCCGGGCGTCTTCTGCAGGCCCCCCTTCACCCTGGCCACGCAGGACGCGCAGGACATCCCCTCAACGGGAAGATCAATCTTCTTCAACTCGGTTGCGGCCATTGAACGTCTCCTGTCTCATCCTTACAACTTGCTTGACGTCTCGAATACTTCCAGCAGCTCGGCGATCGTCCGCTCGCGCTCTTTGGGGTCGTCGGAGCGAATGGCCGTGGTCGCGCAGTACTCCAGGTGGTCTTCGAGGACCATGGCGTTCACGCGGTCCAGAGCCTTCCGGATCGCCAGGACCTGCCGCATGACGTCGACACAATAGGCGCCCTCGTCCACCATCCGCTCGACCCCGCGGACGTGTCCGGCGACGCTGCGCAGGCGCGCGACGATCTTGTGGCGCCTCTCCGCTGACCCGTGTTGAACAAGCGTCTGGGTAGGCACAAGCCCCTCCTCCTGCGCTAGCTGTGCTTCTTGACTACTGCCTCGTACCCCCTCCCCAGGGGGGAGGGTCCTACCATTCAGGATACGCCGACCTGGTTGGGCTGTCAATCCCGCGCGCTTCTGACAAGCGCCAAGGTCTGGCCCCTCCGTCGTGGTCACAGGATACGGCGTGACACGGGCCCGTCCCTCGTGGAAAATAGTGGAGGACCAAGACAGATCTCGTGAGAGCATACGCTGCGAATGGAGTGTGAGCACGCATGAGCAAGAATACGGCCATCACGGTCGCCAACGGCGACGGCATCGGCCCAGAGATCATGGCCGCCACCCTACAGATTTTGAAGGAGGCGGGCGCTCGGATCGACATCGAGACCATCGACGTCGGGGAAAAGGTCTACCTGACAGGCAACACCACTGGCATCGATCCACGAGCCTGGGAATCGCTGCGCCGTACGAGAGTCTTCCTCAAGGCCCCGATCACCACGCCGCAGGGCGGCGGATACAAGAGCCTCAACGTCACCACGCGCAAGACGCTGGGGCTGTACGCCAATGTGCGTCCCTGCGTGTCCTATCACCCTTTCGTAGAGACCAAGCACCCCAAGATGGATGTGGTCGTCGTTCGTGAGAACGAGGAAGATCTGTATGCGGGCATTGAACACCGCCAGACCGATGACGTCATCCAGGCCATCAAGATCATTACCCGCCCCGGCAGCGAGAAGATCGTCAGGTACGCGTTCGAGTACGCCGTGCGTAACAAGCGCAAGAAAGTGACCTGCTTCACGAAAGACAATATCATGAAGATGAGCGACGGCCTCTTCCACAAGATCTATGATGAGATCGGGGCGACGTATCCGGCGATTGAGAAGGAGCACTGGATCGTCGACATCGGCGCGGCCAAGCTGGCCGATACGCCCGAAGCGTTCGATGTCATCGTGATGCCGAATCTCTACGGCGACGTTCTGTCCGACGTGGCCGCGCAGATCGCCGGGTCGGTCGGCCTGGCGGGTTCGGCCAACATCGGCGACCAATGCGCCATGTTTGAGGCGATCCATGGTTCGGCGCCGCGACGCGCCGGCCAGAACCTGGCCAACCCTTCGGGGCTGCTGCTCGGCGCGGTGATGATGCTCGTGCACATCGACCAGCCCGACGTCGCCGAGAGAGTTCACAACGGGTGGCTTCGGACGATCGAGGACGGCCTCCACACCTATGACATCCACGCGGACGGAGTGAGTCGCCAGAAGATTGGCACCAAGGAGTTCGCCCAGGCGGTCGTTGCCCGGTTGGGCCAGAAGCCCCAGACGCTGAAGTCTGCCAGCTATCAGTCGGCGTCCAAGCAGACGATGGCGACTGCGCCGGTGACGCTCGGGCGCTCCAAGAAGGAACTCGTGGGCGTGGACGTCTTCCTCCACTGGCGCGAAGGGAAGCCCGATCAGCTCGCCGGACGGCTGCAAACCCTCGGCGGTGACCTTCAGCTCACGACGATCGCCAACCGGGGTGTGAAGGTCTATCCTGACGGCGACCCCGGGACCTTCTGCGTCGATCAATGGGGCTGTCGGTTCATGGCGCGGACTGCGGGCGCATCGGTCACACCGGGACAGATTATCGGTCTGCTGCAGCGCGTCGCCGATGCGGGCCTCGACTTCGTCAAGACCGAGCACCTCTACAACTTCGATGGGGAGCGGGGCTACTCTCTCGGACAGGGGGAATGACGATGCCGCGGACCCATTACGCTCCGACGGATCAGGTACACTTCACCTGGGACGTCCACAATGAGCCGGTGCTCAGGGTCGACAGTGGCGACACGGTCGTCGTCCACACGCGCGACGTGAGCGATAACCAGATCACGTCGGCCTCTGTGGCCAGCGCCATTACCTCTATGAACTGGGAACGCGTCTACCCTCTGGCCGGTCCGATCCGTGTGAACGGCGCGACGCCTGGTGACACACTGGCCATCGAGATTCTCGACATCCGGACGCAGGGTTGGGGCTGGACGGCCATCATCCCGGGGTTTGGGCTCCTCCCCGATGACTTCACGCAGCCGTACCTGAGAGTTTTCGACCTCACGCAAGGTGACGTGACCTACCTTCGAGATGATATTGCGATCCCCATCGAGCCGTTCTTCGGCACGATGGGCGTCTGCCCGGTCGGGGCCAGCAAGCAGGCCGTCATGCCGCCCGGCGTCTTCGGTGGCAACATGGACACGCGCCAGCTCACCCGGGGCACCACGCTGTTTCTGCCCGTGCAGGTCGACGGTGCGCTGTTCAGTTGCGGCGATGCGCACGCCGCCCAGGGCGACGGCGAGGTTTGTGTGACAGGCATCGAGGCCCCGATGTATGCGGCTCTGCGGCTCACCTTACAGAAGGGCCGCCGAATCCCCGCGCCGCAGTACGTGACCGCGGGCGCCCTCACGTCGCGCGTGGATCATGCTGGCTTCTACGCCACGACCGGTGTGGGGCCTGACCTGTTCAAAGGGGCGCAGGAAGCCATCCGGGCCATGATCGCGCATCTGTCCGAGACGTACCGCCTCTCGGCCGAGGAGGCCTACGTGCTGGCGAGCCTCTGTGTCGACCTCAAAATCTCCGAGATCGTTGACGCCGGGCAGTACGTCGTGAGCGCGCTCCTGCCGCTGGCGGTGTTTCGTCAGGCAGCATCCTGAGCCCGCCCACAAAACAGCGGCGCCCTAGGATCCCGAAGCCGACGCGGGCGTTCGAAGATCAACACGCCGCGCGTCGATGACGACGTCCCCGCTGACGGTTGAGAGTTCCAGCGACGCGTCCGCTGCACCGATCACGCCCTCCAGCGATCGGCGGCTGCGCTGCGTCTCCTGAACAGATCCGTTGATCTGGATGTCGCCGGTGGTCACCCTCGCGCTGAGCCGGCAGCGGGTGTCTTCGCCGAGCCGGATCGAGACGTCACCACTCATCGTGCTCATGACCGAGGTGCTGCCGGCCACAAACTGTTCGACTTCCCCAACCACATCGCC
>JBQTJG010000163.1:0-20020 GCA_052387355.1 Armatimonadota bacterium | reverse complement strand
CCAAGGTCGGCATAGGCGATCTCGTCGACGCTTGCGCCCTTCGGAAGCGCGGAGGCGATCTGAGTGGCCGTCGGTCGCTCACGACCCGCCCGCTGCGACCGGCAGGCGGTGGCCGTGAGTACGAGGCTCGCACATACGAGCAGCAGGGCAAACCGCGAATCCACGCGTGCCTCCCGACGAACCTACTGACCCGGGGTATTCGTTTGGGCTGTACCCTAGGCCTTCAAGGACTAGACGGTCACGCATCAGGGGTAGGAGAACTCTTCCGTCCACGGCTCCCAGCGGGTCCGGACCGCCCCTCTTCCCCTTGCGCTTTGACCACGGCTGAACCACCTTGGGAAGTTCCTGCATCTTCCTGTACTCACATGAACAAAGAAGCGACGCGGTCGCCGAACGCCGCGGTGGAGAGTCCAACGCCTGGGGCTGCGACGTCGGCCGTACGCGCGCCGGCGGCGATGACTCGATCGACGGCGCGTTCGACGGCGGTGGCTTCGTCGTGCAGATGAAGCGCATAGCGCAGCAGCATCGCCGCGCTGAGGATAGCACCTATGGGGTTCGCGATCCCCTGGCCCGCGATGTCCGGCGCGGTGCCATGGACAGGTTCGTACAGCGACGGCCCTCCGATGCCCAGGCTGGCCGACGGCAGAAACCCGAGCGAGCCGACGAGCCCGGCCGCCTCGTCGCTCAAAATGTCGCCGAACATGTTCTCGGTCACGATGACGTCGAACGCGGCCGGCCGCCGGACCAACTGCATCGCCGCGCTGTCGACGAGCATGTGGTCGAGCGTCACATCGGGAAACTCCCCGGCGACTTCGCTGGTGACTTCGCGCCATAGTTGCGACGAGTGAAGGACGTTGGCTTTGTCGATCGACGTGACGCGGCGGCGGCGCGTCCGGGCCGCGTTGAAGGCCACACGGGCGACGCGGGCAATCTCGTCTTCATTGTAAGGAAGCGTATCCACCGCCACCCGCCGGCCTTCGCGCACCGAGCGTCCCCGCGGTTCTCCAAAGTACAGGCCGCCGGTCAATTCGCGCACGATGACGAGGTCGGTGCCGCGCAGCACGGTTGACCGGAGGGGCGCTGCGTCGAGCAGTTCAGGGAAGGCCCGCACGGGACGGAGATTGGCGAACAGGCGCAGCTCGCGGCGCAGGCTCAGCAGGCCTGCCTCCGGCCGCCGGTCGGGCGGTAGACCATCCCACTCCGGACCGCCAACGGCGCCGAGCAGGATAGCGTCTGCCGGCCGACACGCCTCCAGCGTCTGAATCGGAAGCGGCGGATGGCCGGCCCGGATGGCGGACCCGCCCAGCGGCGTTTCCTCGAGGACGAACTCATGATGACCCTTGCGGGCGACGGCCTCGAGAACCTTGACGGCCTCCGCGGTGACTTCCGGGCCAATGCCGTCACCGGGCAGGACAACGATTCGGGCGCGCATTATCGAGTCACCATGCCGGCGTGACCGTCAAGCGAATCTGCTTGAGCGATGGCAGTCTCTATTCGGCGCGAATGCGTTTCTCACCCTTCGGGCGGCGAAACCAGGGCAGGCACGAGCCGAAGATCCCCAGGCGCGGTCAGGCCGCTGAGGGAATTCCGGTGGTCACCCATGAATCTTACACGAGGTCTGAATCCCTCTCGGGAGGTTGTTCGATGAGCGGACTGCCGCTGACACTGGTCATGCGAGACTACGACTACCTCGCGTTGCTCTACGGAGGAGATCTCATCCCTGATGACCTGCACTTGACCATCGACCGGAAGACGCGGATCACGCAGTCGTTCACCGACCCGTCGATCGTCGCCTCGGAGCTGTCATTTAGCCGGTTCCTGATCGCGCTGTCGGAGGGCGACAGGAGCTTCGTCGGCATCCCGTTCTTCCCCACACGGGCCTTCCGCCACCGGTGCTTCTTCGTCAAGCGCGACAGTGGGCTGAGCGACCTGACTCAACTGGAAGGGAAGCGCGTAGGCACAAATAGTTGGCCGGATACGGGCAATACCTGGACCCGCGCCGCGCTGCGTGAGGCGGGCGTCCGCATCGATCGCATGCGTTGGTGGGTGGGGCCCCTGGACGAAAGCTATCCTGCGCGCGTTCGCGGCCAGGACAGCCTGCCGGTTTACGTGCAGGAGGCGCCGTCAGGCCGCCTGCTGCGGGACATGCTGCTGGCCGCCGAGCTCGATGCGCTGATGTGCCCGTTCCCGCCCAAGGGCTTCTACGACGCCAACAGCCCGTTCGTCCGCCTCCTTCCCGACTACCGGCGGGCCGAACAGGAGTACTACAAGCGCACGGGGATCTACCCTGCGCACCACATCATCGGCCTCCGCCGCGGGGTCTTCGAGAAGTCACCGCAGGTGGCCGTCAGCCTCTATCGGACGCTGGATCAAGCCAGGGTGCAGTGGCAGCAGCAACGCCTGTTCATGGCCGAACTCACGCCATGGACCCTGACTGACATCGAGGAAACAGCGGCGTTGATGGGCGCGGACTGGCAGCCCAGCGGGGTCGCAGCCAATCGCAAGGTGATCGCGGCCCTCTGCGAGGAGGAGTCGGCGCAGGGGCTGATCGAGCGGCCTATCGATCCGACTGCTGTCTTCGCAGATTTCGAGGCCGTGCTGAAAACCTAGCGGGTCCGGCGCGGCGGCTCGGGTTGTCTGATCTCTGGCCATTGCGCCCTCCGTCTACTTGCGAACGCCGATGGTAAGAAGGTACTCACGCGGCATCCCGATGCCGAGGTCTGTCCGGAAGCCCTCGTGGTAAGCGACGAAATCCCGTTCTAAGCTCTCCCGTCGCTCAGGATCGAGGCTCGCTGCAAGCATTTTGGTCGGGCCATAACCGGTCACGAACAGCTCCCAGACCGCCTCGCCGCTTGGCGCCCGCAGAACGGTCGTGCCGGTCTCGAACCGCAGGTCGAAGGCGGAGTCGAGCAGTTCTCTGACACGATCCCTTCTCCCCCATTCAAACGGCGACGGGGGCGCGGGCGGAGGCGACTTCGGCATATATCGCCCCATTACCTTGAAGAAGCCTGCGACCGTCCCGTCTGGCGGCCAGGTCGTGAGCCCGATCCGACCGTCCTTCCGGCAGACACGCGCCAGTACTCCCGCGGCGGCTTCCGGGTCGCGGACGAACATGACACCGCAGGTCGAGATGACCGCGTCGAAACTCTCGTCTGCGAACGGGAGCTTTTCGGCGTCGCCCACTCTAAAGTCAATCGTGAGGCCGGCCGCCGTCGCAGCGGTTTTGGCCGCCTCAATGAGATCGGAGCCGATGTCGATGCCGGTGACCGTGGCTCCGCGCGCGGCGACGCAGCGAGCGGCCCAGCCGGTGCCCGTCGCCACATCGAGCACGCGCTCGCCCGGTTGAGGATCGAGGCGCAGGACGCAGTGCTCGATCGAGTCAGCGATAGTCTTACTGATGCGGTCGTACTCCTGCCCGCCGGAGTCCCAGGTAGCGGCTGCCTTAAGATTGTGCGGCTGGACAGGTGCAGTGTTCATGTCGCCCTCCCGGGCCTCACCAGTGGAACAAATCCGTCTGTCATCTCACGCGCGGGTGGGCGGCATCTCCAAAGGTGGCAGTGCAGCCTCAATCTCATTGCGATGGGCCTCCAGCCAGGGTGGTAGAATGAGTCGCTCTCCCAGACGTTCCATATCCTCGTCTCGGTCAAAACCAGGGCCGTCCGTCGCCAGTTCGAACAGCGCTCCGCCAGGTTCCTTAAAGTAAACTGACCTGAACCAGAACCGATCGATTTGTGGCGTGGGATGTAGACCGGCTCTTTCAATAATGCCGCGCAGCGCCATTTCCTCATCGGAATCCTTCGTTCGCCACGCCACATGGTGTACGCAGCCAGTTCCCCACGTGCCACGATGCTCGTCCGGCAGCTCTTTCACTTCGATGAATTTGCCGGAGCCGCCGCTATCGACCCCATAGCGACGCCAGCCATTTTCCGAACCGACCAGCGTAAATCCCATGCGTTCAGTGAGCAGTGTCTCTGTTGGCGCAAGATGACGTTCCCAAAGCCTTGCTGAGTGCATACCTCGCAACTGATGCTCCGGCGGAACGGGACTCTTCTCCCAGGGGACAAACTGTCGCTTGTCCTCAGTTTCTACCAGCGCCAGTTGAAGGCCGTGAGGATCTCTAAGCGGCAGAGTCGTTTCGCCAAAGCGAACCTCGACGTCGCTCTGCTTCACGCCCTTCTTATCGAATCTCTCCCGCCAGTATTTCAAACTCCCCGACGGAATGGCAAAAGGAACTTCCACGGTTAGGCCAATTCCTAAACGCGCAGGCCCCATATTCGGCCAAGGGAAGAACGTGAGATCGGTTCCAGGGGTGCCAGCACCGTCGGCATAGAATAAGTGATAGGTATCCGGAGCATCCTAATTTACGCTTTTCTTCACCAAGCGCATACCCATCACGGCGACGTAAAAATCTAGGTTTTCCTGGGCATCGCCGGCAATGGCGGTGACGTGATGGACGCCGTGGACTGAACTCCTCATTTCCTTCTCCGTTCAACTACTCAACTTTGGGTTGATCTCGATTCATGCAGCGCTGCGCGCGAGCGACAGCGCGCACTCTCTCGCTTCCAATTCTGCTAACGAAGAGACGCTCCTTCTCGTTGTTGAGCAGCTTCTGTGTCCAGTCGACGGCGCCGCCGTCTACGAGCTCGAAGGGGCGGCCGGAGAGGCCCCGTGAAGGTTGAAGCAAGGGCTCATGAAGGTGAAGGACGCGCTGGTCGCGTAATGCACGCTGGGAGCTGCTCTGGAATATCAACTGGAATCGGGACACTTCGGGAGGGAAGCCGTGAGCACACCGACGAATCGTGCGCGCACCCAGAAGGTTACTCGAGGCAGATGCAATCTCACCCGTCGCGAGTTCCTCAAGCTAACCGGTGCTGGCGCCGCGGCGGCCGCCCTCGGAGCGTCGCCACGACGCTGGACCAAGACCGTCTACGCGGCGACCGGTCCCCGGAAGAACGTTGTGATGGGATTGTTCGGCGAGCCTCCGCAGCTCAACGAGTTCTATCGGAGTGACATCGTGGGCGGCATCGTCGTCCAGAACATCTACAGCAAGCTGAGCCGCGTCAACTACAAGGCCCGGAAGGTCGAACCCGAGCTGGCAGAGTCCTGGTCCAATCCTGACCCGCTCACCTGGGTGATCAAACTCAGGCGCGGGATCCAGTGGCACAAAGGCTTTGGCGACTTCACCGCCGAGGATGTCGAGTACACGTTCAACTACATTCTCGACAAGCGCACGTTCCAAATCGGTACCGCCCTGTTTCCCGTCGAGCGCACGCGCGCCCTCGACAAGTACACCGTCGAAGTCAAGCTGCGCCGGCCATTCGCCGCCCTGCCCACCGTGACCATGGAGTACGGTGGTCACATCATCTGCAAGCGCGCCCACGAAGAGATGGGCCCCGAGCGATACGGCCGCAACCCCATCGGGACCGGGCCGTTTGAGTTTGACTCGTGGCGCCCGGGTAGTCAGATTGTCCTCAAGAAGAACCCACGTTACTGGAAGCAGGGGACCCCCTACCTCGACGAGATCGCCTACAGGTTCATTCCGGACGCACAGGTGCGCCTGGCGGCGCTGCGCAAAGGTGAGATCGACTTCACGATGAGCCCGGACGCCAAGGACGTACCGGCGTTGCGCGGGGGAAAGGATCCGAACATTGTGTACACGTCCGTGCCGGGATGGAACTGGGATTACATCTCATTCACTTTCCCGCCCCATGTCGCCGCCGATTTCCCAACCCAAAAGCGGGAGGTCCGCCAGGCAATCGCCTACGCGGTGGACCGGGAGACCATCGCCAAGGAGATCTACTTCGGGGAGGCGCTCGTGACGGACAGCCCCATCCCGCCGGGGTTCCGCGGCTATCGCAAGGTCCCCATCCGCTATCCCAGGAACGCCGACCTGACCAAGGCGCGCGAGCTGATGCAGCGGGCCGGTGTGAGCGGATTCGACATCGAGGTCATCACCTCCGACAAGGAGTGGCTGCGACGGGAGACAGAGCTGGCGGCCGGTATGCTCAGCCAGATTGGCATCCGCGTGCGCGTCAACAGCATGGACATCGGCACCTACAACACGCGCTGGCTGGGTCACCGGTACACTATGAATCTCGAAGACATCTCCATCGTCTCTCCGGACACCGACTCCGCCCTGTACTGGTTCCAGCGTGAGGGCACAGTGGGGTGGCATGGCTGGCAGAACGCAGAGGTCACCGAGATGCTCGACCGGGCGCGGGTGGAGACCAACCCCATCCTGCGCGATACTCTCTACCAGAAGACGGTCGACGCGGTTCACGAAGACTGTCCCTACATCTACCTGGTGCACGTGAACCTGGTGCGCCTCTTCCGCAAGGGCCTCACCGGGTACGACCCCGGTCCCCAGGAATTTGTGATCTTGATGGACAAGGTCCGCTGGGCGTAGCCTGGGCCCCGGGCGCCGCCGGTTGGGTTTGCCTAGCCGCACATGACGGTCAGCACCTACCTCCTGCGCCGTGTGGTGCAGTTGCCCGTCGTGATCCTCGTGATCACGGTGGTGGTTTTTGCCCTCATGCGCGTGACGCCGGGCGACCCGGCGCTCATCATGCTGGGCGTCTATGCATCGCCCGAGGCCTTGGCGGCGATGCGGGAGGAGTTTAACCTCAACAAGCCGCTGCCGGTGCAGTACCTGCTTTGGGTGGGGCGGGTCGTCCAGGGGAAACTTGGCATTTCCATCCGCACACGCGAGCCGGTCACGAGGATGATCGCCGACCGGTTCCCCACCAGTTTGACACTAGCCGCCGCCGCCGTGCTGGTCTCCGCGGTGGTCGCCATGCCGCTGGGAATTCTGGCCGCCTACCGCCGCAACACCTGGGTGGACCACGTTTCGATGGTGGGGGCGATGGCCGGCCTCTCCATGCCCAACTTCGCCCTGGCGTTGCTCCTGATCTACGTCTTCGCGTTGCGCCTGGGGTGGGTGCCCGTGACGGGCATCGGTCTGGTTGCGCTGCGGGATGACTCCTGGCGAGCGATCGCCCCGTTCATCCTGCCGGTGGTGGCCCTCGGGGTCGCGCAGACGGCGGTGCTGGCACGCCTGCTGCGGTCGAGTATGCTCGAGGTCCTCTCCCAAGAGTACATCCGCGTGGCCCGGTCCAAGGGGCTGCGCGAGCACCTGGTGCTCATCCGCCACGCCCTGCGCAACGCGCTCATCCCGGTCATCACCATCATCGCTATTCAGTTCGCCTACCTTGTGGGAAGCACGATCACCATCGAGTTCATCTTCGCCATCCCCGGTTTGGGCTCGGTCCTCATCAATGCCGTGGTCAACCGCGACTTCCCCGTGATCCAGGGGTTCACCCTGTTCATGGCCCTGTTCTTCATCCTGAGCAACTTGGCGGCCGATCTCATCTACCTCCTGGCCGATCCGCGCATCCGGTACACGTGATGCACCGCGAGCAGCCGTGAGCACCGACAGCCTGCAGGCTGGCAGCCTGCCTGCGGTCGCCGCCGCACACCGCAATCAGTGGCAGCTCGCAGTACGGGTTTTCCGCCGCAACCGCTTGGCCACGACAGGGCTCGTCCTGCTCGCGGCCCTGGTTGCCGTCGCATTTGCTGCGCCGCTCGTCGCACAGTCCAGCCCCGTGCAAACGGATCTGAGCCAGAAGTTGGTGCCGCCCAGGCGATCGCATCCGTTCGGAACAGATCACTTCGGCCGCGATATGGCCAGCCGGCTACTGCACGGAGCCCGGGTGTCGCTGGCCGTGGGCCTCGTGGTCATCACCATCTCGATGACGCTGGGGCTGCCGTTGGGTCTCCTCGCAGGCTACTATGGCGGCAGGGCCGACAACGTCATCATGCGGATGGTGGATAGCCTGCTCACCTTCCCCCCGATCCTGCTTGCAGTGGCCATCATGGGCAGCCTGGGACAGGAGCTACGAAATGTCATGCTGGCGTTGGGTCTGGTCTACGCGCCGGTGTTCGCTCGCCTCATCCGGGGCAGCACGCTCGCCGTCAAAGAGGAGCTGTACGTCAGCGCCGCCGTGGCGGTCGGCGCCTCCTCGCGCCGCCTTCTGGTGCGGCACATTCTGCCCAACGTGCTCGGACCGATCGTCGTCCAGGCCACGGTCAGTTTCTCGCAGGCGATCCTGGCGGAGGCTTCGCTGAGCTTTCTCGGCCTGGGCACTCAACCGCCTAATCCGAGCTGGGGCCGCGATCTCAGCGAGGCGCGCCGGTATCTCTCCGATGCGCCCTGGCTGGTCGTCATTCCCACCCTGGCGATCATGACCAGCGTGCTGAGCGTCAACTTCATCGGTGACGGACTCCGGGATACGCTCGATCCTCGGACCCGGCTGCAACGGTGAGGCCCTCAAGATGAGGAGGTGAAGATCCGTGCTTCCGTACGAGAACATCGATCAGCTGATCACGATGGAGATGAGGCCCCACAACATGGTGCAGGGGGTGGTGCCGCAGCTCTACCGCATGGTCCGAGCCAGCGGGACCCCCTTGACCTACCGCGCTGCGACAGCGCTCGGCAACTATCCCGGTGCGCGCCTTGCGCTGATCACCGGCATCCCGCTCCCCGGGCATTTGCCGAAGGGAGAGATCGACGGTCCGGTGGGCGTTGTCGCGCTAGCCCGGTCGCTTCTGCGGTTGGGCTACCGTCCGGAGATCCTGGTCCCTGACGAGCTTGTATCGGTGATCAACGTAATGCAGCCGATCCTAGATGTCACAGCACCGGTGGTGACCACGACGGGATTGTCAACCGAGACGGTCCAGCAGTGGATCCTGGGGTACGATGGAGCGATCGCGGTGGAGAAGCTCGGCCGCAACCGCAAGGGCGTGAGGCACTCGATCATGGGCACGCCAGTGCCCGCCTCGGATCTGGCGGTGGATGATCTTGTGGACGGTCTGACCCGTGAGGGCAAGCTCACCATCGGCATCGGCGACGGGGGCAACGAGATGGGCTTCGGGAAGATCTTTCACCTGGCCCGCGAGATCGTTCCGCGCGGCGTCGAGTGCGGCTGCCCCTGCGGCGATGGCATTATTACTAGCACGACCACGCATCATCTGCTCCCGGCCGCCGTCTCGAACTTTGGAGCTTACGGCCTGGTGGCTGCGCTCTCGGTCATGCATCAGCGTCACGACCTGCTGCCCGATGGGCCTACGATTGTCCGCACGATCGAGGCCGCGGTGGAAGAAGGATGCCTGGACGGCGCAAGGGTCGATCCTACCTTCATCGGAGATGACGGCATCCCCGGCGCCTCGGTGGCCGCCGTCGTGACCCTGCTGGGCACGGTGATCAGCCAGTGGTTTACCTCGTTTGATAGGCACTTCTAGGGCGGGCGAGTCGGGCGCCCGAGGAGGATCATATGCCTGAGATCGTGGCCGAGTATATCGATCGACTCGTGTGCACCGTGGAGATTCGCTTCCGTTCGGGTCTTCCCCGCGGGGTGACGCTGGCGCTCTACGAGGCCGCGCGGCGCGTCCAGGGCGCGCCGTTGACTTACCTGGCCGCCACAAGACTCCGGGAGCAGGTCCGGCCTGGAAGCCATGTGCTCATCGTCACGGGTGCCGGAGCGCCGCCGGGACTCCCGCGGGGCGAGACCGATGGGCCCCCGGGCGCTGCGGCTATCGCCCGCGCCGTGGACTGGGGGATGGGCGGCAAACCGGTCATCGTCACCGAAGCCCGTCACGTCGCCCCCATCGCTGCCTCGGTCGAGGCTCTGGGCGTCGCCATTGTGGACGTGGACACGTTCCAGAGGCGGAGCCACACCGCGGTCATGGAGACGCTGCCGACCGGTCTGGAGGCCGACCGGGTTCGAGCGGTGGAACTGTTCGACCGGTACAGGCCCGTCGCGGCCGTGTTCATCGAGAAGGGAGGGCCGAACGAGGCCGGCGTCTACCACAGCATCCTGGGCACGGGCCGTGGGCCCGACGTCATGGCCAATGCCTTTCACCTCGTGGAACTGGCCCGGGTCCGGCAGTGCCTGACGGTCGGCATCGGGGACGGCGGCAACGAGATCGGCTTCGGCCTCATCCGCGAGACGGTGCAGGAGGTGCAGCCCTTCGGACGTCGCTGTCAATGCCCGTGTGGCAAAGGCATCGCCACGATCACGGCCACCGATGTGCTGGTCGCGGCCAGCATCTCGAACTGGGGCGCCTATGGCGTGGTCGCGTGCCTGAGTCACCTGCTGGGACGGCCGGAGGTGCTGCACACCGAGGAGATGGAGCACGTCATGCTGGAACGGTGTGTCGCCGCGGGCGGCGAAGACGGCGCGTACGGTGCCCCACTCCTCATGGTGGATGGCACCTGGGGCAGGACCCAGGAGGCGGTCATCACCCTGCTGCGCAACATCGTGGCCAACGGCCTGACCGACTATACGCGAGGGTTCTGACGGTCGTGCGACATGACCTTCGCACACCTGCAGGAGGGCGAGCAGCACACGGATCGGCTGTGAGGAATTGGGACACTCTCAGCCGCGCGCACCACGGTGGCCGCCCCGAAGCCGCGGTTTCCGGCGCGGCGGCTGCATGCGCTTGTTAGCCAGCCGGCCTCTGGACTTCAGCCACCGCTGTAGGGAGGTCTGTGATTCGCCCGATGGCCGTCCTGCCAGCAGGTCCTCTACCGCAATATCCTCGTCCAGGTCCGGCCAGTGAATCCCCTCCCCTCGCCCGATCAGCCTCCAGTTGCGACGCTCGGTCGGTGTCCCGTTTGCCAGACGCGGATACCACTGCACGGGCACCGTGACCGTTCGGCCATCCACCAGATCCACGGCTAGTTCCTCGTCCGTGACCCGCACCTTCTCGGCCTGGGCAACCCGAACCTCACTCACCGAAGAACTCATGCCATGCCTCCATCAGCCTGAACTCGTTTCGCTCCACCAGTTCCTTCAACCGGTTGATCTCGGTCCGATTGAACCCCCGGCTCTCGTGAAGCCGGACCGGACCCAACCAGAACTTCGCCCGCTTCGCCTCGCGCTCCACATGAACATGAGGCGGCTCCTCGCGATCGGCCGAGTAGAAGAAGAACCGATACGGGCCGACGCGCATGATGCTTGGCATCGCTGTGAGTATACACCTGTAACGAGACTCTCAATCTCTCTCTCGCGACGGGTTGAGGCTATACGGGCCGCGCCGGCTCTCGCCTGACAACGGCGCTGACCACGGAGAACGGGACGCTGGCGGCGACGCTGCTCTATGAGGCGTGGGGGAAGGTGCGGGCCGCTAGCGGAGGGGGCAGGGCGTCTACCGGTTCACCGGGGCGGAGCTGGCGGCGACGAGCGGGCTCTATCACATGGGGGCGCGGTTCTACGATCCCACGATCGGGCGGTGGTTGAGTGAAGATCCAGTCCAGGACAAGCCTTTCGAACCAATGACGCTGAACCTTTACACTTACGTCGCCGACAATCCCACTCTTCTTGTGGACCCACTAGGTACCGATCCCTTTGAGGACCCCCTACCTATCCTAGCGGTCCCACGCCGGAAGGTATCGAAAGGGCGTCAGCAAGGTTACAGGCTTTCATTGATGCCTTGAACGGCAGGCATCTTTTGGACGGAACCTTCGCTCCTGTTGCGAACCCCGTATCATGGCGACAGGCCATTGCCTGGAGCTTCTGCTTGGGCACATCGAAAGGAAGGTGGGTCCCCAACATGCTTCTGCTGTCAATGCTCATCATGGCACTCACGGTTGCGATCGTGCTCCTAGGAGTCATGTCGGCAACCGATGGATTCAAACGCTGGGGCTGGCGCGGTCGCCGTGGTTTCAGGAACTGGTGGAACCTGGGCGGCGTGCTCCTTGGCATCTACATCATCGTGAATGTATCCGCGATAACCCCAGTCGGTAGCGTGTTGTTCGGAGCGGTACTGGGGGCGGCCCTTGCGCTACTCGGTCGCCCGTTGATTCTGCGAGAGAATGAGAGAATCAACCGCCAAGGTTAATGGACGGGTTGGCCCTATTCAGGGGGATCGGGGAGTGGTCGATAGAGATTCCTAGGCCTCGACCTGGCTCGCAATGCGTTTCGGAGGCGTTCCGGCGTGAGTGAAATCCACACACTTACGGTGTGGTATAGGTGTTTGAGTCGAGCGTTCAGCCGGAGACATTGATAGGTCGATTGCCGTGGACTGAAGTCCTCATTTCCTTCACCCTTTAACAACTGGACTTTGGGTTGATGCCCTTCATAACAAACATCGGTTGTCGACGAAGGGATCAGGAGGTCGCTTCCGAATGGCTCCATTGGGCGGGAATTTGAGCTCACGCGGCCTGACTGTGAACCATTATGCGAGACTTGGGGTCATCGGCCTCGGTCTGATGGGGGAGCGGTACGGGCGTGTTCTCGGCGCCCTCTCCGCCTGCGAGCTCATCGCCGTTTCCGATCTGGACGGTTCCAAGGCACACACCATCGCCGCGCGGTTAGGCTGTGCGAACTGCTCCAGCGACGCGCTCATCGCCCACCCGGATGTCGATGCGGTCTGCGTGTGCACTCCTGAGGACACGCACGCGGACATCGCCTGCGCGGTCCTGGCCGCCGGGAAGGACCTCCTCGTGGAAAAGCCGTTGGCCAAGTCCTCAGCCGAAGCCCGGCGCATTGTGAGCACGGCGGAGGTGTCAGGAAGGATCGCGGCAGTCGGGCACCTCCTCCGGTTTGAGCCCCACTACGCGGCGGCCTACCAACGTCTCCAATCTGGGAGCATTGGCGAACCGCTGTACGCCCTCACCTGGCGCGAGAGCACATGTGCATCCGCGGCCAGGTACATCAGCCGGTCATCAGTACCGATGCATCTGATGGTGCACGACATCGACCTGCTGAGATGGTTCTCGGGCGCGGAGGTCTCCCGCATCCAGGCGGCCTGTCCGCGCGGACCGAAGCGCAGTACCGGTATCGATGGTGGAGAAGCCGTGACTGCCATTCTTGAGCTCACGAACGGCATGACTGCTACGCTGATGCACTCGTGGGCGCTACCGTCGCTCGCGCCCTCCCCGCTGCGCACCGGGGTGCGGGTTATCGGTACCAAGGGTGAGGTTTGTGTGGACTTCAGCCTGCCGGCGGTAGCGGCCACCGGTGAAGCAGGCCACACCCATCTGCTGACCGAGTACTTCACCGAACTACCGACGGCGCAACTTACGGGCTGCCTACACTTGCAGATCGAGCACTTTGTACGCTGCGTGGCAACACGGACCGCCCCTCTGGTTTCACTGGTCGATGGCCTGAGGGCTGTGGAGGTTGCGGAAGGGATCCAGCGGGCGATCGAAGGTCAGCACCACGTGACGCTGTCTCATGCGTGACGTCAGATACCCACACGTATGGGGACGCGCATCAACCGGCATTGCCGGACATGTGTAGGAGGGGATGGAGATGAGAGTTGGCCACGTGAGAATTCTCGCGATAGGACTTGTCGCGCTGCTGGTGATCCTCAGCGCGCCGCAGATCAAGGCGGCGCCTGCGACCATCGTGAGCCTGGATTTCCCAAGCTGGATGTGGCCAGAGCCGGGAGTCGGGGAGTATTTCAACGACGCGATCGCCGAGTTCGAGCGCGAGTATCCCAGTATCAAGATCAAGCGGACGACCATTCCGGCGGGCGAGTGGGAGGACAAGATGATCATCACGCTCGCGTCCGGTCAGGTGCCCGACGTCCTCAAGCTCTTCACGAACAACGTGCCGTTCTTCGTGGATCGTGGCCTGCTGGAGCCGCTCAACCAGTGGCTGGACAGCGCGCCGTTCAAGAACAGGCTCATCGGCGTGCAGAAGGTCGCGGTGCGAGACGGCAAGGTCTACGGGGTTGCACTCACGGCCTCTCCGCATGGTTTCCTGTACAACAGGAGGCTGCTGGACGCGGCGGGTGTCCGGGTCCCGACGACCCCCGCGGAGTTGTTCGAGGCCGCCCGCACCGTCAAGACTAGGACCGGGCAGTTCGGCTATGCGTTTGCCAGCGACCCTTCGGATGTGCTCCAAGCATATATCGCGCTGATGCAGTGGACCATTGGGAACGGAACAGACTTCAGCCGCGACGGCAAGCCGAACTGCAATGATCCCAAGATAGTGGAGTCCTTGGAGTGGCTGAAGCGGTTCCTCGATGCGGATCTCGCCCCCCGGGGGGTGACGGTGTCCACGTTCCGGCGGATGTTCTGGGAAGGGCAACTGGCGATGATCATCGACGGCCCCTGGACGATGACCTTCGTGCGCGACCGCAACCCCCAACTGTACCCGTCGATCGGGTTCGCTCCGGTCCCGCTGGCCATGCGTGATGCAGGTTCCATCACAGGCGGCGCCTTCTATACCATCCCACGTGTGTCCAAGAGTAAGGAGCAAGCCTGGAAGTGGATCGAGTTCATCAACCGCGAGAAGTGGCAGCGGCGCTGGCTGGAGGGGCTCGTTCAAATCCCCGGCACTGTCGTGAAGCCCAGCGAGAAGTTCCTCAAGGACAACCCGTGGATCTCCACGCTCAACGAGCTCGCGGCAAAGCAGAAGTCGGGTTTTGGCTATGCGGCCCCCGGATTCGAGAAGTTCGGCCCGGAGTTCCGGCGGATTGTGATCGACCATTGGGCACAGGTGCTCGCCGGACGCCAGGCGGTGAAGCCTGCCATGGACGCGTGCCAGGTCGCACTCGAGCGGTGGGCGGCGACGCTGCCGAAGTAGCGTGAGCATGACGAACCCCGGAACGAGCGCCTGATCGAGAGCCGTTCCGGGGTTTGTCTCGTCGCCCCGGACCTCATGACTGCATCCAGCCGACGCCTGGCCTTCGCGCTCACCGCCCCGGCCGCCATCCTGATCAGCGTCGTCCTATTCTATCCCATCCTCCACGGCGTCTGGATGAGCCTGTACGACATCCCATTGCTGGGGCCGCCGCCGAGGTTCGTCGGACTGTCGAACTTCGCGACGCTCCTGATGCGCGACGACTTCCAGCATGCGTTCCGGGTGACGCTGGCCTACACAACCGGCACGGTGGCGGCGGCGTTCGGCATTGGCTTCCTGGTGGCTATCCTGCTCAACGCGGCCATCTTCGCCCGGCCGATCGCGCGGACGCTGCTGCTCCTGCCGTGGGCAATCCCCGAGGTCGTCGCGGTCCTGGTGTTCGCGTGGATGTTGGACTATCAGTTCGGCGTCCTGAACTACGTGCTGTCGCTCACGGGGTACTTCCCGCCCAAGATCGGATGGCTGACGTCGCTGGACCTGGCGCTCTATGCCGTCATAGCGCTGACCGCCTGGAAGGACTATCCGCTCGCCGCGGTGATGATCCTCGCCGGCCTGCAGGGCATCCCGCAGGACCTCTATGAAGCGGCGCAGGTGGATGGCGCCACGCCCTTCCAGGAGTTCCGACACATCACGTTGCCCGGGTTGCGGCCCATCTCGGCGGTCGTCTTCCTGTTGCTGACCCTCTACTCGTTCAAGCGGGTGGCGCTCATCTACATCATGACCGGGGGAGGCCCAAGCCGGGCCACCGAGACGCTCTCGGTGCTGACGTATCTCGAGGGCTTCAAGTTCTTCCGGATGGGGAGCGCGGCCGCGATCGGCGTCGCGATGCTGACGGTCACGCTGGTGTTCACGCTATTCTACTACCGCTTCACCATGGCCAGGGCAGAGACAGCCACATGACCGGCCGTAGGCGTCACGGAGCGCGCCGGCGAGGGAGTCTGGCCGCGGCTAACCTGGCAGTCCTGGCTCTGATCGTGGTGCTGCTCTTTCCGATCTATTGGATGCTGATCTCGTCGCTGCGGGGTGAAAGTCAGTTTTCGTTTCCGCCGAAGTTTTTCCCGTCGCACCCGTCAGCGACGAGTTATGCTCAGATTTTCACGCAGAAGCCCCTGGGGACGTGGCTCCTGAACTCTGTCATCGTGTCGCTGGTCTCGACGGTGTTGTCCATCGTGGTGTCGGCGCCAGCCGCCTTCATCCTGTCGCGCTTCCGGAGCGTCGCGTTGACGTCGTTCTCCATCGCGATCCTGGTCACACAGATGCTCCCGGCTACGCTGCTCATCATCCCAATGTATTTCCTTTTCCGCACCATGCGGCTGCTGGACAGCCTCGCGGGACTCGTGCTGGTCTATACGGCGTTTGCTATTCCCCTGTCGGTGTGGATTCTCCGGGGGTTCTTTGACACGATTCCGCGCGAGCTTGAGGAGTCAGCGAAGATCGATGGCTGTACGGAGCTGGCGGCCTTCCGCCGGATCACGCTACCGCTGTCGCTGCCAGGCCTGGCCGCGACGGGCGTGTTCGCCTTCGTACTCGCGTGGAATGACTTCTTCTTCGCCAAGACGTTCATCAACAGTCAGTGGAAATGGGTCGTGACGGTTGGCTTGAGTTCGTTCTCAGGCTGGTACGCGCTCGAGTGGCAGCAAACCATGGCGGCCTCAGCCGTCTTTGCGCTCCCTCCAGCGATCGCCTTTCTGTTCGTGCAGCGGTATCTGGTTGGTGGCCTGACGGGTGGCGCGGTCAAAGGATAGCCGGGGGCAGGGTTTGTGAGCGTTGGCGTGGGGATTGTTGGTGCGGGCATTTTCGGGCGCCGTCACGCGCAGGCCTACACCGGACATCAGGATGCCAGCCTGCTGGCGATCTGCGACCTTCAGCGTGACAGGGCAGAGGCGTTGGCCTCACAATTTGGAGGCGCGGTGTATACCGACGTGGTCTCGATGCTCCGGCATCCGGGCCTTGAGGCCGTCTCGGTCGTGACACCGGATCAATCCCATCGTGAGGTGGCAGTGGCGGTTGCAGAGGCCCGGAAACACCTGCTGGTGGAGAAACCCCTCGCCACGACGGTGGAGGACGCCCGGGCCATCATCGAGGCCGCAAAGCAGAATCGCGTCATGCTCATGGTGGACTTCCACAACCGGTGGAATCCGCCATTCTGCGCCGCCCGGGACGCCATCCGGGCCGGCCAAATCGGCCGAGTGAAGTACGTCTACATGCGGCTGCACAATGCCATCACAGTACCCACTGAGATGCTGCGGTGGGCCGGCGGGTCGAACGTGATCTGGTTCTTGGGAAGCCACTGCCTCGATCTGCTGCGGTGGCTGCTGGAGGCCGAGGTCGAACGGGTCTCCGCGGTGGCGGGAAGCGGCGTTCTTCGAGAACAGGGAATCGACACCGACGACTACGTGGTGGCGACCCTGGAGTTCTCAGGGGGCCCGAAGGCCACGTTGGAGCACTGCTGGATCCTGCCCCCCGGCGGGCCCGCGATCAAGGACTTCAAGTGCGAGATCATCGGCGAGCGGGGTGCCATCTACGTCGACACATCCCACAACGAGAGTTTGGTCCTCGCCGATCTCAAAGGGATCAGCTATCCGGATCTCTTCGCCGCGCCTCTAGTGGCGGGACGGATCGATGGATTCGTCATGAAGAGCATCTGGCATTTCGTGGAGTGCATCCGCGATCGCCGCGGTCCCGATGTCACTGGCACCGACGGTCTTCGGGTCACCGAGGCCGGGGTGGCCATCTTGCGATCGGCGCGGGAGGGCGTGCCGGTCACCATTCCGCTGCCCCGAGCGGTCCCTTAAATGTTAGAGGGCACAGGTGATTCCCAGCTCATTTCGAAGAGCCAACGCCGTCTCCTCCGCCGACCGGACATGAAACCCCTTTAGGCCCGCGGCTCGCGCACCCTCTACGTTCTCCGCCGAATCGTCGAGGAATGCAATTCGTTCTGGCGGCGTACTAATTCGCCGCGCAACAGCATGAAACGCCTCAAGAGTCGGTTTCCGTAGTCCCAGTTCTGACGAAAGAAATAGCTCGCGAAAGGGGTGAAGTACTCCCTGGTACTCGCGCATCCAGTACTGTGTGTGCGTGTGGTTGGTATTCGAAAACAAGTACAGTGGGAGAACGGCTGCCGCCTGTCGCAGCAGGCTGCGGATGTTCGGCACTTCACGAACGAAGATCGCGTTCCAACCTGCAGCAAAGCACTCGTCAGAGATGTCGATTCCCAAGGATCCACGTAGTGAGTCGAAATACTCGGACGCATCGATTTCGCCTCTTTCATGGGCCGCATACGGACCATCGAAACGAAAGCGGGCAGCAATCGATTCGGCTGAGGTGCCGGAGAGGGACGCCCACGACACAAAGGCACGACCGAAGTCGATCTCGACAACCACTCCGCCGAAATCAAACAGCAAGGCGTCTACGATGTGTGGAGGCTGTACTGGCATGTCTTGTCAGGTTACCGCCGGTTAGAGGAGAGATAGGAGTGCCAAAGAATGCGGGCGGCGACCGCGCGCCAGGGAGCCCAAGCCGTGGCCATGCGTGAGAGCTGCTGAGACCTGGGACACCGACGGAGCCGCTTGACCTGTTGTGCCGCTTTGGCTAACGCGAGATCACCCTGTGGCCAGACATCGGCGCGGCGAAGAGCCATGAGTAGATAGATGTCGGCGGTCCACGGACCGATGCCAGGAAGCTGCAACAGGCTAGACCGGACGGCGTCGTCGGTGAATTGGGCTATGGCAGCGAGGTTGAGCGTGCCGGCAAGGAGGGCTCTCGCCAGAGCGTGACAGTACGCCGCCTTCTGTCGGGTAAGACCGGCGCTCTCGAGTCGGCCTTCGGTGGTGGCCATTACGCGGTGGGGGGTGACCCGACCAACCACGTTCTGGAGTCGGCCATAAGCGGCCTCGGCAGACGCGAGGGACACCTGCTGCTCAAGAATGATGCGGACAAGCGTGGCGAAGCCTGGGCGTCTGGCCCAAAGAGGTGGTGGTCCATATCGGCGAATGACTTGAGCAAGGTCGCGATCACGAGCCGACAGTTCGCTGACCCCTCGAAGAAGCAAGGATGAGGAGAGTTGCCACGAAGGCCCTGCTGTCTAGCTCTTTAAGTGATTCAGGGTTCGACCAGGGCGACGTTGATCGGCTGACCGTTGAAGAGATGGCTCGCCGTCAGCTTGACCACGCGAGAGAGGGTGTCCTCGGTGAAGCACATGCCATGGGCCAGCCCCATCAGCTTGGCGATGTCTTCAGGTCGTTCGTCACCGTCGATGGAGAGCTCGATGGCGAATCCCTCACACGTTCCCCGTTGCGTACCCGCGAGCACGGAGCCCTCTTCCCGGAACCGCGCCAATACCTTTACCCTCTCATTACGTAGGACCAGTTTTCTCTTGGCCGCAACCTGCGACACCTGGGAGAGCAGTCAAAGTGCCACGCCGGCGACGAAGTAGGTCAAGGGGGTTGGCGCCATGCCCTCCCCTCCCAGCATGTATGAACCCTCATCACTGACAAAGGCGAACTGCTCCGCGCCACGCTGCCCAGCGACAACCTGCTTTCGCCACTTCTCGATCGTGCTCGCCTCGGCGAAGACCTCTATCTGGCGAAGGTGTTTGGGGTCCACAGGAGCTCGGTCATCGGTCATGGTGGCAGGGTCTCCTTCGACGCATCGGCTTGAATGATTAGCTATACGTTGCTGAAAGCTGCATGGTATTTGATCTTACCAGACACGCCGGACAGATAACCGGGTTGGAGCTCGACAGCCATGAACGCTTCCTGCGGCACTTCGTATTCGCAGCCGATGCCAAAGCGGACAGAGGGTAAGAACCCGAAACGCGGGTAGTACTCAGGATGGCCCAAGACAACGACGGCACCGAAGCCAAGTTGTTTGCACTGTTCAAGGCCGTCACGGACAAGTGCAGATCCAATCCCTTTGCGCTGATGCTCTGGGGCAACGGCCATGGGTGCTAGGCCGATGATTCTCAGCGAGGGACTGTCGGGGAGCGAAACGGGCGAAAACATGATGTGCCCCACGATTGTACCGTTGTCCTCTGCGATGAGTGAGACGATCGGTTGCGCGTGTTCACGCAGAGCGTCAACAAGATTGGCTTCGGCCTGTGTTTCGAAGGCGGACGCGTTCACCGCATACACAGCAGCCTGATCGTTTTTTTCCTCGGCTCGAATCAGCACGTGGTCTCCCAAAACGTATACCGGATAGCTGCTCAGCCGCGGCAGCCTGCGGGCCGAGGTGAGATCCTCAAGGACTCGATTCGCGCCACGACCCTCGTGACAACTGACCGGGGGAAGTCAGCCATACAATAAAGCATGCCTGACCCTCTTACGTCCTCCCGAAGACCTCACGCCCACCCGGCGCAGTTCATACCGGGT
>JBQTJG010000162.1:0-6881 GCA_052387355.1 Armatimonadota bacterium | reverse complement strand
TGGACGCCGGCGGCCACCTGGTGTGGCTCGTAGCTCCCAAAGCCAAGACTGTCACGGTCTATCGCCGCGACGGGTCGGCCCGGCTGCTGCGCGAGCACGAGACCCTCGAAGGAGAGGATGTCCTCCCAGGTCTGACTATTCCGCTGTCCGAAGTCTTCTGAGGCGCTCGCGGGCCGTCCACCACGAGGGGTCTGCGCGGCTGCAATCAAACGCCGGCCGGCCAGGTAAAGAACTCCCTCAACGTCAGCTCGAAATCGGGCAGTGGCGACGCCCCGCGCAGCACTTCGTCGGCGCCGTAGCGAACGCTGCCGTCTCTGGTACGGACGGTAAACGTTTGCGTCTGTGAATCCACGACCCACACTGCCTGCGCACCGGCCCGCATGTAGTCGCCGATCTTCGACGCGACATCGGAAGGTCGGTCATCGGGCGAGAGTATCTCCACCGCCAAGTCCGGAGGCCCGGGAAAGAAACGCGCAGGCGGTGGCAAAGGCATTCTCTCCTTCAACACCACGGCCACGTCCGGCGCCCGGACGGTCGGAGGATCGTGACTGAGAATGAATCCGACTTCGACGACGACGAAGCCGAGACCGCGCCCCACAACGTGCTCGCGGAGGCGCCCATCCAAGGTGGACGCGAGAAGCCCGTGATGGACATTCGCAGGGGTCAGCTCAATCACCTGGCCCGCTACGAGCTCGGCCTTGGGGACGCGGCTGCCAAGGCGCCAGAACTCCTCGATCGAGACGAGGGCGCGCATCTCCGGGCTCATAGACAAAGTGTACCACTCACCAGATCGCCCTATAGTGTTTATCGGCCAGTGCCTGCTCCTTGACTGCTGGGCCTGACACAGGATATGATCATGTACGGTCATAAATCACCGTAACCGGTATACGGACATTCGGATTGGGATCACTTAGCGATCGTCTCGAAGTACGGCTCCCTTCCCAGACGCTCGCGCTCCTCCGAAAGGAGGCCGAGCGGCGCAGCGTGTCCATGGGCCGGCTCGTCCGTGAGGCCATCGATCTGCTCCTGCTGGAAAATCGGCAGGCACGAATCCGCGCGGCCGAAGCGCTCTTCCAGGTAGGCGCACCGGTAGCCGACTGGCCGAAGATGAAGCGCGAGATCGAGGCCGCCCACATTGAGGGTACACGTCGATGAGCCGTGCCTTCATTGACGTGAACATCCCGATGTATGCAGCCGGAGTCGATCATCCTCTTGTTGAACCCACGCGTCGTGTGATGGCGGCTGTCGCCTCCGGCCAGATCGATGCAGTGACCGACGCCGAGGTCTTTCAGGAAATCCTCTATCGCTATTTCCACATCGGCCAGAAGGAAAAGGGACTGAGAATCTTCGATCATTTCTTCCAGATCATGCTGGGCCGCATTCTGCCTATCGAGGATCTAGACGTTCAACAGGCAAGGGAACTCGCGGATCGCTACCCCGCACTCAGCCCGCGCGATCTCGTTCATCCGGCGGTCATCGTCCGTCAGCAAATTGAGGACGTCATTACCGCCGACACGACGTTCGAAGGGGTGCACGGCGTACAGCGAATTGACCCTGCTGCATTCGCCTAGACTCAGATGGAAGAACGCAGAAATCGGTGCTTGCTTCCTCTAGTCCCTCCCTCGAAAACGCGGGTCGTACGCCTGGCGAAGCGCATCACCCAGGAGGTTGATGCCGAGGATCAGGACCGCCAGGGCCAGTCCCGGTAACGCGATCAGGTGAGGCGCGATCCGCATGTACCGCTTTCCCTGCGCGAGCATCGACCCCCATTCCGGCGTCGGCGGCTGAATCCCCAACCCAAGAAAGCTCAATCCTCCCGCGGTGAGGATTGCTGTGGCCAGGTCGAAGGTGGCCTGGACGATCACCGGTCCAAAGACATTGGGCAGGATGTGCCGGATCATGATCCGCGATTCGGGGATGCCCATCGCCTTGGCGGCGGCCACGTAGTCGAGCCGCGCCACCGAGAGCGTGGATGACCGCGTCACGCGCGCGAACACCGGGATGTCGGGAAATCCGATGGCGATGACGAGGCTCCAAAACCCCAGACCATAGATCGCCGCAATCGTCACGGCCAGCAGGATACGCGGCAAGGCCAGCAGGATATCGGTGATCCGCATGAGCACGCCGTCGAAACGGCCGCCATAGTAGCCTGACATCAGCCCCAGAGGGATACCGATCAGCGCACCGAGGCTTACGGCGGTGATCCCAATGACCATCGAGATCCGGGCTCCGTGAATGATACGGGCAAGAGTGTCGCGGCCAAGCTCGTCGCTGCCGAGGAGGTAGCCATCCTGGCCGGGGGGCCTCAGGGTGGTGTTCAGGTTCTGCTGCAGCGGGTCCCTGCGATCGACCACAGGCCCGAGCGACGCCATGAGCAGATAGCACACCACGACCACGAGCCCGATCAGGCCCGACCTCGATTTCACCAGCGCCTTCCAGCGCACAGCGGGCAGCGACCCTCTACACGTCAGTCATATCAGTCGTAGCGGATGCGTGGGTCCAGGATGACATAGAGGAGATCGACGGACAGATTGACGATGGTGATCACGGCGGCGATGACCAGGACGCCTCCCTGGACGGCAGGAAAGTCACGGCTGGCCACCGCTGCAACAATCATCCGCCCGAGACCTGGTATGGCGAATATGGTCTCGATGATGGCGGCCCCTCCGGCCAGCGCCCCAAACCGCAGGCCTATGACCGTCACGACAGGCAGCAGCGTGTTGCGAAGCGCATGCCGGTACCGCACCACAGGCTCCGGCAGTCCCTTGGCCCGCGCTGTGCGCACGTAGTCCTCGAAGAGGATCTCGACCATGACCGATCGGGTCAGGCGGGCCAGCAGGGCCAGACTGCCCAGGCTGATGCAGAACACCGGCAGGATCGCGTGCTCGAGCGTCCCCCAGCCTGACGACGGCAACCAACGCAACTGTACGGAGAACAGCAGCACCAGCAGGAGCGCGATCCAGAATGTCGGGATGGAGATGCCTGCGACAGCCAGGCTCATGACCGTGACGTCAACGAATCCGTCCCGGCGCACCGCGGCGAGGACCCCCGCAGGAACGCCCACGATCACGGCAAGCGCCAGTCCCGCGAGCGCGAGCCTGAGGCTCACAGGAAACGCCGTCGCAAGATCGGGCCCTACGGGACGGCCACCCCGATAAGACACGCCGAAGTCTCCGTGCACGATGCGATTCAACCACGTCACGTACTGTGTGGGAAGCGGGTCGTCGAGCTGGAACTCCTGGCGGATCGAGCGAATCTCGTCCTCGCCGGCCTGGGGCCCGGCAATGATGGCCGCCGGATCGCCGGGCGCGAGATGGAGCGACAGAAAGACCAGGAGCGAGACGCCGACGAGCGTCACGACGCCTGCCCCCAGGCGATGGGCCGCGTATCTCAGCACTCCGCCACCTCAGGGCTCCTGGTACGCGGTCGCGGCGCCGTCCTACGTCGTCGCGGGTGCTCGGACGAGCGGCACGTCCGTGGCCTTGAAACCTCCCCAGCAGACAGCGGTAATGTCACCATATATGATGACAGTTGGTGCCGTAAGGGGCTTCGTTTGGGGACCTCGACTGCCCTGCCTCAAGGGGAAATCATGCCGTAAGAGGTGAGCACATGGCCGATCTGAAGCGCTTGATGGCGCTCGGCCGCGAGACGCGCCGCAAGATCTTTGGCGGGGACGACGAGGGGAAATGGGAGCAGTTGAACGATGACTTCGATCCCCTGTTCGACGAGATCATGTTGGGATTCCGATGGGGCTTGATCACCTCGCGGCCCGGCCTCGACCCTCGCACGCGACAGCTCTGCGCCTTCGCTACGTTCCTGACGATCGGCGAGTACGAGGAAGTGTTCATCGACCGACAGATCCGCGGCTGCCTTCGGGCCGGCGCGACGCCGCAGCAGGTGGTCGAGGTCGTGCTGCAGACGGGCCTCTTCGCGGGCCTCTACAAGACCGCCATCCGCAAACGGCTGCTGCGCATCTTCAAGGAGATGGGCTACACGTACGGCGTTGATTGGGGCCTGCCTGATCCCGAGCGCCAGACGTCGGACCTGCGCGCGCTCATGGCGCGCGGCGCCGAGACGCGCATGAGGCACCTTGGCGCGCAGGAGGGCCGTCCGGACGAGTGGGAGCAGATGAACAACGAATTCGATCCCATCTTCCATGAGCTGATGCTCGGCCTGCGCTGGGGCACGATCACGCCGCGGCCTGCGCTCGATCCGCGGACGCGGCAGCTCATCACCTTCGCGACGTTCCTCACCATCGGTGAATACGAGGAAGTGCACATCGACCACCACATCGGCAGCTGCCTGCGGGTCGGCGCCACACCGCAGGAGGTCGTTGAGGTCATCCTGCAGACGGGCCTGTTCGCCGGCATCCATAAATGGAACGCGCGGAAGCGGGCGATCGAGATCTTCAAGAAGATGGGCTACCGCCAGGGCGTAGACTGGGGACAGCCTGTCGAGTACCCCGCCGTCCTGTGAGCCCGGCGACGGAGCGCGGCGAAGCGGCATTCCCGAATCGGGATCAGGCCGCCAGTGTCCACGCGACCCTCAACAACCTGCTCGCCGTCCTGTTCGTCATGGCGTGGCATACCACGCTGCCGCTGGTCCCGGTCTATGCCGCTTCGCTGGGCGCCGGACCACTGGTTGTTGGGCTCATCGTGAGCAGCAACGTCATCCTCCCGTTGCTGCTGGCCATCCACCTCGGCGCCGCCGCCGACCGCTTGGGGGCCACCTGGGTCGCGCGGTGGTCGGCGATGCTCTTCGTCGTCTCGTACGTGCTCGTCGTCGCGAGCCGCAACCTCGGTCTGCTGGCCCTGGGGCTGGCCGGCGTCGGGCTCGCCGATGTCGGCCTAGTGGTCGCCGTGCAGACATATGTGGCGGTGACGAGCACCACGGAGAATCGTGACAAGAACTTCGCGCATCTGGCCATCTGGATCTCGCTGGGGGCGCTCGTCGGCCCGGTCTTCGGCGGGTTCCTCGCGGATCAGTGGGGCTACCGGGTCGCGTTCGGCGGATCGATGGTCCTGGCGCTGCTGACACTGGCGATGACGTGGATCCTTCCCAAGCCGAACCCGGCGCAGTCGGGCGGCACGGCGATCGCCCTCGGCGGAACGGAGGCGCTACGTCAGGCCGCAACTCTATCGAGAAATCCCGGCGTGGGTTTCGTGCTGCTGACGAACGCGGCGCTGATGTTCGCGACGAGCGTGCGGCAGTCGTTCTTCCCGCTCTATCTGAGCAGCGTGGGTCTCTCGACCACGCTTATCGGCGTCATCTTCTCGCTCAACTCGCTCTGCCAGATGGCGATCCGGCCGACGATCGCCGCGGCAGTGCAGCATCTGCGGCACGTGGGCGTGCTGGCAATGGCGCTGGCGCTCACGATCGTCGGTATCGCGATCACCCCTTGGTTGACGTCGTTCTGGGCGCTGGCTGCGGCGTTCAGCCTGATCGGCGTTGGCACCGGGTTCATGCAGCCACTGACGATGAGCCTGGTCTCAGGTCGGGCCACGTCGACGACCCGGGGCCTGGCCATCGGCCTCCGCATGACGGTCAATCAGTTTGCGCAGGTCATCGGACCGCCGTTCTTCGGTCTCGTCGTCGGCGGGTTCGGACTGGGCGCGGCGTTCCACGTGGCCGCGGTCGCCGCCGCCTGTGGATTCGCATCGCTGGCGAGGCTTGCGCGCGTCCCGGCGACCAGCGACGCGGCTGTTACGCTGCACCAACGGAAGGAGGATCAGGATGCAGGATCTCACTCGGAAAGTCCTCAGGGCGTTCTCGGGCGTCCCGGCGGTTGACCCCTGGTCGCCACAGACCGCGCTGGTGCTCGTCGACATGCAGGTGTCGTGCGTCCGCGAGCACGGCTACACGATCCGCCGGCTGCGGGAGTGCAGGCTCGAGGCCGCGGTCGAGCAGTATCAGCGGCAACTGCGGACTGTCGTTCCAAACCTGCGGCGCGTGCTCGAGCGCATGCGCCGCAACAGCCAGACGATTGTGCACACGCACGTCGTGACGGTGAAAGCGCCAGGTAGTCCCTGGACGGTGCAGGTGACGCGGTGGGCGCCGCCTGGGTCGGACGAATCGGAGATCATCGAGGAATTGGCGCCGCTGCCGGGTGAGCTGGACGTGCCCAAGACCTGCTCGGGCGTCTTCACAGGGACGAATCTCGACTTCATGCTGCGGCGCCTCGGGATCACGAGCATGATCGTGGGCGGCGTGGTGACGCACGGGTGCGTCGAGCGCTGCGTGATGGAGGGGCACGATCTCGGCTACGCGGCGGTGTTGCTCAGCGACGGCTGCGCGTCGACGACCGACGAGCTGCACGAGAACGCGCTGGAGCGGATGGTGGACCGGCGCGCGCACGTGCTGACGACCGACGCGCTCCTGGCCTCGGATCACCTGCCGGCGACGCTGCAGGCGCGGCCGCAGGACGCGGCCACACAGCTTATCTGATCGCTATTCCGGGCGCGTGACTAGGGGCCGTACTCGGTCCAGACCGAGTTGATCGCGATGATCCCCGCCGCAGCGGCGGATCCGGCCGCTCGGTGGAGTGCAAGTAAGGCACATGCGCCTCTCTCACTAGGAGTATTCTTCCAGGGACTCTCCCCGAGCGGCAACCAATCGTCCGTGCCTGACCACAAAGGTGCGCTGCGGTTGCTCGATAACGGCGTGGGCGAGCGTGTCTCCCGCCACGACCACGAAGTCCGCACGGTTGCTCACCTGCAAGCCATATTCAACGTCGCCCATCACCTGTGCGCCACCGTACGTGGCGATCCGCAGCAACATTTCGATGTCTTCGTCCTTCCGATACCCGCTGCGATAACCAAGCATTCTGACCCGATCCAGCATGTCCACGCTGTTGTAGGGACCCCACGTATCGCGCACACCGT
>JBQTJG010000161.1:0-9587 GCA_052387355.1 Armatimonadota bacterium | reverse complement strand
CGTGACGAAGATCCCAGCGGCGAAGCGCATGGTGATGATCCCTAGAAAGACGCCGGTGAGGACGACCCACATCTCGCGCGAGAGCGCGACTGCGGCGACGACGTTGTCGATGCTGAACGCCATATCGGCGAGCTCCACGTTGAGGACCACGAGCCAGAACGACGCCGACCCCGCGGCCACCTGCCTCCCGTACTCCCGCTGTTCCGCCGCCTCGGCTTTGGCACCGAAGTGCGAGAACGCCAGATAGATGAGGTAGAGCGCGCCCAGCACCAACAGCCATTGATTCCGCACCACCCAGGAGGCGACGAAGAGCATCGAGCCGCGCCCGAGGTAGGCTCCGAACAGGCCGGCCTTGAGGGCGGCGAGTTGTTGCCCGCCAAGGAGACGGTGGACCGGGCGCTGGAGGAATCGCAGCGGGCGCGGCCAGGGAATCACCTCGTCGCGCGGCAGGTGCGACACCATCGCACCGAGCACTGCCGCGTTGTCGATCGAAAGGATACCCTCCAGGTAGATGAGCTGGAGGACGATGAGGAGGGCACTCCAGTCAAAGGGCACGACGATCCCTCACAGTCGGCCGATGTCAGCAGGCCTATCGGCCGGCAGACCTCATCGGCCCCAGACTTCGTCGTCAGCGCGCGGCGCTCGCCCGCGCCCGCCGTCGAGTATACCCCTGGATCGCCGGCAGCAGGAAGAGGAAGGCGCTGGCCACCAGAAACACGGCGGCGATCGGCCTGACAAAGAACGTCGCCAGCGAGCCGCGCGACATGATCAGGCTCTGACGGAGCGCCTGCTCCATCATATCGGACAGGACCAGCCCCACGACGAGCGGGGCCAACGGATACCTGAGCTTCTTGAACACGTAGCCGGCGATGCCGGCGCCCAGCATGATCCAGAGATCGAGCACTGCGTTATTGGTAGCATACGCGCCGATGCTGGACAAGATGACAATGAGCGGGGCGAGAATGGCGAATGGGATGCGGTTGATCGAGGCAAACACGGGCACCAGGGTGAGTACGATGATGACGCCGATGACATTGGTGATGTACATCGAGCCGATGAGCCCCCACACGAACTCCCGCTGCTCCTTGAAGAGCAGCGCCCCGGGATTGAGACCCCAGATAAAGAATCCCGCCAGCATGACCGCGGCCGTCGGCGAGCCGGGGATGCCCAGCGTGACCATCGGCAACAGCGCCCCAATGCCGGCGGAGTGTGCGGCGGTTTCAGGCGCGATCACACCTTCGACATCGCCCTTGCCGAAACGCTCCGGATGCTTACTGAACTGCCTGGCCATCCCGTAGCTCATGAACGAGGCCGGCGTGGCGCCGGTCCCAGGCATGACGCCGATCCAGAAGCCGACGATCGTCGAGCGGACAATAGTCGCCCAATATCCCGGCAGCAGCTTCCAGGTCTCCCACACGTCTTTGAAGCCGAGCCGCGCCCGGACGCCCACCAGACGCAGGCCTTCCTCCACGGACACGAAGATCTCGCCCAGCCCAAAGAGCCCGATGGCGATCACGATAAAGTTCACGCCGCTCTGGAGCGACACCAGGCCGAAGTGCATCCGCGGCTGACCGGTGACAATGTCGAACCCCACCGTGCCCAGCAGCAGGCCGAGGAACGTCATCAGAATGGACTTCACCGGATTCCCGCCTTCCAGTCCCGACAGGCTGGCGAACGCCAGCAACAGGACGGCGAAGGTCTCCGGCGGGCCGAACTTGAGCGCGAATTCCGCGAGCGGCGGGGCAAACAGCGTGAACAAGATGATGGACACGAATGCGCCTATGAACGACGACGTGAACGCCGCGGTGAGCGCCATCCCCGCCTTCCCCTGTTTCGCCAGTGGATGGCCGTCGAAGGTGGTGGCCACCGACCAGGGCTCCCCGGGGATGTTGAACAGGATCGACGTGATCGCCCCGCCGAAGATCGCGCCCCAATAGACCGACGCCAGCAGGATAATCGCCGCCGTCGGTTTCAGCGAGAACGTGAGGGGGAGCAAGAGCGCCACGCCGTTGGTGCCGCCGAGGCCCGGGAGCACGCCGATCGCGGTCCCGAGGAGCAGCCCGACCAGCCCAATGAACATGTTGAAGGGGGTGAGCGCGATGCCCAGGCCGTAGAGGAGGTCGTTGAAGACTCCCATGGGTCGACCCGTTACCGCTTGTAGAGGATGTACTCGAGGATGGACCCGGACGGCATCGGCAGCAGAAACCACCGCTCGAAGAGGAAGAACAGCGCGAGCGGGATCAGGATGCTGACCGGCACGATCATCGCCCAGCGGTGGTGGCCTACCAGCCACATATAACCGGCCAGATACAGCGCCCCGCCGATGTAGATCCCCAGGTAATCGATGAAGCCGATGATCGCGACGATGGGCAGGATGACCACCAGTAGGGGCTTCCAGGCCCCGGGAGGGATGAACGCCACAGACGGCTCAGCGGGGTTTGCTGGCGTCGCGCGCAGGTTCTTCACCACCAGGACCACGGCGCAGATCGCCACCCCGACGGCCAGCCAAAACGGGAAGAACCCCGCCCCCGGACCGGCGCCCGTCCAGGCGATCGGCAGGTGGAGCGCCTGACGCACCAGCAGCCCGGCCCCCAGCGCCAGGGCCAGCGCCGCCAGCGTCTCCGCCCTACGCACGGTCACCAGCGGGGAAGCAACCGATCACTCCCGGGATATCAGCCCGCCTTTGACCATCAGGCTGTGCACCGAGGCGTCTTTCTGCTCCAGCCACCGGACGAAGTCCGGGCCGGTGAGGAACGCCTTGGAGAACGCCCCGCGCTCGATGAAGTCCGCCATCTCCCGGGTCTCCATGAGCTTGCGGAACAGATCCACATAGAAGGCGGCGGCGTCTGCGGGCAGCTCGGGCGGCCCGAAGACCCCGCGCAGCATCTGGTACTCGATCGGAAAACCAAGCTCTTTCAGCGTCGGGACGTCCTTCCACTTCGCGGTCTGAACCCGCTCGCCGGCGAAGATCGCCAGGGGACGCACCCGGCCGGAATCCCAATGGCCGATCATCTCCAGCGGGTTGTTCACCGTGAACTCGACCTGCTTGCCGACCACGGCTGCAGCTACCGCCCCGCCACCGGCGAACGGCACATAGGTGAAATCCACGCCCCAGGCCTGCTCCAGCATCACCATGATGATCTCATCTTCCTGCTTGGAGCCTGTGCCGGCCATCTTGATAGTTCCTGGCGGCGCGGCCCTGGCGGCCCGCTGGAAGTCCGCCACCGTCTTCCATGGGGAGTCGCCCTGAATCGTGAGCGCGAAGTTGTCGAGCAACAGACGCGCGACCGGCGTCAGGTCTTTCCAGGAGAACCGCGACCCGTCGCGCTTCCGGATCACCTGCGCCAGCGGGGTCGCAAACAGGTTGTCCAGCGTGATGAGAATGGTATGCGGATCGCCGGTCTTGTCGATCATCCACAAGAAGGCCTGCGCCCCGGCGCCGGCGGGACGGTTGACCGGGATGATGGGCTGCGACGAGAGATTGTATTGCGCAATCAGCGGAGTCATGAACCGGGCCTGTTGGTCGGCGCCCCCGCCGGTGCCCGCCGGGATCGTCCACTCGATGGGCCGGCGCGGGCTAAAGGCGGGAGCGCTGAGCGCGGATCCCGTCGAGAGCAACGCCCCTATGAGCGAGGAGGCGACTGCGAGGCGACGCGTGCGTATACGCAGTTTCATCTTCGGCTCACCCCTTCCTCTTACTCCGCCCGCAGGGGGCAGTCGTCCAACACACACGTGGCTCTCCGACCCAAGATGGGAGGGAAGCCACGGAGTTGCCATGACGTGCGTGCACTTCAGCAGTTCATGTGAGGCATCCGGCGTCGCCTCAACAGTTCGTGATCAGGCCGGCGGCTTGTCCCTCTTGAGATCGCTCGCAAACGGAATAACGCCGGGTACCAGCCACCGGTTCCACATCTCGTCGATCTTACTCTGAAAGTAGTCGATGTCGTCGTCGGTGAAGTGCGCGAACCGGCCTTGGCGGTTCAGGTACTCGCGCACCGGTAGGCGCTTCGACCGGCCTTCGGCAATACCCCTGGACCGCCCGTAGAGCTTGAGGGTGTGATTCTCCACCTCGTACAACGGCCAGATACCGGAGTTCACCGCCAGCTCGCCGAGCTCGTGCGACTGTATGGGATCATAGTCCCAGCCCTTGGGGCAGGGATCCAGGGAGTGGATGAACGTCGACCCGCCGATCGCCAGCCCCTTGCGCACGCGGTTCATCATCTCGACGGCATACGACGCGCACACCGTGGCGACGTACCTACACTCGGGGTGCCCGGCCGCCAGCATCCCGGCGACGTTCTTCTTCCACCGGGTGTGGAGGATGCGCTTCACCTTGCCGGGCGGGCTGAACGTGGTGTGCGCGCCCCACGGCGTGGCGCCGGAAAGCTGGATGTCGGTGTTGGCATACGACTCGTTGTCGTAGAGCAAGATGAGGAAGTTGTAGTCGGTGTGCGTGAGCGCCGCGGAGATCGCCGAGAGGCCCATGTCGGCGCCGCCGCCGGCACCGCAGAACGCGATGACGTTGATCGGCTCAGTGGCGATCTTGCCCTTGCGCATCAGGACCTTGAGCGCCGCCGCCGTGCCCAGGCCCGCCGAGCCGCTGCTGCCGAGCTGTGTGTGCATCCACGGCACGACCCAGGAGGTGCTGTAGTAGGTGGTGTTGGCGACGTACATGCATCCCGTGCTGCCCAGGACGATCGTCCGTGGACCGCTGGCCTTCACCATCAGCTTCATCACCAGCGCCGACTCGCAGCCCTGGCATGTCCGGTGACCGGAGGTGAAGTACTCCTCCAGCGGCACCTTCTTGACCCCTTTGAAGGGATCGAGGACCGGAACCGGATAGGTCTCGATCGCGTCAGCCATGTCCCTCTCCCTCCTACTCCCGCAGTCCGATCCAGTACGTGTCGTTCAGCCGCTCGCCGGATGCGGCCCGGAACGTCATGTCGGCTATTTCGCGCACGTTGGGCACGGTCACCTCGCGCCCGCCAAGGCCGCAGATGAATCCTACGACCGGCGGCTGTGTGTCGGCCCCGTAGAGCGCCGAGCGGACCTCGTTGGCCACGACGCCGCTGAAGGACGGCGACCCATACGAGTAGTCGCGGTCGATGACGCCCACGGCCTGGAAACGGCCGAGCACGGCCTGCAGCGCGTCCTTCGGGAACGGGCGGAACCAGCGCAGCCGCACGAAACCGACCTTCTTCCCTTCCTTGCGCATCTTGCGGATGGCGACTTTCACCGGCATCGACATGGTGCCCATGCCCAACAGCACGATCTCGGCGTCGTCGGTCTCATACTCTTCTATGAACGGATTCCCGTACTTGTGACCGAAGATCCGCTCGAAGTCGGCGTAGGCCTCGGCGATCACGCCGGGCGCGCGGCGAATCGCCGCGTCGTTCTGCATACGGATCTCCATGACCCAGTCCTCGTTCGCCTGGGGCGCAATGGTGATCGGGTTGTCAGGATGCAGCCGCAGCTCGGCGCGGTCATAGCGGGGCAGGAACTCGTCCACCCATTCCTGCGGCGGGATCTTTACCAGCGACTGCGAGTGGGTCAGGAACGCGCCGTCACAGCCGATCGCGCAGGGCAGGAGGATGCGCCGGTCTTCGGCGATCCGCCACGCCAGGAGCGCCACATCGAGGGCCTCTTGCGCATTGTCGACCCAGACCAGCATCCAGCCCAGGTCTCGCACCGCCAGCGCATCGTTGTGCTCGACGCCGAACGCGCCCGGATCGTCCAGGGCCCGGTTGCCGACCATCGCCACCATCGGGATGCGCAGTGCCGGCGTCACCGTGAGCGCCTCGAAGGCGTACATCCAGCCGACACCGCTCGAACCGACGAACACACGCGCGCCGACGGCGGACGCGTGCTTCACGATCTCGAACTGCGAGTGCTCGCTCTCGGCGACGATATACTCACAGTCCATCTCGCCGTTGCTGACCAGCTTAGCGACGTACTGCATCACGGTATCATAGGGACGGATCGGGTAGGCGGTGATGACGTCGACGTCGGCCAGCTTGCAGGCGACGGCGATCGCCTCGCTGCCGCTGATGAGCGCCTCGGTCTCGTGGAGTGCGACTTCGGGTTCGCGTACCTGAGCCATCTAGCACCCTCCCGCGCTGGCTTCCGTGGTATCCTCGCCGCCGACCTTCTCGTCCCCGCCCTTCGCCATACCGACCTCCGCCATCACCTTGATCTGCTCGGCATACTGACCGCGATAGCGGAAGCCGTGCGACCGATCCGGCCGGTGTTGAATCTTCTCGGTCAGCCAGGTCTTGTACCCGGTTTTGTCCGCCTTCCACATCTCCCACTGGCTGGCGTTGTCGGTGAACGCGGACTCGTTGACCATCGTGACGCATTTGTCCACCGGGCACACCGCCTCGCAGACGCCGCAGCCGCAGCACGCGTCCATGTTGGCGTCATAGAGCCCATCGGGCGTCACATCGAAGCACGAATCCGGACACTGCAGCCAGCACAGCGTGCACTTGATGCACGTATCGAAGTCCACGACCGGACGCATGGTGCGCGTGCTGAACTTCTTGAAGTAGGGGTTGCGGGCCGGCCGGTAGCCGCCCGACACGCCGGACACCGGATCAACAAAGCCGCCGCCCATCTCGATGCTGTCGATGACGACGCCCTCGCGCATCTCCTTCCAGCCGGGCAGCGTGAACTCGTACGGCGTGTCGGTCACGCCCACGCCGGCGGGCACTTCCATCACCTCGACCCGCTCGAAGGCCTTGCGGGCCGAGAGCATCTTCAGCTCATCGTTCCACTCCGCGAGGATGGCCTGCTCGATGGCCTTGAGGCTCACCATGTCGGGCACCAGTCGCGCGATGGTCCCCAGCAGCCGCACGTCGGTGTGGTCGTCCTTGTAGACCCAGAGGCCGCTGAAGCTCGGGATCGCGCGCAGGACCGCCAGGTGATAGGGCGTCGGCTTGACGTGGATCATCTGCAGGAGGTCGTCGAAGCCGAGCATCGAGGTGGTGATCAGGTAGCCGCCGGGATTGAGGAGGCGATTGATCGGCTGCAGGCCGTACCAAGCCCATGACTCGACGCCCTTGCACAGGGTATCGTCGACCGAGATCGTGATGTCGACCTTCTTCGGTTCGTACTGGGCCATGCTCTCTTCGAGCGTTTCGTCGTCGGGCGCGATGATGGCGAAGTTCTTGGCCGGGATCCCGTTGCGTTCCGGCGAGTCCCCGTATCGGCCGAACGAGATGCCGGTCTTGCCTTCCTTGGACGCTGCGAGCACGAGCCCGCGGCTGATGTGCTTGGCCAGCGTCTTCTGGAAGATACCGCGGTACACGATCTCGACGGCGTAACTGCGATCCATGGGCTCTACTCCCCCTTGCCGGCGCCAGCCCCAACAGGCTGTCGTTCCGGCAGCAGCATCTCTTCGATCTGCTCGAGATGGTTCAACATGGCGCGCGCGGCGGCCTCGCCGTCGCGCCGGCGAATCCCATCCAGAATCTGCCGGTGTCCGCGCAGCGACCGCTGCGGCCGGCCCCGGACTTGCAGCGACCGCTCGCGTCCCTCGCGCAGCAAGTCCATGAGGACGTCGATGACCTTGAGCACGACCTGGTTGCGCGACGCGCGGGCGATCATGTCATGAAAGGCGCTGTCTTCATTGATGGCGAGGCCACCGGCGTCGACGCGGGCGGCCTGCCGGGACAGGATGGCTTCGAGTTGGTGGACCTCTTCAGGCGTGACGTGCCGAGCGGCCTCGCGGGCCATGGTGGGTTCGATCATCTTGCGGACCGCGATGAGGTCGGCGAGGAGGTCGCGCCGTGCGAGCAGCGCCGACGCGAGCGGGGCGACCAGGTTGTCGGTGGATAGCTCGCGAACGACAGTTCCCTCGCCCTGCCGGGGCTCAAGCAGTCCGGCAACTTCGAGGGTGCGGATCGCGTCGCGGACAGAAGTCCGGCTGACGTTCAGGGCCGCCGCCAACTCCCGCTCGGGCGGCAGCTTGTCGCCCGGCGTGAGACGGCCATCGGCGATGAGGCGGCGGATCCGCGTCGCCACCTCTTCGTAGACCTTAGTGCGGCGGACTGGATCGAGCGTTTCCCTAAGATGATCGGCCCGCAATTCTTGACTCATACGCTCAAGATTGGTCCAATGGTCCGACATCTTGCCTTGCCATTATGCCTACCCTCCGCTGGGTGTGTCAACAGTGCAGATGGCACGGGAGGAAGTCGGTGCTCGAAAGCGCAATCCCCAGGGTAGAGAAGTCGACCTGGGTACCTGGTCACGAGTCGGCGAGTGGAGTGGTGGCATGGATATGGTAGAAGCCCTCATCCTGGAACACACGCTTCGCGAGACGTACGAGGTCGCCGCGCTGGCGCACGCGGGGCATGCCCGCAAGGGGAGCCTTGCCCCCTACGTCACGCATCCTCTCGCGGTGATGAGCCTCCTTGTGGACGTCGGGGTGCAGGATGGGACCGTGCTACAGGCCGCGCTCCTGCATGATGTCGTGGAGAACTCGGATCACACGGCCGAGGAGATCCGGGCCCGATTCGGCGCGGAGGTCGCCGGGCTCGTGGCCGAGCTGACACGGCCGGCGGAGACGCGCCAGGACCGGGCGGCCTTCGGCCGGTATCTTGAGAGGCTAAGCGTTCGAGCCGGGCTGATCAAGCTGGCGGACCGGATCGAGAACGTCCGGGGCCTCCTGACCATCCGCAACGATCCCGGGTTCGTCGAGCGGTATCTTGACGAGACCCGTGAGTTGTTCCTCGCCCCGTGGATTGACCGGACGCACGCTGAACTCGCCGGCATGCTGCGAACGGCCTTCAGCCGGGCAGAACACGCTCATACCCAGGCGTGAAGGGAGAAACCCCAACATACAACCCTCTACCCGTCAGCCCGTCCCGATCGTGAAAGACCTCGAGCCCGGCGCCGCGAAACGCCGACAGGTATTCGTCTTGGGTGAATAACGCCAGATCGTGGCGCTCATTGAAATGTTCGATGCCGCTAGGCGTCGCCACCAGGAAATGGAAATCGAGAACCGCGATGTTTCCCTCGCGACTGCTCACGTTCATGCGCGCGACCTTGAGGTCGGGTAGATTTACGAAGTCGGCATTGATGTGTCCGTCCCGCCACGTCTCGGGACTGATGAACGCCTCCGCGATGACGACGCCGCCGGGCTTCGCGTGGCGGGCCATGGTCCGCACCGCCTGCGTGAGCCGCTCCGGCGTCAACGCGTAGGCGATCGCGCTGAACAGGCAGACAACGGCGTCGAACCGCCTTCCCAGATCGAACTGCACCATGTCGCCTTGGTGGAAGACGACATCGGGATGCTTGCGGCGCGCGATAGCGAGCATGTCGGGGTCGAGGTCCAGTCCCTCGACCGCGTAGTGTCGCTTGAGATGCACGATGTGATTGCCGGTGCCGCAGGCGACATCGAGGAGGGCGTTGCCCGACGAGCGCTTGTGCCGCTGGATGAGCGCGTGGAGCACCTCGGCCTCGCGCGCGTAGTCCTTGCCGACGGAGGCGTAGATCGCATCGTAGTAGGCCGCCGACTTTGCGTACATCCCTCTACTTCCCTTCCACGGCGACCACCGGCAGTTGGCGCGGGTCCCGGGACCGCGAGAGAC
>JBQTJG010000160.1:0-7217 GCA_052387355.1 Armatimonadota bacterium | reverse complement strand
AGGACCGCGTGTACAGTATTGGCATGGGGCGAGCCTACTCGCTGCCCGAGACCGTGGACATTGCCCGAGCGCTGTTCCCGCATGTCAGGATCGAGGTGGCGGTCACCCCGACGGGTGGGATCGCCGGCTATCCGGCCGTGCGCCATCAACCATGCGACGCGGGCGCGGCCCGTCGCGATCTCGGATTCGTCCCCCAGTTCGACATGCGGGCGGCGATGGAGGACTACGCCGGGTGGTATCGGCGGCGCGTGGCCGCCGCCCTTCGTTGAGCGCGTCCCAGTGAGCGCGTCGAATCGTGTCAGTCGACTTCAACGACGGCTTCGATCTCGATGGGAACCTGCCTCGGCAGCGAGCCCATCCCGACCGCCGCTCGCGCGTGGGCTCCCCGTTCCTCGAAGACCTCGACCAGCAGGTCTGAACACCCGTCGATGACCTTCCCATGGTCGGTAAAGTCCGGAACCGCATTCACCATCCCAAGAATCTTGACGATGCGCATGACGCGGTCGAGATCGCCGAGCGCTTCCTTCATCGTGGCGACAAGCGTGAGACCCACGAGCCGGGCATGCTGGTAGCCTTCTTCCACGCTGATCTGCGCACCCACCTTGCCAGCAATGACCCGGCCATCAGGGCCATAGGGGACCTTCCCGCCGACGAACAGCAGATTCCCCGTCCGGACGTCCGGCACATAGGTTCCAACGGGCTGCGGGACGGGTGGTAGAACGAGACCGAGTTCCCTGAGACGAGCCTCTATGCGCATGAGTTCGATCCTCGTGAAGCAGGACGTTGCCGTATTGCCGCGTAGACAGTATACAGTCAAACGCGCAATCCGCAGCCAGATCGGCATGTCCCCGATCGCTGTCAGGGGCATGCCGTATCGCTTCAGGGAGTCGCGAAAAGAGGTAGCCCCGACATGAGCCAGCGGAGCGTTTTCGGAGTCAACCTTAACAACCGCGAACCGCTGCTCGCGCCACAGTACGACATCCCGGCCCTGCTCGACCTGTCCGGGGTGGTCGAGCAATCCGGATTCGACTCGGTCTGGGTGGGCGATAGCCTGTTCTCGAAGCCGCGCTACGAGCCCATCTCGCTGCTTGCTGCGATCTCTCAGCGCACGACGCGCGTGAAGCTCGGCACGGCCTGCCTGGTCTCAGCGACGCGCAATCCCCTGTACCTGGCGCTGGAGTGGGCGACGCTCGACGTGATCGCCAAGGGCCGTACGATCCTGGGGGCCTGCATGGGGAATCCCGAGGAGGGCGTGCGCCGCGAGTATCAGGCGCTGGGCCTGGACTTCACGAAGCGCGCGGCGATCTTCGAAGAGGGCCTCCACGTGCTGCGCACGCTATGGACCGAGGGTGGGATCACTTTCAAGGGCCGGTTCTTCGACTATCAGGACATCAGCTTCTCGTCGGGAGTCGAGATGGGTCCGCTCCTGCCTATCCAGACGCCGCCGCCGATGTGGATCGTCAGCAACCCGCGGCTGATGCGGGGCGTCGAGGAGGGCCGGGTCAGTCGCGTGATCGATCGGGCCGCCGAGCGCATCGTGCGGTATGGCGACGGTTGGATGACCTGTTGCCGGGCGCGGCATCCGGAAGAACTCACACAGCAGCGGGCCCGGATTCACGAGGCCGCCCGCGCTGCGGGCCGCAACCCGGCCGCGATCACGGTGTCATATCAGGTGACCATGAACATCGCCGATTCTGAGGCCGAGGCCCAACGCGGGATCGACGAATACATTACCCAGTACTATCCGGAACTCAGCAAAGCCGTGGATCTGGGGGAGTGGGGCCCGGTCGGGACTCCGGACCAGATCGCGAAATGGATCGGCGACTTCGCGCGCGCCGGGGTTGACTACTTCATCTGCCGGTTCGGCGCGCTCGACCAGTTCGGCCAGGTGACACGCTTCGCGCGCGACGTGCTGCCGAGATTTCGCGCGTGAGGGCTCTGCACATAGGGAGGGACGATCGATGCCAGGATCGGATGGGAAACTTCGTCAAGACGCCGAGCTCGTGGTTGACACGTGCATGTCCGTGGCCGGCGGCGACGTGGTCACGATCATCACCGATGACGCGCACCTGATCCAGGCGAACGCGGTGGCCGCAGTCGCGCTGGACCGCGAGGCGTTTCCCGTCATCATGAACAACGAGGCGCAGGTGCGACGCGGGCTCAAGGACACGCGCTTCCCGATGGCGCCGCCCCGCAACCTGCACCAGGCGATGGTGGCCTCGGATGAGGTCATCATCATCACGAATCTGGAATGGGCCAACCGGTTCGCGCACGTATCCGCCGTGAGAGAGACGTGCGCCAACAATGGGAAGATTGCATCGGTTGAAGAAGGCATGGGCGCCTGGGATCTCACCAGGCAAGACATCGAGGAAGCGACCACGCGTGCCCGCGATGCCATTGCCGCGCTACACGGCGTCAAGCGGTGTCGCGTGACCGCGGCGAACGGGACCGACATGACCGTGAGCATCGAGGGACGCCCGGCGCTTGAAGTCACGCCGATCAAGCAGCGCGGCCAGATGATGGGGCCGGTGCCGCTGTGGGCCGAGGTCGCCTTCGCGGCTGTCGAGGATCAGACCGAAGGCACGATGGTCGTGGACGGCGTCATGCTGGGGATCGGTCTCCCCGGCCAGGTGAAGAACCCGATTCGCTGGACGCTGAAGGGCGGGAGGGCGGTCAAGATCGAGGGGGGCCCGGAGGCCGAACGGCTCCGCGAGGTGCTCAAGGGCGTCGAGAACGCCGACGTCGTCGGCGAATTCGCATTCGGCACGAGCACCAAGTCGCCGTTCGGGTCTCCGTCGGAGAAGGGCCGCTTGGGCACCGTGCACTTCGCGCTCGGCGACAACCACAACGCCTATCCCGGCGGGAAGAACGTGAGCGTTCTTCACCTCGACGGTGTGGTGCTCAACGCCTCGCTGCAGATCGTGGATACCGGTCGCTACATCGTGAAAGACGGCCAGTGGGCGCTGTGATGTCTAGCGTCCGCGTCATCCATCTCGATCAGGTCGAGAAGATCCCGCTCCCGCAAGAAAGTTGGAGCCGCATGCTCGTGACACGCCAGACGACCGGCGACAACCAGGCGTCGCTGGGCTACTCGGTCTTTCGGCCCAAGACCGTGCTCGGGATGGTCTCACACACGGTTGAAGAGGTGGCGTTCGTGGCGCAGGGGCGCGGGGAACTGCGGCTCGATGACGGCGTCGTGACGTTCGCGCCCGGCGACGCGCTGTTCATCCCGCCGCGCGTCTGGCACGCGGTCGCCAACACCGGCGACGAGGATGTGATCATGATCTTCGGATTCCCGCATCCTGAGTACCCGCCCACGGAGCGGCGCTAGCGCGACGGGGCCCACTGAAGGAGAATGCGAATGGACTGGCCGCGCCTCACGATGGCCACCGGGCCGGGCGACGTCACTGATCGGACGCTGCGGGATCAGGCCCGGCAGGTCACGTACCACTACGATCCCAGGTTCATCGAGCTGTTTGCCCGGACGACGGACCTGGCAAAGGAGGTCTTCCGAACCGGCAACGACGTGGTCATCATGCAGGGAGAAGTCGTGCTGGGCATGGAAGCCGCCATCGCCTCGCTGATCTCCCCGGGAGACCGCGTCCTCGCGCTGAGTTCGGGCGTCTACGGCCACTCATTCCGGACGCTCTGTGAGCGTGTCGGAGCGGAGACGATCCCGCTGGACGTGCCGCCCAACGAGGCCGTGGATCCCGAGGACGTCCGCGTTGCTCTCCGCCGGCACCCCAACGTCAGGTTCCTGACCGTGGTCCACAGTGAGATGCCGTCGGGCACGCTCAATCCCGTGGAGCACATCTGCCCTATCGCCCGGGAGTTCGGCGTCATCTCTATCGTCGATGCGTCCGCAGGGGTCGGTGGTGAGCTCTTTAGGACCGATGATTGGGCTGTCGACGTGGCCATCGGCGGCCCCCAGAAGTGTCTCGGCGGCGTCCCGGGGCTCAGTTTGCTCTCCGTCAGCCGGGCGGCCTGGGATGCTATGGAGAGGCGAACGCCGCCGCTTCGGGACAGCTACCTGTCGGTCCTGGACTGGCGTGAGACCTGGATACGCCGCCGCCGCTTTCCATACACGATCTCGGTTAGCCTCGTGTATGCGCTGGAATCCGTCCTGACGCAGGCGCTCGAGGAGGGGTTGGACCGCCGCGTCGCGCGGCATACCGCCGTCGGCCGCGCCTGCCGGGCCGGCGTGCGGGCGCTTGGATTCGAGCTTTGGCCGGCGCGCGACCGGATTATGGCGACAGCCATCACCGTGATCCGCGTGCCGGAGGGGTTCCCGGAGGCAGAGGTGCGACGGGAAATGCGCGAGCGCTACGGGGTGATGGTCGCCGGCGGCCTGGGGGAGTTCGCTGGCAAGCAGATCCGGCTCGGGCACATGGCGGTCGGCGCGCACCCCACGCACCTGGCCGCGCAGCTTGCTGTCTTCGAGCGCAGTCTCGCCAACCTGGGACAGCGGGTGTCGCTCGGCGCTGCGGTGGGCGCGGCCATGGCGACGCTGGGCGACTGGCAATAGCGATGGAGGGAGCAGCATGAGGGGGGACGCGATCCAAACAATCGCGCTCGTCGGAGCGGGCACGATGGGGCCGGGCATGGCCGCCGTCTTCACGAGTCATGGGTTCGAGACACGCCTGGCCGACATCAAGCTGGAGATCCTCGACCGGGCGAGAGGCACGGTCGACACCGTGTTCGCCACGCTGGCCGGCGGCGGTCTGCTCGACGCGGCGCAGATCGACGCCGCGAAGGCGCGTCTACGTTACACGCTCGACATCGGTGAGGGGGTTCGCGGCGCCGACTTCGTGGTTGAGGCCATTCCAGAACGGCTCGACCTGAAGCAGCGCCTCTTTAAGGAGATCGAGTCGCAGGTATCGTCTGAAGCGATCCTGGCGTCGAATACGTCGGGCATCCCGATCACCGAACTCGGGAAGGCGGTGGCGCGGCCCGAGCGCGTCGTCGGCATGCACTGGTCCAACCCGCCTCACCTGATTCCGGTCATCGAGGTCATTCGTGGCGAGCGGACGAGCGACGCGACGGTCGACGCGACACGCGGTGTGGTCGAACGGCTGGACATGATCCCGGTGCTCGTGCGGCGCGACGTGCCGGGGTTTGTTGAGAACCGCATCCTCTATGCGATCATGCGCGAGGCGCTGCACCTGCTCGAAGAAGGCATCGCCAGCGCCGAGGATATCGACACGATCACGAAATGGGGCATCGGGTACAAACTGGCGGTGATCGGCCCGCTCGAATTGCTCGACGTAGCCGGGCTGGACATCTACGATAGCGTCGCCTCATATCTTAACGCCGATCTCAGCAGCCGCCGCGATGTCAGTCCCCTGATCCGGCAAAAGGTCGAGGCCGGTGAGCTGGGCATCAAGACGGGCAAGGGCCTGTTTCCGTACACCCCGGAGCAGATTCCGCAACTCATGCAGCGCCGGATGAAGCTGCTGCTGGCCTCGCGCAAGGCGCTGTCGTCGACGACATGAGCCGGACAACCGCAGCGGCGCATCGACGCGCGAAGGATCCCGCCATAGCGAGCGTGGCAGGGCTGCGGCCGGCGGGCCGGCAGTCAGCGGTGCTGCGTGAGGAGGTCGCGTGGGCCTGCCGGATCCTGGCCGCGCACGGCCACGGCGATCTCACGCTCGGACACGTGAGCGCGCGGGACAGCGCGCGCATCCTCATGAAGCGGAAGGGGTTGGGACTCGAAGAGGTCACCCCAAGAGATGTGCTGACCCTCGACCTCGACGGCCGCAAGGTCGCCGGCGACGGCATCGTGCACCTGGAAGCGCCTCTGCACACCGAGGTCTACAAGGCGCGTCCCGATGTGGGGGCCGTGATCCACACCCATCCGGTCTATGGCACGGCTCTGGGCGCCACGGACGGTCGACTGCTGTATCTCTCTCACGACTCGCTGCTGTTTCCCGAAGGGATTGGTATCTTTGACGACACGGCCGGTCTGGTGATGACGCGCGAGACCGGCGCGGCCATTGCCCGCGCGCTCGGAAGGCGCCGCGTCGTGCTGCTGCGCAATCATGGCGTCCTGGTCACGGGCCAGGATGTCCGCTGGGCGGTGCTGACCGCCCTGACGCTCGAACGCGCCCTCCATCTTCAGGCGGCGGCCGCGCGCCTGGGGACGTTACGGCCGATCCCGGAGGAACAGATCGCGGCGCTGCACGCGTCCAAATACCGCGGGGAGTTCATGGACGAGTACTGGGCATACTGGGTCCGGGGGCTTCGCCGAATGGAACTCGACGAAGGCATGCCCGCGTCCACGGTACGCCGGCGTCGGACCTGACGAATGCTGCGGCCGTTCGAGATCCACGAACCAACAACGGTGGCTGAGGCCAGCCGGCTGCTGCGGCGTTACGGTGACGATGCGGCGGTCTATGCGGGCGGCACGGAACTCATCCCGGTCATGAAAGACGGGCTGGCCCACTACCGGCACTTGGTGAACATCAAGACGATCCCTGGGCTCGACGCCATCACGGTCGAGGGTGACGCGGTGTCCATCGGTGCGCTCGCCACCCATTACCAGATCGAACGCTCGCCCCTGGTCAACGCGCGCGCGCCGGTGCTGGCGCACGTGGCCGCCGGCGTCGCGAATCTCCGGGTCCGCAACGCCGGGACGCTCGGTGGGAATCTGTGCTTCGCCGAGCCGCACAGCGATCCCGCGGCCCTGCTGGTGGCGCGTGGTGCGACGCTGGTGGTGGCGCGTGACGGGGCGGAGCGGCGGGTAGCGGCCGATGCGTTCTTCACCGGCATTCTGCAGACCGTCCGCGAGCCCGACGAGGTGCTGATCCGGGTGGAGGTTTTGTCCTTCGGTCAGGGCGCCGGCGCCGCCTACGCCCGGTTCGCCACGCATGAGCGCCCGACGGCGGGCGTGGCGGCTGTGCTGACGATCACGGATGGGATCATCACGGACGCGCGCGCGGCCGTCGGCAGCGTGGGACCGATCCCTGCGCGCGTGCGCGAGGCGGAAGCCGCCCTCATAGGCGGCCGGCCCGACGACGACCTGTTCACCGTCGCGGCGGAAACAGCGGGCCGCTCCGTCGAGATCCTAGACGATCTCTACGGGTCGATCGAATACAAGCGGCACATCGTCACCGTGCTGGCCGTGCAGGCGCTACGCGACGCAGCCGGGGCTGCCGGCGCGCACGTGCAGTGATCGAAACCCGAGGGGACGGACCGGCGCCGCGGCGCATCGCGCTCAC
>JBQTJG010000159.1:0-4316 GCA_052387355.1 Armatimonadota bacterium | reverse complement strand
CGGGTGCACGTCGCCGCGAGCGACGACGGTGCAGTGCGCAGAGGCGGGGCGGCGAGACCGGCCGACGCCCCGGTGGCGAGCGATGCCCGGGTGGGGCTGATCAGCGATCCGGACGGCTACTTCTGCGCCGTCGAAGAGGGGCGGATCCGCGGCATGGTCTCGGCCCTGGTCCGCGGCCAGGTGTGGTACCTGTCCATGTTCTTCGTGCTCCCGGGCGACCAAAGCCGGGGCCTGGGGCGAGCGCTGCTCGAGCGGGCGCTAGCCTACGGCGAGGCGCGGGGCGCGCAGGTACGCTGCACCTTGGCCACGCTCGACCCGCGTGCCCAGGCGCGCTACGTGATGGCCGGGATGGCGCCGCGCTGGCCGATCTACCGCCTGGACGGGGACGCGACGGCGGTGGCGCGGCTCCAGGCGCGGGTCGGACTCGACCCGCGAAAACGGGAGCTGCCGTGCGATCCCGGAGCCGCAGAGAAGCTGGTCGCGGAGGTCTTCTGCCACGGCCGCGCCGATGACCTGGCCCACTGTCTGAGCGACGGCGGCGCGTCAGTGGCGATCGAGCGCGGCGGCGAGGTCGCTGCCTTCGCGTACCGGCGGGGCGAGCGGATCGGGCCGGCGGCGGGGCGCGACGAGACGTCGTTCCTCGAGGCGGTGGCTGCCGCGGCGGCGGCAGGCGCGAGCGGCGGGGGAAGCGTGACGCTGCGCGTTCCCGGCGCCTGCGCTTCCCTGCTCGAGGCGCTGGTCAGCTCCGGCTTCCGCATCGGCGGCCCGACGCTGTTCATGGCCTCTCGTCTGTTCGGCCGGCCCGAGCTCTACCTCCCCTCGGGGCCCATCCTCTATTAGGCGCGACCTCCGACCCTGATACTCTCGGGCCAGTGATGCGCATCGTGGACGCCCAGATCCATCTCTGGGGTAGCGGTTTGCCGAGCAACATGGCCCATCGCCAGGTCACCTCGTTCACGACCGAGGAGGCTCTGAGCCTGATGGACGATGGCGGCGTCGACGCGGCCGTGATCCACCCGCCGGGCTGGGATCCCAACTCCACCGAGATGGCCCTCAAAGCCGTCCGTGATTTTCCAAGGCGCTTTGCGATCCTCGGCGCCTTCCCGCTGAATCAGCCGGACACGCGCTCCCTCGTCGATACCTGGCGGAGCCAGCCGGGCATCTTGGGCTCCGCTATGGGTTTCTTCAGGAGCCGATGCGGGGCTGGCTGGCCGATGGCACGCTCGACTGGTTGTTGGCTGCCGCCGAGCGCGCCGGCGTGCCGATCGCGATGCTGGCGACGGACTCGCTGGCGCACATCGGCCGGATCGCCGAGCGGCATCCGGGGCTCCGGCTGACCATCGACCACCTCGGTGGCCGGGGCGGCACCACCACCCTGAAGGACGACGCCGCGATGGACCACATGCCCGCCTTCGGACCGACGCGCATGTTCTGGGGAACCGACATCACGAAGATGCCGTGCTCGTGGCGGCAGTGCGTGACCATGTTCACCGAGGAGCTGCCCTGGTTGCCAGAGCGGGACAAGGATCTCGTCATGGGCCAGGCCGTGTGCGCCTGGTGGGGCTGGAAGAGGGAGGAGCGCACATGCTGACGACGGACGTGTACCCGGGCAAGGATCTCGGGACGCTCGAACTTGCGATCACCGACGAGATGGTCCAGCACTACGTGAAGGGGCTCGACGAGCCGAATCCCTGGTACACGACGACGTCGCCATTTGGCGGACCAGTGGCGCCGGTGATCGTCTTCCAGGATGCGGACAGCCAGTTCAAGGGCTGGTACCTCGACAACCTCTTCGGCAACCTGTGGCGGCGCCAGGAATGGGAGATCTATGCGCCGACGCGCGCTGGACAAACGCTGCGCTGCAGCGCGCGGGTCGCGGATCGCTACCGGAGGCGCGATCGCGACGTCGTCGCGCTGGAGATGTGGGTGCGAGACGAGGCCGGGCAACCGATCGCGCGCGGTATCCATCACCAGAGCTTCCTGGCGGAGCAGACGAGCGGCGCGGTCACGCTGCGCGATCCGGCGAGCAAGGAAGGCGCGAGACAGGCGGACGAGCCTGCCGGGGAGCCGTTGTCGGTCGAGCTTCGGAAGACGTTCAGCGAAGCGATGTGCAACGAGTACTTCTACCGCAGTCGGAACTATCACAACGACAAGGCCGCCTCGAAAGCGCTCGGCTTCGGCGACACGGTGATCGGGGGCCGCATGACGCTCTCGTGCGTTACCGAGCTCCTGACACGGCATTTCGGTCGCGGCTTCTACCTGGGCGGACGTCTGGACGTGAAATTCACCAACGTGCTGTGGCCGAACGAGCCCTTCACGACGCGGGGTATCATTACGGGCCGGCGCATCGAGGGCGGCCAGACGCGCGCCGAGGTCACCGTGTTCTGCGAGAAGGCTGACGGAACGAAGATCATCGTGGCGAACGCAAGCGCGCTCGAAGGTTGTTGAGAGGAGAGTCCACACCATGTCACAGAAGACCGCGTTAGAAGACGTGAAGGTCCTCGATCTGACCCAGTTCGAAGCCGGCACCTCATGCACCGAGGCGCTCGCCTGGCTGGGCGCCGATGTCATCAAGGTCGAGAACCCTCGGGGCGGTGACCAGGGGCGCGGTGCTTCCACCGACCAGCCGGGGGTGGATTCGCACTACTTCATGCTGCTCAACGCCAACAAGCGCAGCGTCACCCTGAACCTCGGCAGCGAACGCGGTCGCCAGATTTTCACGGAGATGTTGAAGAAGGCCGACGTCATGATCGAGAACTTCGCCCCGGGCGCCATCGAGCGACTGGGCTTCGGCTATGACGTTGTCCGGCAGATCAATCCCCGTCTGATCTACGCGCAGGTCAAGGGTTTTGGCGAGGGGCCGTACGAGAACTACGTGAGCTTCGACATGATCGCTCAGTCCGTGGGCGGAGCCCTGAGCCTCACCGGGACCCTCGAGACCGAGCCTCTCAAGCCCGGCCCGACCATCGGCGATACGGGGACCGGGCTGCACTGCGCCATCGGCATCCTGGCGGCGCTGCACCAGCGCGAGCGCACCGGCCAAGGCCAGCACGTCAAGGTCGCCATGCAGGACGCGGTGATCAACTTCAGCCGCATCGCGTTCGCGCGCCAGGCTGTCAGCGGCAAGGCCGCGGTGCGCTCGGGCAACCGCAGCGCGCTGGGCACGACAGCCCCCAGCGGTCTCTACAAGTGCAAGGGCGGAGGCCTCAACGATTACTGCTTCATCTACACCACCCGCGCCGGCAACCGGCACTGGGACCGGCTCCTGAAGGCCATCGGTCGAGAGGACCTGATCGGTGACGAGCGTTTCAACTCGCCGGAGACGCGCTGGACCAACCACGACGAGGTGGACCGCATCCTGACCGAGTTCACCCAGAGCCGTACCAAGGCCGAGGTCATGCAGATCCTGGGCGATGCCGGCGTCCCGGCCGGGGCGGTCTACGACACGATGGAGATCACGCAGGACCCCGCTCTGCAGAAGCGGGAGATGATCGTCACCGTCGATCATCCGAAGCGCGGCAAATTCACGCTGCCCGGGTGGCCGGTGAAGATGTCCGAATCGCACGTCGCGGTGGACCGCGCGCCGCTGCTCGGCGAGCAGAATGCCGAGATCTACGCCGAGTGGCTGGGCTTGACCGCGCGCGACCGGGAGGATCTCAAGGCCCAGAACGTCATCTGAGCTGTGCCGGCGGGAACACGCTCCGAGCCCGTCGGCCGGGCTCAGAGCGTGATCCACTTTCCGTCGATGACTGTCTACAATCCGCGACATTGACCGTCTCAGCGGTCGAATGCGACGATCCAACCGTGGGAACGTTCATCGTCGAGCCGACTTTCAGGAATCCGCACGACCACACCCGTGATCGTGTCGTGCCAGTTCTCGTCGATACCGGCGCGACCTGGACGACCCTTCCACAAGACATCGTCGACGCCCTCGGCTGCCCACCGCTGTCGACGCGCCGCATTCGCTTCGCAGACGGGCGCGAGGAAGCGTGGCCCATCACGATCGTGCTGGTCACGCTGGAAGATCAGGAGCTGCCGACGATATGCCTCATCGGTCCGTGCGGTGGGCCCGGACTGCTGGGGGCCGTCACGCTCGAAGAGTTTTCGCTGTCCGTCGATCCGGTCGCCCGTCGCTTGGTCCCAGTCACCGGATATCTGATGGCGGCGTCGCGCACTGAGTCTGTGTCACTCGAGTCCGGTCATTCAATGAGGATGGCTGGCGGGAGTCTAGCTAGCTAGCCCATGTTTCCCCTGAGCGGACGGGGAGCGCCGGACAAGTATGCGATTTCATGTTCGTGCACCTGCCTCAGCGCGAA
>JBQTJG010000158.1:0-2220 GCA_052387355.1 Armatimonadota bacterium | reverse complement strand
AACATGTACGGACATCGCGCAGGCGAGGACTCTGAGTTGGCGCCCATCCTGTTCGGCTCGCACCTGGACACCGTAATCCAAGGAGGCCGCTTCGACGGCGTGCTCGGGGTCACGGGCGCCCTGGAAGTGATACGGGCCTTGCATGATGCCCGCGTGCAGACGCGCCGGCCTCTCATCATGGTGAACTGGACGAATGAAGAGGGCGTGCGCTTCCAGCCGGCGATGCTCGCCAGCGGCGTCGTCGCCGGGCGGTTCACCCGCGCCTACGCCGACGCGAGGCGCGATCCAGCGGGCCGCTCGTTCGGTGAGGAACTCGAGCGCATCGGCTATCGCGGCAACGAGGACGCCCGGATCCGTCGCTTCGCTGCCTATCTCGAGCTGCACATCGAGCAGGGGCCGGTGCTGGAGCAAGTCGGTGCGGACATGGGCGTGGTCGAAGGCATTCAGGGCATTTCGTGGTCGACATGTCGCATCCGCGGCCGTGCGGGACACGCGGGAACGACGCCAATGGCCTGGCGGCGCGACGCGCTCGTGGCCGCGTCAGAATGTGTGGTGGTGGCCAGCCGGCTGCCGGAGCAGGTGGGCGGCGACCTGGTGTGCACCGTCGGGGTGCTGAAGGTCTCGCCCAACGCCATCAACGTCATCCCAGATGCCGTGGAGTTCACCCTCGACATGCGGGCCCCTCGGGCGCTGACGATAGAAGCGGCGCAGGCGGCCTTCGAGGAGTGTTTGAAGGGCATTCGCGCGCGGGGTCTCGATGCGATGTGCGAGGAGTTCTGGTTCAGCGAGCCGACGGCGTTCGCTCCAGAGATCCTCGACGTCATCGAGCGGTCCGCCAGAGCCCGGAACCTGCGAACGCATCGGATGCCGTCCGGCGCGGGACATGACGCGAAGTACGCCGCCGATCTCGGCCCCGCGGCGATGATCTTTGTCCCATGCAAGGAAGGCCGGAGCCATGCCGAGGATGAGTACATCTCCTGGGATGCCGCGGCCACGGGCGCACAGGTGCTGCTCGATACGATCCTGGCGCTGGCGAATTGAGGAGGATCAAAGACGCCCACGCGGGCGCCAATTAACGGAGCGATCTCTGCCGAGGCAGGGACTCCTGGTGGACCATAGAACTTCGCAGGACTCTGATCGTGAAGGCGGGCCAGTGCGATGGTGGCCTACATCGGCCGGCGGCTCCTCCAAACGCTGGTGGTCGTGTTCGGGGTGTCCCTCTTCGCCTTCTTCATCATCTTCCTGGGGGGCGACCCTGTCCAGTTCATGATTCCCATCGAGCACTCCACCCCAGAGCTCATCGAGGAAGTCCGGCGCGAGATGGGGTTTGCCGACCCGCTGTACGTCCAGTACGGGCGGTTCCTGTACAAGGCGGTGCACGGCGACTTCGGCCGGTCGTGGCAGATGCGCGAGCCGGCCCTGCAGGTCGTGCTGTCCAGGGTGCCGGCGACATTTCAACTCGGAGCCACGGCGCTGCTCCTGGCCGTTGGCATCGGCGTGCCCAGCGGGATCATCGCTGCGGTCCGCAGAGGCTCCACGATCGACCTGCTCGTGACGTGGCTGGCCACCATGGGGCGGGCCATCCCCAACTTCTGGATGGGGATCATGATGATCTTGCTCTTCGGGGTGATCTGGCAGATTCTGCCGATCTCCGGTCGGGGCTCATGGCTGAACCTCGTCATGCCGGCGATGGTGCTGGGATTGGATGCCGCCGCGACCCAGATGCGCCTGGTGCGGGCCAGCCTCCTTGAAGTCCTTGGCCTCGACTACATCAGGACGGCGCGGGCCAAAGGTGTGCTCGAGCGTCTGGTCATCTGGAAGCACGCACTGCGCAACGCGCTGATCCCGCCAATCACCATCCTGGGACTGCAGGTCGCCTTCATCTTCTCCGGCAGCGTAATCGTGGAGCAGGTCTTTGCCTGGCCCGGTCTGGGCCGGTTGATCGTGCAGGCGATCTTGCGCAAGGATATGCCTATCGTGCAGGTTGCCGTGATCTTCCTGGGGTTGGTGGTGGCCCTCATGACGCTGGTGGTCGATGCCCTCTACACCATCATCGATCCGCGGATCACGTACAATTGACGCAGGTGCGTCTGTTCTTCAACCGTCTCATCCGTAGTAAGGGCTTGCTAAGAAATAACGTTTACAGTTTAGTGGGAAGACCTTGGCGTCAGCGTGTAGTTCCACCCCGGATGGAAGGCATGACGCCGCAGGTTCAGTCCC
>JBQTJG010000157.1:0-5979 GCA_052387355.1 Armatimonadota bacterium | reverse complement strand
GGCCTTCGCCCGAGATCTCAGCGTCGTGATCCCCAACTCGGGCGACCTCTTCAGAGTCTTCCGCGAGGCCATCGAGAGCGCGTTCTACGGCAAGCGGACCCCGCAGGATGCGCTCGACTGGGCGGTGAGGCAGTGGAATGCGCGCCTGTGAGGCGGGGGGGCCAGACGGTCCTGGCCGTGCTCGTGGCGTCGGGCCCTGATGACCCTGGCCGGGCGCGTCGTTGTTGAGCTCGTCGAGAGCCAGGTTCTACGCGGCAACCCGGTACGAGGACTTCGTCACCACTGAGCTCGTGTCGCACATCGACCGCCGATACCGGACGCTGGCCGCCCCGGACCACCGCGGTGTCAATGGCATGAGCATCCGGCACGAGCACGTGGAGTTCGACGACGATCACTCGAGCATCAACTACCGCTACGTCGAATCACTGCGCCGGCTCTGCGAGGCGCTCGCCGGCCCCCATGGAGGCTGACCTCCCGGTTCTGCCGCGACCCGTACGGTCAGCCGGCCTATTCGGCCTCACCCGCCGGCAGTGGCACGGCGCCATCGTCGCCTACCTGTTCCTGCTGCCTGCGCTGCTGCTGCTGGGCGTGTTCACGTTCTATCCTGTGGCGTTTGGGACCGTGCTCAGCATCTTTGACTACGACGTGATCTCTCCACCCCGCTTCGTGGGCCTCAAACACTTCCGGGACCTCTGGGAAGACCGATACTTCTGGATCGCGCTCGCCAACTCGGTGAAGTTTCTCCTCGTCGTGCCGGTGCTTCAAATGCTGTCGATTGGGCTGGCCGTGGCGGTCAACCGGCCTCTGCGCGGCAATCACTGGTTTCGCGCGGCGTACTATCTGCCGGTGGTCACCTCGATGGTGACCGCCGGTTTGATGTGGCGCTGGTTGCTCGAAGCGGACGGCGTGGTGAATTTCATCCTGCGGACGGTCGGAGTGCTCCAGCGGCCGGTGGCCTGGCTGGGGAGTCCTGATTTCGCCCTGTATGCGGTCATGTTCGTCACGCTCTGGAAGGGCCTCGGGTATTACATGGTGATCTACCTGGCCGGGCTGCAGGCCATCTCGCCCGAATTCGAAGAAGCGGCCATCACCGACGGCGCGTCGCGGTGGCAGGTGTTCCGGTGGGTGACGCTCCCGCTGCTGCGGCCCTCGATCCTGCTGGCGTCGACGATCTCGGCGATCGCGGCGCTCAAAGTCTTCGAGGAAGTCTACGTCATGACCAGCGGTGGGCCGATGTTCCGTACATACACGATGTTCTTCTACATCTTCGACAAAGGCTTCCAGCAGCTCGACCTGGGGTACGCGGCCGCGCTGGCGGTGGTCCTGGCTATCGCGGTGATGGCGTTGTCGGGCCTCAATTTCCGCCTCTTCCGGCAGGGAGGGTGGACGTATTACTGAGCGCGCCGCGCGGGGAACCGCACAGCCCGCCGGGCCGTTCCTGGCCCGCGCATCCCTCGTCGGGCTGGCCGCGCGCTACGCCGGCCTGTTGGCGCTCGCCGCGTTCACGACCTTCCCACTGCTGTGGCTGCTGTCGATCGCGCTGCGCACGAGCGGGAGCGTGTTCGGCTTTCCTCCGCAACTGCTGCCGTGGCCGCCGTCGCTTGCCAACTTCGTCACCGTCTGGGAGACGATGCCGCTGCCGCGATTCTTCGTCAACACCCTGATCCTCTGCGGGGCGGCGGTGGTCCTGAACCTGGTGCTGTGCTCGCTTGCCGCCTATCCGCTGGCTCGCATGGAGTTTCCCGGCCGGAAGCTGATCTTTGCGCTGCTTCTCAGCACGCTGATGCTGCCCGGGCACATCGGCCTTATCGTCAACTTCATCACACTACTGCGGCTGCGCCTGATCGATACGTATGCCGGCGTCCTGCTGCCCGGCGCCGTGAGCGTGTTTGGGATCTTTCTCCTACGGCAGGCGTTCCTGACGGTTCCGACAGAGCTCGAAGATGCGGCGCGCATCGACGGCGCATCGGAGTGGACGATCTGGTGGCGGGTGATGCTGCCAGTGATCACGCCGGCCCTGGCTGCGCTTGCGCTCTTCGAGTTCGTCGCCGTCTGGAACTCGTTTCTCTGGCCGCTCATCGTGCTTAAGTTACCGGACAAGTATCCCCTGGCGGTCGGTCTGCTCTACCTGTCGGGCCTGTTCGCGCACAACACTCGGGCCGTCGCAGCGGGCGCGGTGCTGATGACCCTGCCGATCATCATCGTGTTTCTCTTCACCCAACGTTTCTTCATGCGTGGGCTAACCGTCGGGGCGGTGCGGTGAAACGCGTGCTCTTCGTCCCGCTCGATGATCGACCCGCGACCCGCGACACCGTCCTGGATCTCCTGCCGCTGACCGGCGCGGCGTGGGACACTCCCCCCAAGGACCTGCTGGGCCACCGCCGGCAGCCGGCCGATCTTGACGCGCTCTTTCGGTGGGTGGATCGAGAGGCGCCGACCGCAGACGCGCTGATCGCGTCGTCTGAAGTGCTCGTCCACGGCGGGCTGGTGCCGTCGAGGCTCAACGTGGACCCGATGGATGTGCTATGGCGGAGGCTCGACCGGCTGGCCGCGCTCGCGTCGCGGGTGCCGACCTACCTGAGCGCGGTGAATCCGCGCATCCCGTCAGGCGGCGCGGAGGAAGAGCCGGGCTATTGGGAACCGCACGGCGATCGCCTGCGCGCTTATTCCGCCAATCTCGACGCCGGCGAGCAGACCGGCGATGATGTCAGGGTGCGGAAGGCGCTCGATGCGCTCGAAGGGGTGCCGGCCGCCGTGACCGACGACCTCCTGCGGCGGCGCCGCCGGCAACTGCTGATCAACGTGGAACTCCTTATGCTCGCCTCGCGCGGCCGCCTCGCGTCGTTGCTGATCGGGCAGGACGACGCCGAGCCGTTCGGTCTCACGCGAGGGGATCTCGCTGTGCTGCGACGCTTTCGCGATCGGTGCGGAGGCAAAAGCGCCCATGTGTCCGTCGGCGCCGACGAGCTGGGCGCCAGGCTGCTGGCCCGCCTGGCCACCGACAGCGCCCGGCATGCACCGCGTGTGGCCGTCCGGTATACATTTCCCGAAGCCCGGCGCAGCGTCCCTCGCTACGAGCCTCAACCGCTTGAAGACACGGTCTCCAGTCACGTCGAGGCCGCCGGGTGCGCGACGGTTGACGATGACCCCGAGATCCTGCTCTGGGTGCACAACTTTCCAGGCGTCCAGCAGCGCGAGTCGCTCGACCAGCGGGGCGCGCCGCCCGCGCCTACCCGGACCGTGGCCGCCGCGCTGGCCGAGGCGGCCGGGCGCGGCATCATCTGCGGCTGCGCCGACGTGCGGTTCGCCAACGGTGCCGACGACGCGCTGATCCGCTCGTTGTTCACCCGCGAAGACCTCGCGGGATTGACCGGGTACGCGGGGTGGAACACGTGCAGCAACAGCCTGGGGACCGTCATCGCTCAGGTCGTGCTCACGCACTACGCGAGATCCCATCTTGGCGATGTGAGGCTCCGGCAGATCCGCCGCCGCTACCTGGCGCGCCGGCTGCTGGACGACTGGGGATATCAGACAATCGTGCGTCCCTATCTCGCGCTCGAGGTGGTGCCGATGCTGGGCGCAGTCCCGGCGAGTCTTGGAGCCGCGGCAGCGACCGTGCGCGAGGCAGCGCTGCGTCGTTTTCGAGAACACGTCCTCCCGTCCGTCGAGAAGGCATTAGGCCCGGCAGGGTTCGAGGGTCTTGGATTTCCGTGGGACCGGCTCTTCGAGATCGAGGTGCAATTGCCAAATGAGACGCAAAGGGTTTGATGTTGCGGTAATTGGCGGCGGGCCTGCAGGTACCGTGGCCGCGATCGCTGCGGCGCGCGAGGGTGCGCGCGTGGTCCTGGTGGAACGCTACGGGTTTCTCGGCGGCACGCTGACTGCGGCGATGGTCGCGCCCATCATGGGATTCCATGCGGGCGCGCAGCAGGTCGTCCAGGGGATCCCCGGAGAGATCGTCGACCGGCTCGTCGCGATCGGCGCCTCGCCGGGTCACGTGCCGGATCCCATCGACTTCTGCGACACCGTCACGCCCTTCGACTATGAAGGCCTCAAGCGCGTCATGCTCGAGACGGCGGTCGCCGCCGGCGTGGAGCTGTGGCTCCATACCGTGTTCCTCAACGCCAGGACGAGCGGCGGGATGATTCGTGCGGCACGCGTATGGCAGAAGGACGGTGAAAGAGAAATCCGCGCGCCGGTGTTTGTCGACGCCTCGGGCGATGGCGATCTCTCGGTGTCGGCTGGAGCGGCGGCCGAGATCGGACGTCCTCAAGATAGGCGGCCCCAGCCGATGACGCTGATGTTCAGGCTCGGCGGGGTGGACTGGTCGGCAATCATGGAGCACCTGACGCTCCACCCCGACGAGATCCAGCACGGGCAGGGAATCCACGGTCGGATCGAGATCGAGTGGCTGCGCGGACTCCCCAGCCGCGGGTTCGCCGGGTTTGGCGCGCTGGTGCGGCAGGCACGTGACCAGGCTGAGTGGACGATTCCGCGTGACCGGCTCCTCGTGTTCGAGGGCGTGCATCCTGGCGAGGCTGTGGTCAACACCACCCGTGTGCTCAACCGGCTCGGTATCGTGGGCGATGACCTGGCCGCGGCTGAAATCGAGGGACGGCAGCAGGCCTATCAGGTCGTGGACTTTCTGCGAAGACGCGTCCCCGGATTCGCCGGCGCATATCTGCTTGAGACGCCGGCCCAGATTGGGGTGCGCGAGACCCGCCGGATCGTCGGAGACTACACGTTGACCGCCGAGGACATTCTGAGCGCGCGGAAGTTCGACGACGCCATCGCCTGCGGGGCCTACCCGATCGACATCCACGATCCGGTTTCGGAACGGCTGGTGACGAAGCGCCTGGCGCCGGGCGAGTACTACACGATCCCCTATCGGTGTCTGCTGCCCCGCGGCGGGGAGAACTGGCTCGTAGCCGGGCGGTGCATCTCGGCCACGCATGAAGCGTTCGCAGCGTTTCGGGTATCGGCAATCGTCATGGCGATCGCGCAGGCCGCAGGTACGGCTGCGGCCATGGCCGCCAGAACGGGGGTATCGCCAAGGGCTGTTGACGCCCAGCACCTTCGCCAAACCCTGCAGGAGCGGGGCGCGTTCGTCTAAAGCCCTGGAGCTATCTGACGAGGCGGGTGGCCACAATCATCAACCCGTACACCGCGACGGGGATGAGGACCAGGAGGATGGGCGTGCTTCCAAGCGTCTCTTCGACGAACGCCCGGAGCCCTCGTTCCTGCGACGCATGGAGCGCATCGTGATCGCCCCTGATCCGTCTGATCTCGCTGTCCAGCACGACTCGGAGCGACTCCAGGCGCTGGATATGAAGCGTGAGCAAGCCCCCGCACTCGCCCCCTTCGAGGTTCTCGGCTTCGGCGAGCGATCCGGCAAGTTTGTCGAAGGTGTTCTGGGCCGCCTTGTATAGATCCCGATTGAGCAGGAGAGACTCGTTCGTGGACTCGATCGACTTCCAGCGTGTGTATTTCAACTGCTCCAGATCACACGCCTTGCTGCTGCGCAACCCCTGCGCCCGCTGGGAGAGCGTGGCGACCTCATCGTGGAGAGGCCTCAGAATGATGAGCAGGCTGCGCATCTCCTTGAGCGACTCCTGACGGTCCTGCCACGCGCTTGCCAGCCAGAACCCCAACAGGACGGACATGATCGTGATGAGGACATTGAGCGCCGTGGTCACGTAGAAGCCCGTCAAGAAACCGCCGAATCGGCGTGTGAGCCGCGCCATCGAGAGATGCCGGCTGTGTCTGCTCAACAGCCGGTGGACCTCGTCGACCTCCCATCCCAGGTCCCCGGCGATCTCCTGGGGGGTCAGCCCTTCGTCGACGACCTTCCGGCGAAGGAGGTCCCGCAGGTATTCATCTCCGCCTGGCGCATCGTCGGAGATGTCATCAGCAACCCGCCGGCGGCGTCCGGCGGACGGCTTAGTCGAGGCCTCCATCGAGGGCGAGGTCCGCCAGGAA
>JBQTJG010000156.1:0-1653 GCA_052387355.1 Armatimonadota bacterium | reverse complement strand
GAGGAACGCCGGCCGGCGGCCGAACCCTGCGACGCCGCCCCATCCTCCGCGGTCATACAGGGCCTGCTCTTCGGATGGTACGATATCGTCCCATATCGCCATGCGCTAATCCTCCGTCGCGCCCCTGCCACGCGCAAGGCCAGGATGCGTGGTTACGATCTCTTAGTTCTGGCGCCCGGCCCGCTGTCCCTCCCCGACCCCTAATGACCGCCCGGTGGGTGGATGACTAGCGCGCGCCTCGGGTTGTCCACAAGGAACTTGGAGATCATCGCGTCGGGAAGCCCTCGCTGTTTGAGCAGAGGAACGAAGCGAGTCAGCAGATGCGCGTACCCAATCCCGCCGTACGACTTCAGCTCGAACTTGCGGTTGCGATCCGTCGAGAGCAGCAGGTGATCGGCAAGGCCTCGCTCCACCATCGCCACCGCAAGGTCTGCGCGCGTCTCATCCAGCATCCAGTGATCCTTGCCGATGACGTCGAACTGCACGAACGCGCCCCGGCGGCAGAGCGTCTCGAGGTTCCGGATATCGGCGTTCTCATCGGCGTGGCCGATGATGACGCGGCGTGGGTCCACGCCTTCGGACTCGAAGAGGTCAAGCAGCAGCATCCCGGCGTTTCCCCCGGCGATCTCGAAGCGGGCCGACGCGGAGGTATGGGTCGTGATGGCGGCTCCGGTCATCCGCTGGGCGCGCGCGACCGCCCGCGCGCATTTCTCCTCCGGTCCTTCCACCATTGGCCGGCTGACCGCGGCTTTGATCAACCCGGTCCGTATGCCCGTGTCATCGACGCCGCCGGTTAGCTCACGAACAATGCCCTGCGCGAGTTCGTCGACGCTTTGATGCGCGACGATTTCCGGATGACACTGCTCGATGTAGAACCCGGACGTCGCGATGATGCGCAATCCGGTGGCCTCGGAGATGCGGCGCAAGCCGACGACATCTCGTCCCCAGGCCTGCATCGTGACCTCGACCATGGCATCGGCCCCGATGGCCTTGAGGTCCGCGAGTTCCCGGATCGCAACATCGAGATCATCCAGGAGCATGAGTCCTCCGTCGCTGCCGCGCGGCCGTAGGCCTTCGTTGCGACACCGCCGTTGATCGCACAGGATGTGCTCGTGCGTGTAGGTGACGCCGAGCGCCTCCGGGGGAATCGGACCCGTCACGGTCTGGATGTGGATCATGGCTACGTTCGCCGGCCGTCGAGCATCTCGAGCATGGCACTCGTGCTTCGAGTGCGGATCAGACCACCGACCACCGTCGTCATGACGAAGCTGTGAATGGCCCACGTCTCCGCCGCGCAGGCATCCGATACGACAATGACGCCATAGCCAAGGTCCGCCGCGTCCCGGGCGGTTTGCTCAACGGTCCCATTGGCGAGCACCCCTGCGATCACCAGACCGTGGACCCGGCGTTCCTGCAGAACACTCTGGAGACCCCCACCAGTAAATGGTCCGGTGGACGTCTTATCGATGACGACCTCACCGGCATGCGGCTTGAGGTCGGAAAGGAACTCGGCGTCGTCCGAGCCTGCCTGGGCCCAGAAGCCCGTGATGGAGGCCTGCAGCGTCACATCCCGCGAGTCGCGGGCGACCAAGCGCGTGAAGACCACGGGCAACCCATGGATGCGGCAGCCATCGATCAGGCGGGCGATGTTTG
>JBQTJG010000155.1:0-12673 GCA_052387355.1 Armatimonadota bacterium | reverse complement strand
GCACGCTCGTCATCGATGCCCAGACGGTGAGACAGCGCGTGCTGGAGGACAAGCGTCTGGAGGATGTGGATGTCGCCCTGGCACATCCGGGACACTCGATCCGGATTGTTCACGTCATGGACGTCGTGGAGCCCCGCTGCAAGCCGAGGGGAAACGGAGACACGTCCTTCCCGGGCCTGCTCGGGCCGGCGCATACCGCCGGCAGCGGGAGGACCCGGCGTCTCAAGGGCGTTGCCGTGGTTGAGGCTGGAGAGCCGGTGCCGGGCGAGCCGACCTGGTGGCGCGAGGCGATCGTGGACATGGCCGGCCCGGGCGCTATGTTGAGCCCATTCTCTCAGACCCTCAACGTTGTCCTGCACGTCAGCCCGCGCCCCGGAGTGAGCTACGGCGATTACAATCTCGCCACTCGACTCGCCGGGCTCCGGGTCGCCGAGTACCTCGCCCGAGCTGCGGACTCCGTTGAACCGTCGGTCACCGAGACGCTCGAGTTAGGTACCTGCGGCGACCTGCCCCAAGTTGTCTACATCTACCAGCTCTACACGCCGTATCTGTACGGCCACGTCGATAGCGAACTGCTCGCCACGCTGCTGCATCCCAATGAGGTGCTCGACGGCGCCGTCGTGAACAGCCGCAACGGGCCAGCCAGCACGCGCCCGGTCACGTACCTGGATCAGAACAATGCAATCATCATGGAACTCTACGCCCGCCATGCCGTGGATTGGAACTTCCGCGGGGTCGTCGCGTTTACCGGCCATGACATGGCTCTGGCCGCCAAAGAGCGCGGCGCGGCGCAAGCCGCCAAGGTGGCGCGGCTGCTGGGTGCAGACGGCGCCATTCTCTCATACCCGTCGAGCGGCCATCCGGTGGTCAATATCATGCTCGTGTGCCGGGAGTGTGAGCGTCTGGGCATCAAGAGTGTCCTCGTGATGAACGAGATGGCCGCCACCCCGGATGATCACGGATTCGTCCACGCCGTGCGCGAGGCTGTGGCCGTCATCAACACGGGGAACTTCGAAGAGATGATCCGCCTGCCGCGCGTGGAGCGCGTGATCGGGGGCGCCCGCCTGCTAGAGGAGCAGGTGCCGGCAGATGGAGAACTTGAGGTGTCGACACGGCAGATCTTGAGCGCCACCAGCCAATCCGGGTACGGCAATCTGCGTGCCATACGTTTCTGAGGGGGGCTTCGCATGGCCAGCTTCCGTGTGGTGCATTACCTGAACCAGTTCTTCGCAGGGGTCGGCGGTGAAGATCGAGCGGGGCAGCCGCCAGAGATCCGGACGGGTCCCGTGGGTCCAGGAATCGCGTTGCAAAACGCGCTGGCGCCTGACGCCGAGGTTGTTGCCACGGTCTACTGCGGCGACAACTACATAGCAGAGCAGCCTGAGACCGCCCTGGACCGCGTGGTCGAGATGGTCGGCGCGCAGAATCCCGGCGCGGTCGTGTTGGGGCCGGCGTTCGCCTCCGGCCGCTACGGGCTGGCGTGCGGGCTGGTGGCCCGCGCCGTACGAGAGCGACTCGGACTCCCGGCGATCACCGGCCTGCATGAGGGTAACCCGGCGGTCGACATGTACAGGCAGTGGGCACTCATCGTTCCAACTCGGGATTCCGCGGCAGGAATCCGTGAGGCGATTGCCGCCATGGCCGTGCTCACGCGCAAGCTCGCGCGCGGCGAAGAGTTAGGTCCGGCCGAGACCGAAGGATACCTCCCGACCGGGCGACGCGTGAACCGTCTGATGGTCGAGCGTGGAGCCCGCCGCGCAGCCAACATGCTGCTGCACCGGCTGCTCGCGGAGCCGGTTGCCACAGAATGGGAATTGCCGCGGCATGAATCGGTCGCGCCCGCGGCTCCCGTATTGGACTTGTCCTCCGCGACCGTGGCACTCGTGAGCGAGGCTGGGTGCGTGCCCCGCGGGAACCCAGATGGGATCCGGTCGTCGTGGGCTACGACGTGGGCTCGCTACCCTGTGGTCGGCCTGGACGATCTGCGGCCCGGGGAGTGGGAATACATCCATGGCGGCTACGACACGTCCTTCGTCAACGAGGACCCGAACCGGGGGATCCCGCTGGACGCCATGCGACGACTCGAACAAGAGGGGCGATTCGCGAAGCTCTTCGAGCACATCGTGAGCACCTGCGGCTCAATGGCGCCTCTGTCCGTCGCGGCCCGCTTCGGTCAGGAGATCGCGTCGACCCTGCGCCACGCCGGCGTCCAGGCCTGCATCCTCACCGCCACCTGAGGGACCGGGACTCGTTGCGGCGCAACGATGGCAAAAGAGATCGAGCGTGTCGGCATCCCCACAGCGCTGGTAACGGCCATGGTGCCTGTGGCGCAGAGCATCGGCGTCCCGCGTATCGTCGCGGCCCCCGCGATCATCCATCCGACCGGGAATCCGCGGCTGCCGCTCAACGAGGAGCGACAGTTCCGGCTGCGCATGGTTGAGATGGCCCTCTACGCGGTCTCGACGGCTGTGGAGGAACCTCGGGTCTTTACGCTGCCCCCGCAAGATGCCGGAGACGAGACGACCGGCGTCATGCTGGGCAGCCGCTGGCTCCACTGAGGCGGCGCGCGTCGCATGGCCATACGATCCGCACCGACGAGGGCGACCGACCTGGTGGCGTCGTTTGTGTCGCGCGCCACGTATGACGACCTGCCCGCCGACGTGCGTGCTTACGCGAAGCGATGCCTGCTGGACTCGCTTGGGTGCGCGGTGGCCGGGTCCAGGCTCGAGGCTGGAGAGATCGCGCTGGACCTCATGGGAAAGGGAGGGGCGCCCACAGAGGCCCTGATCGCGGCCACCGGAGTCCGCGTCTCCGTCCTGAACGCGGCGTACCTCAACAGCTATTTGGCGTCCGTGTTGGACTTTGACGACTTCTATATCGTCCACCCCGGCGTGACCGCCGGGCCGGTCGCCCTGGCCGTGGCGGACTTTGTCGGAGCCTCGGGACGGGACCTTCTCCTCGCCGTGGTGCTTGCCTACGAGATCCAGTTGAGGGTCGCTCTGGCCATCCAGCCCAGCCGAACCCGGATGTTTCTCGTTGGGGGGTGCAGCACGCCGCAGGTGTTTGGCCCCGCGGCGGCCACCGCTTCCTTGCTGAAGCTTTCCGGAGACCAGGCCATTAGCGCCTTCGGCCTCGCGGCTGCCAACGCACCGGTTCCGCACAAAACGAACCGGAGCGTCGGAGGCAATCCCCGGCCCCTGAGCTGGGTTCAGGGCAATCCCGGCTGGATCAGTATGGGGGGCGTGCTGGCCGGACAGATGGCCCAGCGTGGTTTTCGGGGTCGGCTCGAGATCCTCGACGGCGACATGGGATTCTGGGCCATGGCCGGTTCGGATCAGTGCGATTTTGAACGCCTCACCGACGGCCTCGGACATCGCTTCGAGATGCTGAACGTGGCCTTCAAGCCGTATCCCTGCTGCCGCTACATCCACAGCGCCGCTGAGGCCCTCGAGACGATCCTGTCCACGCAGGCGCGGTCGAGCGATGAGATCGAGCGCGTTGTTGTGCGTTCAGTCCCGCTCCTCGGCGCCTTCATGGATTACGCGCCCAAGACATTCGTCGACGGCCAGTTCAGCCTGCCATATGTATTGGGCCTGGTCCTGGCGCGGCGCCGACCGGGATACGGGTGGCTCAGCCAGGACAGTCTGGCCGACCCCGACGTGCTCTCGGCAGCCCACACCATCACGTTTGAGCCGGATGACGCGGCGGCCGAAGCCTTCGCCGCGCGAGAGTACCCTGCAACAGTCACAGTGCATACGGCTCGCGGCGCCGTGTCTGAGACCGTCGCGATTCCTCGCGGTGACCCGCGCAGACCGCTGCTCGAAGAGGAGATTCAAGCCAAATTCCTGAGTCTCGCAGCCCCGGTCCTGGGACCCCGGCGGGCAGGACGCCTGATGGATCTCGTCTATGGACTTGAGGATGTCGGAAACTTGAGGACGGCCTTGGCTGACGTGTACTCCGCATGAACGTTTCGTCCGTCGGCGCGATCGCGCTGATCGCCGCCCGGTCCTCGTTGTAGCGAACGCGATGCACGCCATTCGAGTTCACTCGCACGGTGGACCTGACCATCTGATCTACGAAGAAGTCGCTGATCCGGTCCCCGGGCCGAACGAGGTTGTGGTCCGCGTGCGGGCCGCAGCACTCAATCGACGCGACATCTGGATCCGGCAAGGCCGAGATGACATCCGCATCGCGCTGCCGTGCATCCTGGGGATGGACGTATCGGGGGAAATCGACCAGCTTGGATCCGCGGTGGTTGGGCGCCACGTTGGTGAGCGTGTGGTCCTGGCTCCGGGATGCTCGTGTATGCGGTGCGAGCCCTGCCTGAGTGGGGATGAGCACCTCTGCCGCCAGTATCGGGTCATTGGCAGCGGAATCGACGGGGGGTACGCGGAGCGCGTGGCCGTCCCGGCGACGAACGCCTTTCCTATTCCCGACACCTTGGCGTTTAGTGATGCCGCCGCGATTCCGGTCGTGTACCAGACGGCGTGGCACCTCGTGGTCAGGCTGGCTCGAGTGCAACCAGGCGAGCGTCTGCTCATCCATGCGGTCGGCGGCGGCGCCGGGCTCGCCGCGCTGCAGATTGCCAAAGTCCTCGGCGCGCGGACGATCGTCACCGCTGGGGCCGACTGGAAGCTTGAACGTGCGAGGGAATACGGTGCCGACGATGCGATCAACTACAGCACACACGACTTCGTCGCGGAGACGCTGCGGCTCACACACGGGCACGGGGTGCATGTCGTCGTGGAGCAGTTGGGCGGACGTACGCTAGAACGGAGCCTGGAGGTGCTCGCCCGCGGAGGGAGGCTCCTGACGTTCGGCGCCACGACCGGGAGCCGCGTGCAGGTCGACCTGTTGAGCCTGCATGCCCGACGGGCGCACATCATCGCGTCGTCAATGGGCGCGAAGGCCGACCTGCAGGCCGTGCTGCGGCTGGTTGCGCAGGGGCAGCTGCGCCCGGTCGTCGGGGCGGTGCTGCCCTTGCATCAGGCCGCGGAGGCCCACCGCCTGATGGAAGACCGGGGTCACTTCGGCAAGATTGTTCTGGTGCCGTAGCCTCACATGAGGCTTCAAGACAGAGTGGCCATCGTGACCGGCGGCGGCAAAGGCATCGGCCGCAGCTACTCCCTGGGCCTGGCAGCCGAAGGGGCTGCCGTGGGCGTGGCGGACATCGACGCCGCCGCAGCGGCGCGGGTGGCCGCAGAGATCAGCGAGCGGGGAGGGCGGGCTGTGGCGGTGGAGGCAGACGTCGCCGACGTTGCGGCCGTCCACCATACGTGTGAGACGGTGGCGCAGGCCTTCGGCGGCCTCGACATCCTCGTCAACAACGCGGGGCTCTTCGCCGTCCTGAGACGGAAGGCGTTCTTTGAGGTGACGCCCGAGGAGTGGGACCGTGTCATGGCGGTCAACCTCAAGGGGGTATTCCTCTGCTGCTGCGCCGCCTATCCGTACCTTAAGGCACGCGGGAAGGGCACGATCATCAACATCTCCTCTTCGAGCATCTTTGCGGCGAGTAACCGGCTCGTCCACTACGTGGCGTCCAAGATGGGTGTCGTCGGTCTCACCCGCGCGCTGGCGCGCGAGATGGGCGCAGATGGGATTCGGGTCAACGCGGTCGCGCCCGGCGTCACGGCGTCGGGCACGAACGAGGAGATTACGCCACCAGTGATGCTGGCCGCCAGCGCCGCCGCGCGGAGCCTCCCCCGCGTCCAGGTGCCAGCGGACTTGGTCGGAACAGTGGTCTTCCTTGCCTCTGACGACAGCAACTTCGTCACCGGGCAATTGATCGTCGTAGACGGAGGCACAGTGTTCTACTGAGCCTGAACTGACGCCGTCGATGTTGTTGCACGCTCGCGAGGTGAACCGATGAGGATATCCGGCGAGTCGATCATTGGGACGTCCCTTCCCAGGGTGGATGCCGTCGAGAAGGTGACCGGCGCCGCGGTCTACACCGGCGATTTAGTCATCCCCGGGATGGGACACGGTGCGGTGCTGCGCAGTCCGATTCCCCATGGTCGGATCGCGCGGATCGACACACGGCGCGCCGAAGCGGTCACGGGCGTCCTCTGTGTGGTGACCGGCCGCGATCTGCACGAGCTGGATCCATATTACGGCATGGCCATCAAGGATCAGCCGGTGCTGGCGGTCGACCGCGTACGTTACGAGGGCGAGCCAGTCGCGGCGGTCGCAGCGGTGGACGCGTGGACGGCCCGGGAGGCAGCGGCCTTGATAGAAGTCGAGTACGAAGACCTCCCCGCCGTGATAACTCTTGACGACGCCCTGGCCCCGGGCGCGCCCCTCGTCCACCAGACGGTGCGGGCGGCTGGCACATTCATCGATCTCCGGACGATCTCGGACCAGACCACGCTCTCCAGCAACGTCTGCCATGAGTTTTCGTGGAGCCGCGGTGATATCACCCGGGGGTTCGCCGAGGCCGATGTCGTCTTTGATGACTCGTTCACCTTTCCGCCCGTCAACCACTGTATGCTGGAGTCCTTTGTCGCCCTGGCCCGCGTAGAGCGGGACGGGATCACCGTGTGGGCGTCGACGCAGCACCCCTATCCTGTGCGTCGAGAACTGGCGCAGATTTTCCGCCTGCCGCAGAGCAAAGTGCGGATCATCGTTCCGTACGTGGGCGGCGCGTACGGTGCGAAATCCTACACGAAGATCGAGCCGCTCGCCGCCGTGCTGTCCTGGAAGGCCGGGCGGCCGGTCCATCTCGCCCTCTCGATGACTGAGGCCTTCTGGACCCTGACCCGCCATGGAGCGCGGTGCCGCCTGCGCACGGGGGTCAAGCGAGACGGGACGCTCGTGGCGCGCGAGTGTTGGGTGTACTACGACTCCGGCGCCTACGCCGACGTCGGCCCGAGGGTCGCGCGGCGGGGCGGCTACAAGGCCCCTGGCCCGTACCGGATTCCCCACATGCGGACCACGTCGTATCTTGTCTACACGAACAAGGTGCCGGGCGGCGCCTACCGCGGCTACGCGGTTCCCCAGATCGCCTGGGCGTACGAGTCTCAGCTGGACGTGATTGCCGAGGCGCTGAAGATCGACCCGGTCGAACTGCGGTTGAGGAACCTGCTGCGCCGGGGTGAGGAGTTTGCACCGGGCGACCTGCCGATCGATGGGGACCTTTGCGGCGACCTCGAGGCCGTCGCTGCGGGTATCGACTGGCGCCGGGACGCGCTTGGACCGCACCAAGGCCGCGGCATCGGGATCGCTGTGAAGGATACGTTTTCCGCGTCGATTTCCGAGGCAGTCGTGCGCCTGAACGCCGACGGTAGTGTGATCGTTTTCGCCAGCACGGTGGAGATCGGGCAGGGCGCACGCACCATCCTCACGCAGATCGTGGCGGAGGAACTGGGGGTGCCGCCTGACCAGATCGTCGTCGCGTTCCCCGACACGCACGTCACCCCATACGATCAGGCCACCAGCGCGAGCCGGTCAACGGTCGCGATGGGTGAAGCGGTTCAGGTTGCGGCACGGGATGTCCGGCGACAGCTCCTTGTGGTCGCCGCGCGCATGCTGGAGGTGGAGCCGGACACCCTGGCGATCCGTGACGGCGTGGTGATCACGCCGGACCGTTCGGTCGCGATCGGCGACGTGATCTCCGATCATTTTGGGATGCCCGGCGGCGAGTTGATCGGCGTAGGCACCAACACACGCGTCCGGCGAGAAACGCCTCTAGGCGCGGGAACACCGTTTTGGGAAGTCGGCCTCGGGGCAGCGGCGGTGGCCGTCGATCCCGAAACTGGGGTCGTCCGGGTGGCGCGGTACGTGACCGGCGCAGATGTGGGCCGCGCGTTGAATCCTCTCCAGGTCGAGGGGCAGGATGAGGGGGCAGCGATGAACGGCCTCGGCCACACGCTCTTCGAGGAAATGGTGTGGCAGGATGGGGTGCTAATCAATCCCGGCCTGCTGGATTACAGGGTCCCACGCTTCGATGATCTGCCGGACGTGTTCAGTTCCCTCATCATCGAGAACCGCGATGGCCCTGGTCCATTCGGCAGCAAGGGGATGGGTGAAAGCGGTTTGATGGCCACTGCCCCAGCGGTGGCACGGGCCATCCACCACGCGGTCGGAGCACGGATCAAGGACCTTCCACTGACGCCAGAGAAGGTGTGGCGCGCCATAAAGAGGACTCCGCCAACCGGCGTGGTCGCGGCGGCGGGTGCGGTCGCCGACTAGCCGCGGACGCCGGTTGAAAAGGCGTATGAGCGTGCGATACCGAGCGATCGGTCAGGAGGTCCGGCGTCCGGAAGACCCGCGCTTGCTTGCCGGGGGTGGGACGTACGTCGGCGAAGTCGTCCTCCCCGGCATGCTGCACATGGCGGTCCTTCGCAGCCCACACGCACATGCCAACGTTGGCTCCATCGACACCGCCGCCGCGCGGGCGCTGCCTGGCGTCCACGCCGTAATCACGCCGGCAGACGTCCGGGGGATCGGAGAGTTCCCGGTGCTTTTCCAGCCTCCCGGGCAGCGGCACACGGGATATCCGGTCCTCCCGCACGACAGGGTGCGCTACGCGGGCCAGCCCGTGGCGGTTGCCGTCGCGCAGCATCGCTACGCCGCGGAGGATGCGCTCGACCGGATCGCCGTCGAGTACGAGCTGATTCCGGCCGTGACCGACGTGGACCAGGCGATGGACCCGAACGCCCCGCGCCTGTACGAGACCTGGCCCGACAACGTCGTCGCCGCTCGCGAGATCCGGACGGGTGATCCCGACGCCGGGTTTTCATCGGCCCACGTCGTCGTCGAGGGTGAGTTCACCCTGCCCCGCCAGACCGCGGCCCCGCTCGGGGGTCGCAACGCCGTGGCCAGACACGACCGTTTCAGCGGAGAGCTGACGCTGTGGGTCTCCAATCAGGCGCCACACCATACCGGACCGTTCTCGCGTCCATGCTCGTTCTCGACGAGAGTCGGATTCGCGTGATTGTGCCCGACGTTGGGGGCGGGTTCGGATGCAAGCTACACTATTATCCCGAGGAAGTTCTCGCATGCGTGGCGGCGATGCGGCTCGGCCGCCCGGTCAAGTGGATAGAGGACCGCCGAGAACACTTCCTGGGGCCGTTCACGCACGAGAGCAACGCATCCGCGCGAGGGCGGCGTTCGATCGCGACGGGAGACTGGTGGCGCTTGAGGCGCACGTCAGGGGAGACGTGGGCGCGCACGCACACACGAAGGGCGTGGCGCCTATCTACCTCACCGGCCTGCTGCTACCCGGACCCTACGCAGTACGCCACTTTCACGCTCGCATTGAGGCTGTGGTGACAAACAAGGTCCCGTTTGGGGCCTACCGGGGCTTTGGCATGCAGCAGGCGACGTTCGTGATCGAGCGGCTGATGGACATGGGGGCGCGGCGGCTGCGGCTTGATCCGATCGAGATCCGGGCGCGAAACGCGATTCGCTCGGCGGACTTTCCTTATCGAACCGCGAGCGGGCTGCTCTACGACCGCGCCGACTATCAGGAGGCGCTGCGCCAGGCGGCCAGTCTATCCGGATACGAGCGCCTGCGCGACGAGCAGGCGAGGCGGCGCCGGCAGGGCCTCCTGACGGGGATCGGCGTATGCCTCTACACCGAACTGGCCGGCATGGGCCCCTCGCGCCTGATGGGTGCGATCGGTAACCGGCAGGGTGGATACGAGACGGCTGTCGTCCGACTGGACGCATCGGGCCACCTGACCGTGCTCAGTGGCATCATCGAAGTTGGCCAGGGCATTCGGACCTCGCTTGGCCAGGTGGCGGCGGACGTGTTCGGGATCTCGCCGGAGCGTGTGCGCGTGGTGCTCGGCGACACCGATCTCTGCCCCTACAGCAGCTACGGCACTGCCGACAGCCGCGGATCCGTGGTGAGCGGGACGGCTGTGCTTCACGCCTCGCGCCTGCTCCGCGAGAAAGTCGCGCAGCTCGCCGCGCATCTGCTGGAGGCCCCCGTCCAGGACGTCGAGATCGCCGACGGTCATTGCATGGTGAGGGGAAGTCCAGGCCGTGCAATGACGCTCGCCGAAGTGGCGCGAGAGGGATATCGCGGGCAGGTGCTGCCGGCCGGCATGGACCCGGGTATGGAGGCGCAATTCAATTCACCTATCACCCTGAGAGCTGGGTCTATCCGTACGGTGTCCATATCGTCGCGGTCGAGGTCGACCCCGACCTGGGTACCGTCACCTTCCTTGGCTACTGGATCGTCCACGAGTGCGGGATGCTGATCAACCCGATGCTTGTCGAAGGTCAGCTTCAGGGAGCGATCGCCCCAGGGGGTCGGTGGCGCCCTGCTGGAAGAGCTCCTCTGCGACGACTCAGGGCAGTTGCTGTCCGGCACTTTCATGGACTATCTATTGCCGAAGCTGGCGGAGGTGCCGCGGGCGGTTGTCGCGCATCTTCCCTCGGCGTTCGGTCCGAACTCAGAGGCAATCAAGGGCGTGGCCGAAGGAGGCACCATCGCCGCGCCGGCGGCCGTCGCGAACGCGATCGCCGATGCGTTATCGGGGGCCGCGCCGGCGCTGGGGGAGGCGGTGACGTTCTACCCGTTGACGCCGCCCCGCCTCTTCCAGCTACTCAAATTGGTGGCGCTCACGCGGCGGGCCGATGATCGAATAGAAGTGTAGGTCGGAGGTTCAACTCCCTCCGGGCGCGCCAAATCCGCCGACCGTTCGCGAAACGAAGCACGACCGCCCCACCTCCTGTCCCGACAACTGCCTCCACGGGGCTGCCGCAGCGTCAGGGCGTTCCGGTTGATACTCATCGAGGCCTCCTCCTCAGCGTACTCGCTGAGGAGGCTGGGCGGTGGCAGACCAACCCTCGAGGAGGAGACCCCGATGAGATTCTATACCCAGCAGCACCTGTACTACTGCGGAGTCGATCTCCACGCCCGATCCCTGTATGTCTGTATCCTCGACCAGGCGGGTGACGTCCAGGTGCACCGGAACCTCAACGCCAGCCCAGAGGCATTTCTCCAGGTCATCGCTCCGTACCGCCAGGATCTCGCGGTGGCCGCCGAGTGCATGTTCGCCTGCTACTGGCTCGCCGATCTGTGTGCGCGAGAGGGGATTCCCTTCGTGCTCGGCCACGCCCTCTACATGAAGGCTGCGCTCGAGCCCGCGGCGTGAGGCCTAGTCCACGGCCTCAAGACAGGCGTGGCTCGGACGCAGCTTGGCTTCTTGCAGGGCTCGGGCGAGCCGCCGGGGATTTCGTTCACTCGCTCCGCAAACGTTTCGCCCGTTGGTTCCAGAGGCACCATCTGCTCGTGATCGTCACCTTGAGCATTCTCCCACATTGGGCCGGCGTTCATCTCTTGAGACTCGGGTAGAGCCCGTCTGTAGGGAAGAGTCGAGTGGCGTTCTCTGCTCCTCGTGAAGGCGCAAGGTCGAAAAGGGAAAGGCGAACTCTGTCCATCGCCGAGTACTACTCAATTCCGCTCCGACACCTCGCCATTCAGGGTGCGAATTCAAAACCGGTTGGGCTGATCCAAGGGCGAAACCTTCTCCTCCTCGCCTCCGCGGTGATGGAAAGGGCTCGCGCCGTCTCCGTGATCGCGATGGGTATCCACTCAGGGACTGCACATCGGGATTGTTCAAGGAGTTCGTGGCTCAGGCTCAAAGGCTACTGGAGGTGTCGGAAGCCGGAAGCCTGCACGTTGGTGCCCCATTCCTTTCGTGGAGTAAGGCAGAGATATACGCATACTGTATCGATGCGGGCGTACCAATAGGTCTCACCTACAGCTGCGAACGTGGAGGCACAAGGCCTTGCCGCGAATGTCTATCCTGCAAGGATAGGGAACTGCTCGATGCTCGCTCGCCGATCCGTTCTTAATCACCCCCGGGTTGGCTCGCACGATCTACCACTCTTAGTACCCTCGTTCTCAACCAAGGGGTTTGGGTTTCGCTCTGCGGGTCGTGGCAAGAACAAGCGGGAGTATTCCGAACTCGCAGCTGAGCTCTCGAACTTCGCGACACACCCATCAAAGGCAGTTCTGCTGAGTGCATACGACTTGCACTTCGAGCACTTTCACGCACCAAACCAGCCTTTGCCCGAGCGTTACCTCAAGAAGGCAGGGCTGGTTTTCATAGACAGCGGCGGCTATGAGCTGATCTCGGATTTTGATTCGACCGAGCTAAAACCGTTTGGCTACGTGCCAAAGAACGGCTACGGCCTCGACCAATACCTGCAGGTGCTTCACAAACTTTCCTCTCACCAGAAGCCTCTGCCTCTTGTGATTGCCAACTTTGATCACGGCACGCGTGGCCAACCTCTTCCCCAACAAATCAGGTCAGCGCGATCGATCTTTGACAGATTCCGGAACTGCGCGACATCATTCATCCTGCGCCCTTGGACGAGAACCTCAGAGTACGTAGACCCCGGAAACCTGTCCGATAGAGACATCGCGGACCTGGCCGGATTTGATATTATCGGCGTCCCCGAAAAGGATCTAGGCCGCGACCTTGTAGTGCGCCTAAGCCGAATCGCAAGGCTGCGCCGGCGGCTCAATCAAGCAGAGATTCACACACCCATCCAGATTTGGGGTGGCTTGGATCCGCTGACCACCCCGCTGCTGTATTTCGCCGGTGCGGAGATATTCGATGGGGTTTCGTGGCTCCGCTACGCCTACACGCGTGGGGTCGCGGTCTGTCGCGAGAGTTATCTGCTACTCTCGAACTTGGGCGTTACTGCTACCCGA
>JBQTJG010000154.1:0-3202 GCA_052387355.1 Armatimonadota bacterium | reverse complement strand
CGGGCCGCGATCGCCGCGGCGCGACCGGGCGTGCCGGCCGAAGATCTCGTCAAGGCCGCCAACAAGGTCATCGAGGACCAGGGCTACGGGAAGTACGCCCGGCCGTTCATCGGTCACGGCATCGGGTACGAGACGATGGAGCCGCCGATGCTTGCGATGGGTGACAGGACGCCCCTGCAGCCGGGCATGGCGCTCTGCGTGGAACCGGGGATCAATATCCCTGAGGTCGGAGGCGCCTGCATTGAAGAGGAAATCATCATCACCGACGGCGCGCCTGAGGTGATCAGCAGGTTCGAGCCGCGGCAGTGGGAGTGAGCCGATGACGTTTGGGTTGACCCTACCGAATCGGGGCGTACTCATGGGGGCCATCACCGCTGATCAGATGCTGGAGATGGCCGAAGCCGCCGACCGCTCCGGGCGATTCGACCACCTTTGGGTGGGAGACAGCCTCTTCGGCAAACCGCGCATGGAGTCGGTCACGCTGCTGTCGGCCTTGGCCGCACGCACGAGGCGCGTGCGGCTCGGGCCGGCGTGTATGGCCAGCTTCCCGCTCCGCGATCCTGTCCTGCTGGCCTATCAGTGGGCGAGCCTCGACCTCCTGTCAGGCGGACGGACCGTGATGGTCGCGTGCACCGGGATCGTCCCGCAGGCCGGCGGGGCGCTGGAGGCCGAGGTCTACGGCGTCACCAACAAGGCGCGCGTGGAGCGGCTCGTCGAGTGGATCACGATCTTGAAGCGGCTGTGGACCGAGAACGACGTGACGTTTGAGGGGAAGCACTACCGGTTCAGGGGCGTCACCGTCGAGCCGAAACCCGCCGCCAGACCGCGCCCTCCGATCTGGATCGCGAACAACTCCATGGGGCCGCGCCGGGTGATCGAGCAGACGCACCGCCGCGTGGCGCGCCACGCCGCCGGGTGGATGACCTCGCTCTCCGACCCTGAGGAGGTCGCCTGGCGCTGGCGCAACGTGCGGGAGAAGGCCCGCGCGGCCGGCCGCGATCCCGATTCCCTTCACACCGGCCTGTACCACAACATCAATGTCAACGAGGATCGGGGGGCTGCGCTTGCGGAATCGAAGCGGTTCCTCGATGCGTACTATATGGTAGACATGCCCATGGAGCGCGTGGCGAGCTGGACGGCGGCAGGGTCGCCCGAGCAGTGTGTCGAGCACCTGCGCGCGTATCAGCGCATCGGGTTTGATTCAATAGGATTGCGGTGCACGAGCTGGAACCAGATGGGACAGCTGCAGCGCGTCGTTGACGAGGTGCTACCGCACGTCCAGTAGCCGTGGCGGAGTCCACCGCCAGCTGAGGGGGACTGACAGTGTCTCGGTGGAGACTGTGGCAGGTGCGCATCACCGTATCGGCGGTCGGCGTGCTGTTAGCGCTCGGCCTCTGGCCCGGCGCCACGGGCGAGGCGGCTCCAGCGTTTCGCAAGGATCTCATCCTGGGCAGCATCCAGGAACCGTCGAGCCGCAACCCGTTCACCGCGACGGCGGCGACCGAGGTCCTGTTCCTCCCGCTGTTCATACCATACGCCAACCAACGGAATGACCGCCTCGAACTGATCAACGAGTACATCGAGGCCGTGCCGACGCTGGCGAACGGCATGTGGAAGGTCAGCGCCGACGGTAAGATGGAGGTCACCTGGAAGCTGCGGCGCGACCTCAAGTGGCAGGACGGCAAACCGCTGACGAGCGAGGATTTCAAATTCGCCTGGGACATCTACAAGGATCCGAAGGCGCCGCTGGGCGCGCGGAACCTGGACGCCTTCGACGCAGTGACCTTCCCTGACGCCTATACGATGGTGGTGAAGTACAAGAGCCCCTGGGTGCGCGCCGCGGTCAACTGGCTGGGCACCGTGCCGGCCCCGCTGCCCAAGCACGTCGTGGAACCCATGATCCGCCGCGTCGGGATCGAGCGCTTCAATGAAATCCCGTACGGCACAGACCCAGGCGTGACGGTCGGCGCAGGACCGTTCATTCTCAAGTCCTGGCTGCGCGGCAACGAGATGGTGTTCGAGGCCAACCCCAAGTATCACCTGGGCCGGCCGGTCCTCGATCGGATTGTGTTCCGCTTCTTCAGTGACGTCAACGTCATGGTCGCGAACTTCGCCGCGGGGAGACTCGACGCAGCGTCCCCGGCGCCCGGGGGCATCCCCATCCCACAGGCGCTGGAGATCGAGGACATGCTCCGGTCAGGGCGCCTAAGTGGATATCGCGTCGAATACTACGAGGCGCCTGCCAGCGAGGGCTACTGGTTCAACCACGAGAATCCGATCTTCCGCGACCGGCGCGTGCGTCAGGCCCTGCTGCACGCAACCGATCGAGAAGGGATCGCCCAGGCCATCTTTCGAAGTAAGGTTTCAGTCGCGCACAGCTACTTTCCGCCGTCCCATAAAGCGTACAACCCAAACATCAAGAAGTATCCCTTCGATCCCGCGCGGGCCAGGACGCTCCTCGATGAAGCCGGCTGGCGGCCTAGCCCGGACGGCATCCGGCGCAACGCGGCCGGAGCGAGACTCTCACTCGTCATCACGGCGCCAGCAGGGGACCGGACCCGCGAGCGCGTGGAGCAGATCGTCCAGGACGGCTGGCGGGACGTCGGCGTCGAACTGGTTATCGACAACAAGCCGGTGCGCGCGATCCTGGGCGAGATCTGGCTGACCGGCCGGCGGCCGCCGGACATCCTGAACTTCAGCCATCCCATCGACGACTTCAGCGACATCGACAGCTGGTGGGCGTCGTGGAATGCGCCTGCCGTCGGTCAGCGCGGTTCGAACCACAGCCGCTATCGCAACGAGGAGTGGGACAAGTTCATCCGTGAGTACAACAACACCATGGATGGCCGGAAGCGGCGCGAGATGCACAAGCGCTTTCAGGAGATGTGGGGCGAGGAAGCCCCCATCCTGCTCCTCTACAACTACGTGGGCGCGGCAGTGATCCGAGATGGTTTGGCAGGCTTCCGCCCGCTGGGGCTGTCATACACGCCGGGCTACTTCACCTGGAACGCCCGGACCTGGCGGTGGACGCGATAGGCGACACGCATGTCGCGGTATCTGCTGAAGCGGCTTCTACAGATCGTCCCGATGCTGCTCGGCATTTCGTTCCTGCTGTTCCTGGTGCTGTCTCTCGCCCCCGGGGATCCGGTGGATCTGCTCATCCTGAGCGATCCCAACGTGAATCCGGAGAACGTCGAGGCTC
>JBQTJG010000153.1:0-5218 GCA_052387355.1 Armatimonadota bacterium | reverse complement strand
CCTACCAGCGCCGCGCGTTCGAGCTGCTCCAGCAGATCCAGCTGTAGACAGAAGCCAGAACCCCGGTCTCACGCCAAGTGCTTGTCGCACAAGGGCAAACTCGTTCGGCGGCTACAGGAACTTCGGTTTAGCCGCAGCCAGCCGCAACTTCCGCTTCGTTCGTCTCGAATGCCTTGATCCACTCGCACTTGGCGGGTTTGCCAGCGTGCCCAGCGCTCCATTGCCGAAAGGCCACACGCACGGCGGCGCGTTCGTGGCGCGACATCGCGCCGGGCTCCAACCGCGGGTCGGAGCTCACGTCGAGCGCTTTCACAACTTGCTGCTTCATGGCCCAAAGCACCGGATCCCCGAATTGTTCCAACAACGCCTGAAAGCGCTCATGCAAGCCGGCGTCGAACGGCCGCGCGCGGCCTTCGGCATCGCGCGTCGGATGCGCAGGGTACAGGTGCGCGCACGGCACCCAGTCCTCGGGAATCGGTACCGTTGCTGCGTGCGTGCGATCCTCTCGCATGAGCTTGGGCAGCACGTGCGAGTGCGGGCCGGAGGGCGAAACGTGGTCGGGAGGCGGCACGCGTTGGTACACCTCCGCCCTGCCGAACTGACACTCGAATACGCGGTGCGGTGACAGCTTCGGCATCTCCGTCATCAGACCGTTGCCGTGTTCGAGCACCGAGCGCCCGCATCCGGCGCGCAGCGCGGCCACGACTTCTATGTCGGCGCTGCGCACGCACACGTCGACCTGGGAACAGGCCAGACCCATGTCGAACAGCACGGAACCGCGATCCTGCGGCCTCACGGCGTATTCGTCGCTGCCCAGTTCGGTCAGAACGCGGCGCCTGTGCCGCGCGGCGGTGGGTTGCGGCAAGCACAGCGCGATCGCATGGCTCCATTGTGCGTGCGCGCCGAGTGTTTCGTAGGCGAGCGCGCGCAGTCCGGGAACAATCTCGATCCGCAGCGCGCCCCGTGCTGTGGCAGCGGTGTATCGATCGCCGACGATGCCGAATTCGACAGCTTCCTCGGCGTCGCGGTGAAACTCGGCCACGGCGCCGAAGCTACCGACGCTCCAGCTGCTGTTCGGGTCGGCGATGTGCTCGCTGAACAGCGCACGCAGCCGCTCCACCGGGGTCGCGGCAGACATGATCGGAAGATATGAAGCAGTGATCATGAAGTTGCTTGGCGGCATTCTTCGGCGTTCGCGATGCGCTGCCAAGGTAGCACGTCGGCACGGCCCCCCGCTGCGGGCCGCAGACGATGCGCACGCACGCGGTAGACATTCTCGAGCAACGCGTCGCTTAGAACGTCATCGGGCGATCCTTGCGCGACGACTCGGCCGGTCTGAAGCAGCACGAGCCGATCGCACAGGCGAGCCGCACACCCATGCTGGCGGCAGCGTCTTCGCCCAGCGTCAGCGCATCGAGCGCACGGCCGCTGGCAAGCAACAAGGCGATGCCGAGCGCAATCAACGGCGACGCGACGAAGACGTGGGCCATGCTGCGATCGGCGAGCGAGCCCATCATCCAGAAGACGATTTCGGTCACGGCGTACGGATTCGGTGCGAGGTTCAAGGCCAGCGCAGTGGCCGCACCCGCGAATCCATTGATCGCCACGCCGGACAGGATGAGCGTGAGTGTGCCTGCGTTCCGGCCGGCCAAGGCGTAGAGCAGAACAACGGCCAGCAGCGCGCCCGCGATACCGGCAAACGGCAGCGCCAAGGGCACGGCCACCGACCAGCCCGTGTAGAAAGCGATCACGGCGCCCAACGCCGCGCACGCCGACACGCCGACGATGCCGGGCTCCGCGAGCGGGTTGCGGAGCAGACCCTGCAGTGCCGCGCCGGCCAGGCCGAGGCTCGAACCGACGAGGATCGCGAGCAAGGCTCTGGGCAGCCGCAGTTCGGTCAGCACAAGAACGGCGAGCGTGTGTTCGCCGCGAAGCCACTGCGACATCGCCGCTCCGACGTCGAGCGGTGCACGACCCACGCCGAGCGACGCCACGGCCAGCAGGCACATGACCCCAAAGAGAACCGCGACGAGCAGCTGCTGCGTGACCACCTCGTTGCGGCGGCGTCGCCCGACTTGCACGGCCGGCTGCAAAGGCAAGGCATCGTTCATCGCGGGACCGTTTGCTTGCCGCGTCCTGCAACCGCTCCGACCGACCGACCGGCACGCCACAAAAGAGCGATCGCATCGACGAGATGCGGCCCGGCGCAGGTCCACCACGCCGCGGGCATGTTGACGATGCGCGCCGCGCCGAACTCCTGTTTTAGAGCCGGATGTTTGAGCACATCGTAGGCAAGAGCAGGCGGTCGCTCGTCAACCGAGTTCATGATCAGCAGATCAGGCTGCGACAGCAGCAGCAGATCGAGCGGCAGGAGGCCGTAGTTCTCGATGCGGCGTTCGGCCGCCAAGTTGCGCAACCCGGCGCGCGTCAGGATGTCGTGCACCATCGAACCGGCGCCGACCGTGAAACCGTTCGGCCTGTAGACCGCGGCCAGCGGCGGCTCGGATCGCGGCGCGGGCCCGGTCGCCGCGCCGCGTTGTTCCGCGACGAGTTCCGTCATCGCCGTCTTCATCGACTCCACGAGAGCCGCGCCGTGATCGCTGCGCCCCAACGCATCGGCCACTCGCTGAATCTGCAGCATCGCGTCGGGCAGCGTGTTCGGAACGTCCAGTTCGAGCACCGGTGCCTTCAGTCGCTTCATCAGCGCCACCGTCGTGCGGGTCGTGTACACGCCGGCCACGACGAGGTCTGGTTCGAGGGGAACGATTTCCTCGGCCAGACCGTGGTTGACAGGCACGGACTGAGCCTGGCGCGCGACGGTGGAGTTGGACGGGTCGCGCGCCAGCCATGTCACCGACCGCACCGTGCCCGGTGCCGCGAGTCGGAGCACGAGCTCGTCGGCGCACAGGTTCATCGAAACGATGCGCTGCGGCGGCGGCTGCTCGTGCGGCTCGGCGCCCGCTGCCGCGGCAACGCATAGCAGCGCTGCGGCGGCGGCGCGAGGCTTCATGATCAGAATCGCACGTTCACGCCGGCATAGTACGCCCGTCCCGTCGCCCGGTGCGAGAACACTTCCTCGTACTTGGTGTCGAGTGCGTTCTCGACTCGGGCGGTAATGTCGATGTTGGGCGTGATCGCGTAGTGGCCGGCCAGCCGCACCAGCGTGTAGTCCTTCAGAACCACGCGGGCCGATGTGAACGACCGGAAATCGAGATCCTGTTGGCGACCGTTGTGGTCCACGGCCAAGGTGAGGCCGCCGCGCTTGTCCGGCAGCGTATAGCTCACCGATGCAGCGGCGATGTGACGCGGGCGGCGCACTTCCGGTTGACCGTCTGGCTGCTTGCTGTCGGTGTAGGTGTACGCGGCCGCCACGCTCCAGTCCATCGAGATGTTGAAGCGCGACTCGATTTCGACGCCCTTGCGCTTGCTCTTGCCCGACAGATTCGTCGTGCTCGAGCGGAAGGTCGTCGAGTCGAAGGTACCCGTGATCTCGTTCTCGAGGTCGGCGTCGAAGTAGGTCACCGACAACTGCCCCGCGCCGCCCCACAGCGAGACATCGGCGCCGACGTCGAAGCCGACCGATTCCTCCGGCTTCAGGTTCGGGTTCGGATCGAAGGTGCCGGGAATGAAGCCGAACAGCTCGAAGAAGGTCGGATTCGTGACGCCGCTGCCGACGCTGGCGCGCAGCTTCACGTTACCCAACGGCTGCGCAACCGTCGCGCGATATGTGGTGGCGTCCTCGAACAGGTCGTGGCGGTCGTGACGCGCTGACAGCGCCAATGCGGTCAGCGTCGCCAGCCGGACGCGGTACTCCAGCGCTATGCCGGTCTTGTCGTTCTCGCGTGTCTGATTCTCGGCCGACGCGGGAGTGGGTCCCTTGTTGACGAACTTCAGGTTTTCGCGCTCGAGCGCCAGCGTGAAGACCTGCGCAAGCTCCACGCCGCCGAAGCGAAGGCTACCCTGGTAGTCGAAGCGCGTGCGCTCGCCTTCGGAGCCGCTGTCGAATGCACCGTCGGCGAAACTATCGGCGGTGGTCTTCGACCGCGCGACGCCGAACTGGTGCTCGAGACGGCCATCGAGCGTCAGCAGTTGTCCGCGCAAACGCGCATCGAGCTGGTCAGAGTCGGTGTGCCGGTCTCCGTCGACGACCAGGCCGAAGTTGGGCCCGGGCGGAAAGCCGAAGTCCTGCGGGTCGAACTGCGTACGGTTGTCGCGCCAGCGCAGCGAGGCGTCGAGCGTGAACGCCGGCGCGACTTTCCATCGAGCGGAGCCAAGCACGGTCTTGTTGCGGTAGCCGTCGTCCTCGCTGCCGAATCGCGAGACGTTGGTGCCGTCGGTGCGCAGCCCGTTAACCGACAGCGAGTAGTCGAATGCTTCGTTCGCCCCGCGCAGGGCAGCACTTCCCGCAACGGTGGAGAACGAACCTGCTTCCAGCGACCCTTCGACCTGCGTGCCTGCCGTCCCGCGCTTCGTGAAGATGCTGATCACGCCCCCGATTGCCTCCGAGCCATACAACACGCTCTGCGGACCGCGCAGGATCTCGATGCGGTCGACCTGTGCCGACAGCAGGTGTGCGAAGTCCACCTCCGACGAGAAGGGGTCGTTGATCTTCATGCCGTCGATCAGCACCACCGTGTGGTTGGCTTCGGCCCCGCGAATGCGAACCTGCGTGAAGGTGCCGGCGGGTCCGCTGCGGTTGACCGCCAGGCCCGGCACCGCCCGCAGCGCGTCGGACACGATGCGGATCTGCTTGGCGTCGAGTTCCTCACCGGTGACGACTGTCATCGTGCTGCCCAGCTCCGAGGCAGGCACCGCGGTTCGGGTTCCGCTCACGACCACGGTTTCGAGCGATGTGACCGTCTGCGCGACGGCCGGCGAGCCCGCCGCGCCGAGCAACACCAGGAGCGACGCCGGCATCGCGGCGGAAGCCTGGTCGAGGCGGATGGAAGAAAAAAACCGCGAACGGGCAGCCGCCAGAGCAGGGCCGAGAGAGCGATGCAGCATGAATGAGAAACGCCACTGCGATCGTGCTCGCCCGCTTCCCCGCGGGCATGCACCTCATGGCGTGCCGCTCGCACGGCTCGCCGCCTGGTTGGCCGGTATCCGGGCTGGCGAAGACGACCCGTGTTCCCTTCCCAGGCACAAGGCACCCAGTGGGCTCTGACACGAGCTGCGGGCACGAGGCCCGCGTCCGCTTACCGTTGCGGGAGCAGCTCAG
>JBQTJG010000152.1:0-2354 GCA_052387355.1 Armatimonadota bacterium | reverse complement strand
GGATCACCCGGAAACAATAAGACGAGCGGCGCCGAGCCGCTTTCCAAGGCGGTGAAAGACCGAAAAGATTCGGTTCCGCCCTGTGCGTTTACGCACACATTCGAGCCGAAACCGACGCATTGAGCCCGTGCCGTGCGAATCGGTCGGTGGGAGCGCCCAATTCGCACCCCATGCGGGCCGCGGCTTCCCCAGGGCCCTCCCCGCCAGTCAAACCTTTTATTCTTTCCCAGGCATGCGCTGTTGATGAAGCGCACGCGAACGGGCACCGTGCCCAGGCCGCCGCATCACGGTGCGCATCCTGCAGTCTCATCAACAACGCGTTGAAGGAGAAATTTCATGTCCAGCAAGAAACAGAAGCAGCCAGCCGTACGCAAGCCCTCGAAGAAGATCGCCGATCCGCGCCGCATCCGCTACGGCGCCGGCTCTGCGCCGCGCATCGTGCGCTCGCTCGACGCGGCGACACAGGACTCGGGCGCGATCCGCTTCGGTGCGGGCTCCTGCCCGGCGAGTCTCAGGAAGTAGGCGATAGTCCCATGACTGAAACACGCCAGCCGGTCCCGGCAGTGACCTTCTACGGGGCGATACCGGGTTGTCGCGCGCCGATGCGCGCCGATGCCTCGGTACTCGGGACGCTGCCCGCGCGCGGCTTCCAGTTCTGCGAGGCCCTCCGAGCGGCTTCGTCCTTCGGCTGGTACGTGTTTCCGCCAATCGACTTCACGCTGCAGTGGGACGGATCGCAGATCATCTGGACCTACCGCGGTGCAAAAGCCTGGTACCCGCTCACCAGCGCGCAGTACCCGGGCTATCAGGCGGTCTTCGATCGCGTCGCGCCCAAGCGGCTGCGGGGGTTTGCTCCCCCGTTCCTCACGGCGGTGCCCGAGCCGGGCTTGATCCAAGTGTGGACGGGCTTCTTCATCGAGAGCGCGGAGAACTGGAGCGTGCTGGTCCGCCCGCCCGCGAACCTGCCACGCAGCCTCGCTTTCGACCTGTACGAGGGTATCGTCGAGACTGATCGCTGGTTTGGGCCTCTGTTCACCAACATCCGGCTGATCAAGACCGATGTTCCGATCCACTTCAGCACCGAGACGCCGCTGGTGCAGGTGCAGCCGCTCCACCGCAGCACGTATGCGGACGAGGTGTCGAACGGATTCGCCGTGATCGGCGACCCCCGGGGATTTCCCGCCGAGGCTTGGGAGCGCTACGAGGAGGCGATCGTCAAGCCCAGCGTCGAGCCGCGGCCGGCAGGCGCCTACGCGGCGTCGGTGCGGCGCCGGCGCAGGAGCGGCTGCCCGGTGCACGCCGAGTGAACGGCTATTGCGCCGCGGCCGTCGCGGTGCTCATCTGGGCGTCGTATCCGGTGGCGACCCGCGCGGGCGTCACCGGATCGTTCGCGCCGCAGGAGCTGGTGACGCTGCGCTTCGGCGTCGGCGCGCTGCTTTTCCTGCCCTACCTGCTGCTGCATTTCCGCGCCATCGGCCGCGCCGCCTGGCTGCAGGGGGTGCCGCTGACGCTATTCCAGGGCGCGGGAATGGGGGCGCTAGTGATCTGTGGCCTGCAGCTCGCCCCGGCAACCCACGCGGCCGCGCTTGGTCCGGGCGTGAACCCCGCCTGGGTTGCGCTCCTCGGGTTTCTGGTCTTCGCCAGACGGCCTTCACCCCGGATTATTGTAGGAGGAGGCCTTTGCGCCGCGGGCGTTCTCGCGCTCGCCTGGTGGAGCGCTGCGGAGCAAAACGCAGCCGTGCTCGCAGGCGACGCGATGTTCCTCGCCGCCTCGGCGCTTGGCGCACTCTACGTACTGCAGCTGCGCAACTGGGGAGTCGGCGCAATCCAGGGGGCAGCGATCGTTTCGCTCTACTCGGCGACGGTCGTGGTTCCATGGCACCTATGGTCGGCGCCGGAACCGTTGTGGCGGGTCGCGCCGCTCGAGCTCTTCTGGCAGACCCTTTGGCAGGGCGTTCTGATCGGCTGCGTCGCGCTCGTCGCGCTGAACCACGCGATCGCCAGGCTGGGCGCCGAACGCTCAAGCGCGCTGGTTGCCTTCGTGCCCGTGCTGAGCGCGATCGTGGCGCTCGTGTTCCTGGGAGAGGTCCCTTCGGCTACCGAAATCGCCGCCTTCCTCGCGATCTCCGCCGGCGTCTCGATCGGCGCGTCCCGCGGCTATGGAGGCAGCCCGGCGGTCAACAGCGCGCCGTTGAAACGGCCGGCCTGCGGGCTGTCCCGTCCGGGATAGCGCGCCCTGAACGCGGCCACGGTGAGTCCGGGCTCGAGCTCGCGCAGCCGGCGCACCGTCCCGCGCGCATCCTCGAGCTTTCCCGACAGGACCTGCGCGACAGCCAGAGTGCGCAAAGACGGCG
>JBQTJG010000151.1:0-17431 GCA_052387355.1 Armatimonadota bacterium | reverse complement strand
GAGCGCGCGCGCGCGCTCCTGCCGCTCCAGGTGCTGGGCTATTTCATCGTCCGTTTCAAGTTCGCGGCGAAGCCGCTGGGGTTCTGGATCAGCATGGCGTCGGTCGTGGCGTTGTGCGCGGTGTTGGGCGCGCTGCTCGCCGCCTGGCGCCCACGGCGGCCTGTGGTCGCCGGGCTGGTCGCGGCGATCATCATTGGCTTGGGGTTAGCGCTCATCGCCGCGCCGCCGGCGATGACGTATCTCACCGCCAGCCTGGGGGCCGAGGGAACAGCTAACCCGGATTCGGAGGCGCTGAAGATGGTGACAGTCTCGATCGTAGGCTACGCACTGTTGGCGGCTGCGGTGTTCGCGGCCGTGCTGCTTTTCTTGCGGCGGCGGGAGCGTCCCGCGACGATTGCCGCCTCGTCCGCGCCCGGATCCGCCGATGGATCCGGGATAAAACGCCGGGAGTTCCTCGCCCGCTCGGTACTGCTGACGGGCGCGCTCGCCGGTGCCGGCGCCGTGGTACAGTGGCTGGGCGCGACGGCGGCGCACGCAGGCGCCGCCGCGCAATCCCTCTTTCAGCGCATCCGCGGCCTGCCCCCGGAGGTGACGCCCAACGACAAGTTCTACACGGTCAGCAAGAATCCGGCCGGGCTCGATCCCAGGCTCAACGCAGCCAAATGGAGCCTGGAGGTCACCGGCCTGGTGGGGAAGCCGATCAAGCTGACCTACGATGACTTCAAGGCGATGCCGTCGTTCACCCGGTACCACACGCTGGAGTGCATCAGCAATGAGGTGGGCGGCGATCTGATCAGCAACGCCGTGTGGAAGGGTGTCCGCTTCCGGGATCTCATCGAGCGCGCCGGCGGGCTGAACCCCAAGGCGATCCGCTTTGCGATGCGATGCGCCGACGGCTATACCGAGGGCATCCCGGTCGCGGATGCCATGCAACCGGATACGATGCTGGCCTACGAGATGAACGGTGTGCCGCTGCCGCCTGTCCATGGGTTCCCGGTCCGCATGCTGACGCCGGGCCTCTTCGGCATGAAGAATCCGAAGTGGTTGACGAAGGTCGAGGCGGTGTCCACCCACTTCACCGGATACTGGCAGGCGTCAGGGTGGAGCGACGAAGCGGTCGTGAAGACCACGTCGATGTTCCGCGTGCCCGAGCGGGGACAGGCGCCGCTGGGCGAAGTCGAGCTCGGCGGGGTCGCGTACAGCGGGGATCGCGGCATTCAGGAGGTCGAGGTCAGCGCAGACAACGGCAAGACCTGGTCCAAAGCCGAGCTCAAGAAGCCGCTCGGGCCATACACCTGGGTGCTCTGGGCCGCGGTATGGACGCCAACCGGCCCCGGAGAGTACACCCTCAAGGTGAGGGCGAAGGACGGCAGCGGGTTGATGCAGACCGCGCAGGAGGCGCCGACCCTTCCCGACGGGGCGAGCGGCTACCACACGCTCCGCGTGAAGGTCCGGAAGTAGCGGTGCCCGAGGGCGCGCCGCAGAAACCGATTGCGACGATCGAGGATGAGGCCGGGCCCCGCGTGAACTGACGCGGCGTCGCGTCGTCCACAGGCAGGAAGGGCCCCAACCCGGCGCGAACCACACGACGGTCATCACGCCGCATCCCTCACCCATGGGAGAGTTCACCGTCACTGGCGTGACCTCACTTCCCATGTTCGGATGTGACGACCCGCAGGGAGGTTGAGGTGCCGACTCCGTATGACCTTGTGATCATTGGCGGCGGTCCCGCCGGTCATATTGGCGCGGTCCGCGCGGCGCAGCTCGGGTTGCGCACCGCCGTGGTCGAACGCGACAAACTCGGCGGTATTTGCCTGCACTGGGGATGCATCCCGACAAAAGCCCTGCTGCATGCTGCCGAACTGCTCGAGCGGTTCCGCACCGCCGAGGTCCTGGGGATCGAGACCGGACCTGCCCGCGTCAACTTTGCGAAGATGCAGGAACGGAAGGCGGCGGTCGTCGAGGGGCTGCACAAAGGTGTGCAGTACCTGATGCGCAAGCACAAGATCGACGTCTTCGCCGGCACCGGCCGGCTGCTCGGACGCACGCGTGTCGGGGTCGCCCTCAACGACGGATCCGAGACCGAGCTGGAGACGAAGCACACGCTCATCGCGACCGGCTCCGCCCCTCGCAGCATTCCTGGCGTCACCATTGACAACGTCCGCGTCCTGGACAGCAGCGGTGTGCTCGCGCTTACTGCAGTGCCCGCGTCCATCGCGATCCTCGGCGCCGGCGCCGTCGGCGTCGAGTTTGCCAGCCTGTTCCGGGCGCTGGGGAGCGAGGTAAGCGTCATCGAGCTGCTCCCGACGCTGGTGCCGCTGGAAGACCAGGAGATCGGGAAGGCGCTGGAGCGACTGTTTGTCCGCAAGGGGATGCACGTCTACACCAACGCGACCGCGAAGACCGTCGCATCGCGGGGCGACGGCGTCACGGTGACGTTGGAGCGCGACGGGGAGGCGATACGTGTCGACGCCGAGTACCTGCTCGTGGCCGTCGGACGGGGGCCGCTCGGCGAGGGACTGGGACTCGAGGCCGCGGGCGTGCAGGTGGAGAAGGGCGCCGTCAAGGTCGACGCCCACCTGCGCACGTCGGTGCCCGAGATCTACGCCGTGGGCGACGTGATCGGCGGTCCGTTCCGCCTCGCGCACGTGGCATCAGACGAGGCGATCCACGCGGTGGAAACGCTCGCCGGAGGCGAGCCTGCGCCGATCGACTACATGGCAGTGCCGCGGCCGACCTTCTCGATGCCACAGGTGGCCACGATGGGCCTCTCCGAGCAGCAGGCCCAGGAGCAGGGGCATCAGGTGAAGGTCGGGCGGTTTGCGTTTTCGGCGAATGGCAAGGCCGCGATCGAAGGCGAGCGCGACGGGTTCGTGAAGGTCGTCACGGATGCCCGAACCGGCGAGATCCTGGGTATGCATATGATAGGACCCGCCGTGACGGAGTTGCTTGCTGAGGGCGTGGCCACGCGATACCTGGAGGGAACGGTGCTCGAGTTGGGATCCGCCGTGCACTCCCACCCGACGCTCTCGGAAGCTGTCAAGGAAGCAGCGCTCGATGCGATGGGAAGAGTCTTGAATGCCTGACGCGAAGTACCTGAAGGAGACTGCCGGGATCCTGAGGGGGCCGGGCCGATGAAGGCGATAGGCAAGACCGCAGGCGTCACAGACGTTCGGCACGAGGCGATGGGGCTCGGGCCGGACGCCCTCCTCGACATGTACTATTTCGTCGCGCTGGCCCGTGCGATCGACGAACGCATGTGGGTGCTGCAGCGCGCGGGGATGGTCCCCTTCGTGATCTCGGGCCAGGGCCACGAGGGCGCTCAGGTCGGCGTCATGTGGGCGACCGACCGCGAGCGAGACTGGTTGGTGCCGTTCTACAGGTCGCTGGCCGCCTGCCTCGTGCGGGGGATGACCCCTCGAGATCTCATGCTCGGGCTCTTTGCGCGGGAGGGTGATCCGTCAAGTGGCGGAAGGCAGATGCCCGCGCACTGGGCGGATCCGCGCCACCGGGTTCTTTCGACGAGCAGCCCGGTCGGAACGCAATACCTGCATGCGGTCGGCCTCGCCTATGCCGCGAAGCTGCGGGGGACCGGCGAGTTGTGTGTGACCTCAATCGGCGAGGGCGGGACAAGCCAGGGCGACTGGCACGAGGCGATGAACTTTGCCGGCATCCACAGACTGCCGGTGATCTTCATGGTCGAGAACAACCGTTACGCGATCTCGGTCCCGACGCGGCTGCAGATGGCGGTGGAGGACGTCGCCGTTCGCGCCGCCGGGTACGGGTTCCCCGGAGTCGTGGTCGACGGCTCCGACGTACTGGCCTGCTATGCCGCCGGGCGAGAGGCCGCGCGGCGCGCGCGGGTCGGTGAAGGTCCGACGCTCATCGAGTGCAAGGTCGAGCGTCTCACGGCGCATTCGTCTGAGGACCGTCAAGAGAAGTACCGCCAGACCCCCGACATCGAGGCGTCGCGGAGCAAGGATCCCCTGGTGGTGTTCAAGCACTACCTCGAGCGGGTCGGGGTCATGGATGAGGCGCGCTACACCGGAATCCATGATCGGATCAAGGCCGAGGTCACCGACGCTACGGATTACGCCGAGGCGCGGCCGATGCCAGATCCGGCCACGGTGACGCGGCACGTCTTTTTCGAGGGGTAGCGGCGATGCCCGAACTGCGGCTGCTCGACGCGATCCGGCTGGCGATGCACGAAGAGATGAAGCGCGACGACCGCGTCATCGTGCTGGGCGAGGATGTCGGGCTGAAAGGGGGTGTCTTCGGCGCGACCGACGGTTTCTACGCGGAGTTCGGCGAGGCGCGTGTGCTCGACACCCCGCTGGCCGAGTCTCTGATCATCGGCGCGGCGATCGGCATGGCGGCCAACGGGTTGGTCCCGATCGCCGAGATCCAGTTCTCCGACTTCATCCACCCCGCGTTCAACCAGATCGTGAGTGAGGCGGCGCGGATGCGTTATCGCAGCAACGGCGCTGTAGGGTGTCCGATCACGATCCGGGCGCCGTACGGCGGCGGCGTCGAGGTGCACGGCGGGCTCTACCATTCGCAGAGCATCGAGGCGTTCTACGGGCATGTGCCGGGGTTGAAGGTCGTCACGCCGTACACGGCCTATGACGCGAAGGGTCTGCTCAAGGCGGCAATCCGCGATCCCGATCCTGTGCTGTTCCTCGAGCACAAGCGCCTGTACCGGTCGATTCGCGGCGAGGTGCCTGACGGTGAGTACCTGGTGCCGATAGGTCCGGCGGCCGTGCGGCGGCAGGGGACCACGCTGTCTGTGTTCGCGTACGGACAGATGCTGCACGAGACGCTGCGGGCCGCCGATGAGGTGGCGGCGGAGAGGATCGACGTCGAGGTCGTCGATCTGCGCACATTGAAGCCGCTCGACGTGGGTACGATCCTGGCCTCGGTGCGGAAGACGAGCAAGGCGATGATCGTGTATGAGGACAACCGCTTTCTCGGGTTCGGCGCCGAAGTCAGCGCCATCATCGCCGAGGAAGCCTTCGAGGCGCTGGACGGGCCGGTCATGCGTGTTGCGGGGCTCGACGTGCCGGCGGTGCCGTACGCCGATACGCTGGCCGCCGCGTACATGCCCACGGCGCAGAAGATCGCCGACACGATGCGCCGGCTGGCCGCGTACTGACGAGATGACCAGCAGGGACGAAGATGCCGGTTGAGATCAAGCTCCCGCAGCTCGGTGAGAGCATCCATGAGGGCACGATTGCCCGCTGGCTGAAGAAACCCGGCGACCGCGTCGAGAAGTACGAGCCGCTCGTAGAGATCACCACCGACAAGGTCAATGTCGAGATGCCCTCGCCGTTTGCCGGAGTGCTGCAAGAGTGGCTCGTGCCCGAGGGCGAGACGCGGCCCGTAGGATCGGCCATCGCGCTGATCGAGACCGCCGCAGCCGAAGGGCCGGCCGGTTCGAGCGAGGCTCCGGCCGCGTCTTCGCGCGTTCCCGGGCCCGTGGCGGCGTCTCCGCACGCCGCCATGCCAGCCGCGGCTACGGCGCAGTCCCATGCCTCAGTGGCCGCCCCCTCTTCCAGGGCCGCGGGCGCGGCGCGCCTGTCCCCGCTCGTCCGCCGGCTGGCCGAGGAGCATCAGATTCCTGTGGCTGCCCTCGAGACGCTCGAGGGGACCGGCGCAGGCGGGCGCGTCACCAAGGAAGACGTGCTGCAGTACGTGGCGAGCCGCGGCACCGGCGCGCACGCGCCGCCAGCCAGGCCGGCGGACGCGGGCCCGGCTGGATCCCCGGCGGTGGCCCAGACGGCCGCGCCGCCTGCGGCCGGGGACCAGGTTGTCAAGCTGACGCCGATCCGGCGGGCGATCGCTCAGCGCATGGCCCAGAGCAAGCGTGAGATCCCGCATGCCTACGGCGTCATCGAGGTCGACATGAGTGCGGTGGTCGCCTGGCGCGAGACGCACAAGGACGCCTGGCGACGCGACGGGACCTCGCTTACCTACACGGCCTTCTTCGTGCGGGCGGCCTGCCAGGCGCTGCGGGCCTTCCCAATCGTGAACTCGTCGTGGAGCGACGCGGGCGTCGTGCTTCGCAAGGGCGTCCACATCGGCATTGGCATGGCGATCGAGGATGGCCTCGTGGTGCCGGTCATCCACAACGCCGACGGCCTGAGTCTGGCAGGCGTCGCCCGGGCGCTGGACGACCTGACCAGTCGCGCGCGCGCCGGCCACCTCGCCCTGGACGACATCCAGGGCGGGACGTTCACAATCACCAACCCGGGCGTGTTCGGATCGATGTGGTCGATCCCGATCGTCGTGCCCGGTCAGGCGGCGATCCTTGCCACCGATGCGATCGTCAAGCGCGCGGTCGTGCGCGACGATGCGATCGCCATCCGGCCGATGTTGCACCTGGGTCTCTCGTTCGACCACCGCATCTTTGACGGCGCGACGTCCATGCAGTTTCTGAACCACATGAAAGCCTCGTTCGAGGGTTTCGTCGATGGCCGTTGAGACCCGTCGGCCAGAGTGGCTGAAAGTTCGCCTGCCCGGCGGCCCCAACTATGCCGATCTCGTCGGCATCATGCGGTCCCAGCAGATGCACACCGTCTGCGAGGAGGCCCGCTGTCCGAACATCGGTGAGTGCTGGGAGCGTCGGACCGCCACGTTCCTCATCCTGGGGAACGTGTGTACGCGCAACTGCGGGTACTGCGCCATCGCCCACGGCCTGCCCACCGAGCTCGACGTCGCCGAGCCCGGTCGGGTGGCGGAGGCGGTGGTGGCGATGGGCCTGCGCCATGCGGTGATCACGTCGGTCAACCGCGATGACCAGAAGGACGGCGGGGCCGGCATCTACGCCGAGACGATTCGCACGATCCACCGCCGGCTGCCGGCCTGCACCGTCGAGGTGTTGATCCCGGACTTCAAGGGCGACCAGGACGCGCTGCAGGCGGTGCTCGAGGCCAACCCTGAGATCCTCGCCCACAACATCGAGAACGCCCGCCGCGTCTTCAAGACCGTCCGCCACGGCGGCAACTACGACCGATCGATCGGGTTGCTCCGCCGCGTCAAGGAATGGGGGTACACGTCGTTCACCAAGAGCGGGATCATCCTGGGGATGGGCGAGACGATCGACGAGGTGCGCCAGACGATGGTCGATCTGCGGACCGTGGACGTCGATGTGCTGACGCTCGGGCAGTACCTGCGGCCCGGCCCCGAGTATCATCCCATCGATCGCTACTACACGCCTGAGGAGTTCGCGATGCTCCGTGAGGAGGGACTGCGCCACGGGTTCAAGTACGTGGAGTCGGGCCCGCTGGTGCGGTCATCGTATAAGGCCGACATCCAGGCGCAGGCCGTGCGGGCGCATCGGGCGCGCTGCAGCGCCGCTCCTGCAGCCGCGTCCGCACTCTGAGCGGCGTGCACCGTGGCGGGGTAGCGCCTCTCCGCCATGACACATGTCCTCGACGCACTGCACCCGGTCTTCATTGTTGGGACGGACAAGTCGGGAACGAGCCTGCTCTTCTCACTCTTCGACGCGCATCCCGCGGTTACGACCCTGTTCGAGACGTTCGTCTACAACTTCACACCACCCGACCACGCCGCCCGCGACGACCTCGTGGAGGCGATCAGGGGGCGCTTCGCCGGGCAGTTCTGGAGAACGCATGAGGGCTTTCACCGCGAGGGCGTGACCCAAGGGCGATTCCTCGCGGCGGTCGATCGGTTCATGTCGGCCGACGCCGGCGCGTCGATCCAGAAGTCGCTGCTCTACGCGTTTCTGGACAGCGTGCTTGAGGGACCGGGCAGAGAGCGCTCCAGGCACGTGACACACTTTGTCGAGAAGACACCGCTGCATTACCGCCACGCCGCCAGGATCTTCGCGGACTTTCCGACAGCGAAGGTCATCCACGTGCTGCGAGACCCCCGGGACAACTACCTGGCGTTGAAGCGGCGGGTTCGAGATCGCACGAGCTCCCAGTACACCAGACCCCAGTATCATCCCGCCGCCTTCGTCAACGATTCGCTCCTCGCCAGCCTGGATGGCGCATGCGAGAACGTGGCCCGATTCGACGGGCAATATCGGATCCTGTTCTACGAGGACCTGGTGTTCCTCGGGGAACGGATCGTGCGAGAGGTCGCGGCGTGGCTCGGCCTCCCGTGGCACGACATGCTGCTCACCCCGTCGATCGCTGGCGAAGTCTGGGGAGGCAATTCCACGGCGCCCGACCTGAGGGGGCGTCTCAAACCCTTCGATCCGCGTCCGATCGGCCGGTGGAGAGCGGAGTTGTCTCCCAGGGAGATCACGCTGACGGAGGCGATCATCGAGTCATACCGGCTGCAGTCGAAGTACCCAGTGACGCGCAGTCACGGCCGGCTCGATCGACTCCTTGGGATCGTGCTGCCATTTCAAGACGAGCTGAGACGCGAGTATTCGTCCAGACACGCAGGACAGGCGCTCCCGTCCTTCGCTGCCGGGCTGGGCTGGCGGTACGTGAGGCGGCGGCTGGCGATCTATGCCAGTTTGCAGCGACGGGCCGGCGCCGACGACCGGCTGATCCAGGCAAGCTTTGCCCCCGTCGCCGGCGGCTAGCGCGACTTGCCGGCGACTTCCTTCTTCTCTTTCTTCTCCATGATCGACGACGAGTGTCCTGGGAAGATCGACGCCTCGGGGTTGATGTAGCGCGCTGCGTTGTTGACTGCCGTCGCCGCTTCGCCGAAGCCGGTGGCGATCAGCTTGAGCTTGCCTGGGAACGTCACGATGTCGCCGGCGGCATAGACGCCCGGCAGGTTGGTCTCCATCTTGCTGTTGGCGACGATCGAGTCGCCATCGAGGACGAGGTCCCAGGTGGCGATCGCCCCCAGGTTGCTGATCAATCCGAGAAACGCGAGCACCGCATCGACCTGCAGGACTTCCTCTTCTCCCGTCTTGTTGTTGACGACGATCGCCTCGGCCACGTTGGGCTCGCCGCGCAGCGCCCGCAGCTCGTAGAAGACCTTCACGGTGATGGGTGAGTCGAACAGTTTCTTGACACTGTCGGCGTGCGCTCGGAAGCCGTCGCGACGGTGGATCAGCGTGATCCCGCTGGCGAACGGGACCAGGTTCAGCGCCCAGTCCAGCGCGCTGTCCCCACCGCCGATCACCAGGACCGTTCTATCGCGGAAGTCCTCCTTACTCCGGACTGCGTAGTGCAGCCCCCGATCGATGTACCGGTCGAACTCCGGCCGCTTGTACGTCTTGGGTGAGAACGCGCCGATCCCGGCGGTCACCAGCGTTACCTTTGTGACATGCACGCCGCTCGTGCCGCCGAGCGTCATCATGTGATCAGGCAGATGCTCGAACGATCGGATCTCCTCGTTGAGGAACACTGCGGGATGGTACTGCATCGCCTGCTCGATCAGGTTGTTCACCAGGTCCTTGCCCAGGATCTTTGGGAACCCTGCGACGTCGTAGATGTACTTGTCAGGATAGAGCGCCGTGATCTGGCCCCCCAGGTCAGGCTGGCTGTCAAGGATCTTGACGCTGAGTCCACGAAAGCCGGCATAGTACGCTGCGAACAGCCCGGTGGGCCCGCCGCCAATGATTGCCACGTCATGGACTTGGTGCATGCCCAGCCTCCAGGTTCCGTGCGGGGTGCAACCGCGGCGAAAAATCGCTTCATTATAACATTCTGCCCGTTTATTGACACTTGTATGACCCCGTGTCACTGTTAGGAATGCGGTTTCATGTTCGTCCGTCGTACTCGATAGATCGAACTCGACAGGGGGATCGGCATGGCTGTTGATACGAGGCGCACCGCGCCGCTCTTGAGCAAGGAGCAGCTTACTCGTTATTCCCGGCAGGTCATCCTCGACGAGATCGGGGTTGACGGCCAGCGCCGGCTCCTGAACAGCAAGGCGCTGGTCATCGGCGCCGGCGGGCTGGGGTCGCCCTCGTCCTTGTACCTGACGGCGGCCGGAGTCGGCACGCTGGGCATCGTCGACGGCGATCGAGTCGAGCTGTCGAACCTGCACCGGCAGATTGTCCATTTCACGCACGATGTCGGACGGCCGAAGACACAGTCGGCACGCCGCACGCTTGAGGACGTCAACCCTGATGTGACCATTGTCCCCTATCAGACCACGCTGACCTCCGAGAACGCGATTGAGATCGTCGGTCAGTATGACGTGGTCGTCAACGGCAGTGACAACTTTCCCACCCGCTATCTCGTCAACGATGCCTGCGTGCTGCTGGACAAGCCGATGGTCGACGCCAGTATCCTGAAGTGGGAAGGCCAGGCGACCACGTTCCTTCCCGGGCGCGGCTGTTACCGGTGTCTGTTCCCCACGCCGCCGCCGCCCGGCGTGGTGCCCTCGTGCGCGGAAGGCGGCGTCATCGGCGCGGTGGCGGGGTTCATGGGATCGCTGCAGGCGGTCGAAGCGGTGAAGATTCTGCTCGGTGGCGGCGACACGCTCGCCAACCGGTTGCTGCTCGTCGACGTGCTGGCAGGAGAGTTCCGGACGGTCCGGTGGAATCGGAATCCGGCCTGTCCGGTCTGCGGCGATCATCCGACCATCACGGCGCTCATCGACTACGAAGAGTTTTGCGGGCTGCCCGGCCGCACACACGCGCCGGCAGGCTCGGCGGCTGTCGAATCGGGTGGCGTTCCGGAAGTGGAGGCGGATGAAGCCAGGCGGCTGTGTGATGCCGGGGCGCAATTGATCGATGTGCGCGAGCCTTGGGAGTGGGCGATCTCCCACATTCCCGGCGCCACGTTGATCCCGATGGGCGAGGTGACCGCGCGGACCTCGGAGATCGACCCCAACAGGACAGTGATCGTCCATTGCGCTGTCGGCGCGCGGAGCGCGAAGGTCGTTGACTCCCTCCGGAAGGTCGGGTACGCAAAAGCCGTCAACCTGGCCGGCGGGATCGTCGCGTGGACGAACCGGCAGTTCCCAACGGAAGGCGGCGACGGCCGACGGTAGCGCGCCTGGAGCCATAACAGCGATGCGACAGGCGATTCTGCGCGGACCGCGCGCGCTGGACCTGGTGGAGACACCTGTTCCCTCGCCCGGCCCAGGCGCAGTGGTCGTTCGCATTCGCGCCGCGCTGACCTGTGGGACGGATCTCAAGACCTACCGGCGCGGTCATCCCAGGCTGGCGTTTGGCCCGTTCGGGCACGAGGCCGCCGGAGACGTCGCCAGCGTCGGGGATGGCGTCGAAGGATTCAACGTCGGCCAGCCGGTGACGTTCGTTCCCACGGCTGGATGCGGTCGGTGCGCCGCCTGTCTGCGCGGTCGCCACAACCATTGCGAGACCCTGTTCGACGAAATCGCCCTCGGCGCCTATGGTGACTATCTGCGTCTGCCGCCACGCCTCGTCCGCCGGCATCTATTTCCCAAGCCCGCCAATCTGTCGTACCTGGAAGCAGCCTTCCTCGAGCCGCTGGCGTGCGTCGTACACGGGTGGGCCAGGCTCGGCGCCATCGACCGGGGTGTGGTGGCCGTGGTGGGGTTGGGGCCTATCGGCCTGCTGCAGATATACGAGGCGCGCCGCCGCGGCCTCGAGGTGATTGCGGTGGGCCGGCGAGCGGCGGGTCTGGCTCTCGCCGGTCGGGCAGGTGCGCGGCACGTTGTCGACGTGACAGAGACTGATCCGGAAAAGACGCTCAGGGCGCTCACGGGCGGCGGCCCCGACGTCGTCATCGAGTGCACCGGTTCGGTGGCCGTCTGGCGTGCAGCGCCGGCGTGGGTTGCGCCGGGAGGTCGCGTCCTGCTGTTTGGCGGTCTTCCAGGGGCCAGCGAGCCGGCGTTCGACGCGACGCGCCTGCACTACGATGAAGTCGACCTGATCAGCACCTTCCATTACAGGACCCCCGACGTCCACGAGGCCCTGCGGCTCCTTGCAACGGGTGAGATCCGGCCCGCGCACCTCATTACCGAATCGCGTTCGCTCGACGGCATCCGCGAAGTGTTCGACGATCTCGACCGTGGCACGGGTCTCAAGTACGCTGTGCTGCCTGACGGCGACACATGGCGCTAGTCGGACCGCTCACCGCCCAGGCGCTGATCTTTCGCGCGCAAGGCGACCTGCGGCTGGAAGAGGTCCCGATTGCAGCTCCTGGGCCCGGCGAGCTGCTGCTCCGTATCACCGCGTGTGGACTCTGCCCCGGCGAGGTGATGGACTGGTACATGGCCAGAAAGGCGCCGGTCCCGCTCGGACACGAGGCGGTGGGCGAGGTCGTCGAAGCCGGGAGCGGCGCAGACTTTCGTCCGGGCGAGCGTGTGTTCGTGCACCACCACGCGCCCTGCCTGACCTGCCGTACCTGTCGCAGGGGTGAATACGTCCACTGCGCGACATGGCGTTCGCGGCGTCTGGTTCCGGGAGGGTTGGCGACCTACGCGCTTGCGCAAGCGCCCGCGGTCGTCGCGGATGCGCTGCGACTCCCGCCGGACCTTTCCGATGAAACCGCGACTTTTATCGAGCCACTCGCCTGCGTGCTCAAAGCCGTGCGCCGCGCCCGCATTCGTCGCGACGATCGGGTCCTCGTCATCGGCGCGGGCGTCATGGGACTGCTGCATCTGATGGTGCTGCGGGCGCAGCGCCACGCCTCGCTCATCATCGCAGCGGACCGCGTCCCGGCGCGTCTGGCCGCAACAGCCGGCCACGCTGATCTGATTGTGGATGTCTCGCAACGGACGCTGGCCGATGCGGTGCGCGAGGCCACCGGCGGCGAGGGCGCTGACGTCGCCGTCGTCGGCCCGGGGTCCATCGAGGCCCTCGAGTCCGGACTTCAGAGTCTCGCGCCGGGCGGGACGCTCGTAGTCTTCACGCCGACACCGCCTGACCAGGCGTGGCACCTGCGGGTGCACGATCTCTTTTTCAGAGAGATCACGATCCTGCCGAGCTATTCGGCCGGGCCGGACGACACGCGCGAGGCGCTGCGCCTGCTCCAGCACGGTCTCCCGGTTGGCCCGCTGATCACTCACCGGTTGCCGCTGGTCGAGGCGCGTGCCGGATACGATCTCATCCGGGCCACCGGCCCGGCGCTCAAGGTCGTGGTCAGGCCGTGACGCGCCGGTTACGGACGCAGAAGGGACCTGCGCCGGCGAAGCGGCGGGGGCGGGTCGACCGGCCTGTCGTTGCGCGGTTTGACCAGGCTCGCTTCCGGTGGGCCGGGATCCCGTCGATTCCCTACAAGGCGACATCCAACGGGTCTCTGTTCTGGAAGGACGTCGAGCGATTCGTGCTGGTCGGGTCCCGGGGCGAGCCGACAGCGTTCCAGTTGCGCTACTTTGAAATCGCGCCCCGGGGATATTCGTCGTTCGAGCGGCACCGGCATGCCCACGCTGTCCTGGTGATCCGCGGGCGCGGACATGTGCGCGTTGCCGACGCCGTGCACCGGGTCGGGCCCATGGACTTCGTCTTTATTCCGCCGGATGTGCCTCATCAGTTCAGGGCCGGGCGCGAGCCGTTTGGATTCCTGTGCCCTGTCGACGCAGTGCGTGACCGGCCGCAGCCGGTTGAGCGGCCCGTCGGGAGGTTGACCAGCGCCCCTTCCACTGCTGGTGCAGGTAGTGCACGACCCCGTAGATTAAAATAGAATGTCTTGCGAGACATGACGCGGATTCCCTCCCTGGTGATTGTCGGCAATGGTCCGGGCGAAGTGGCAGGATGGGCCGTGCCCGTGGGCACCGAGGCGCGCCTGCGCGCGCGAGACCAGGGTCACCCCATCGAGATCGGGCTCTGCCTGCCGCCCTGTCAGTTCGCGAGCGGCCAGGAGATGACTGCAGCCGCGTCGGCGGGGGTGTTCGATACGATCCTCGATCCTCGGAAGACCTTCCGCCTGGGGCTGGGACTGCCAGGGTGGGCGCCCTCGGCGCCGCCCGTGATCCTCCACGTAGGAGGCTCTTTCTGGTATACGCAGCGGTTGGCCCGCCGGTGGCGCGGGCGAGCCTTCGCGTTCGTGGAGCGGGCGCACATTGCGCCCATCCACCGATCTTTTGAGCGGATCTTTGTCCCGACCGAGGAGTTGCGCGCGCGCGTGCTCGCGCGCCGGGTGCCGGCGGACAAGGTCATCGTCACGGGGGACCCGCGATACGACGCGGTCTTCATGCACGAGAGGAGCGCCGGATACCCGAATGGGAACGGCGTCCATCCTCGCATCACGTTTCTCGCCGGCAGCCGGGATACGATCTTCAGCGCGGTCTTTCCCTTCTGGGTCCGGACGGCCGTGGCTCTTCGGGCGGAACTTCCCGCGGCCAGGTTGCAGGCGGTCATCTCCCAATTCGTCTCACCCTCGGTGCACGAGGCGGTGGTGGCGCAGCACCGGCGGGCCATTGAGGCCGCGGGCGTCGACGTGGAATATGGCGGCTGGCCGAAGGTCGTCGGCTCGGACCTCGTTTTGACGATTCCCGGGACCAATACGATCGAACTCGCCATCATGCGTATTCCGAGCATGGTCGTGATGCCGTTCAGCCTTACACCAAGAGTCCCGGCTGAAGGGCTGATAGAATGGATCCTGCGGGTGCCTTACGCCGGCCCGGCCCTCCGGCAGTTTCTGGCGAGGCAGTACGTCAGGCGCCGGCCCTACGTCGCGCTGCCGAACATGCGTGCCGGACGGCGGATCATGCCGGAGTTGGTCGGGCGCGTCACGCCGGAGCAGGTTGCCGCGGAGAGCGCCAGGATCATCCGCGATGACCGGGCCCGGGCGGCCCTGGCCGAGGCGTTGACGGCGATTCCTGTCGAGACCGGCGCCTGCCGCCGCATCCTGGACGCCATGGGCCTGGCGGGAGCTCGCGCATGAGCGACCTGGGACGACTGGCCGCCTATGTCGGGCGGTACCGTCTCTATCTGGCAGGCGCGCTCCTCTCCATGCTCGTGGTCACCGCCACCAACCTGGCGGTGCCGCAATACGCCGGCGTGCTGATCGATCAACTGATCGCTACGCGGTCATTCGCGATCCTGAACCGTGCGGCGGTGGTTGTGCTTCTGCTCTTCGGTTTTCGCAGCCTGGCGCTGTTCGTCCAGATCTATCTGACGTTCTATCTCAGTCATCGCGTCATTGCGGATCTGCGCCAGGATCTCTTTGCGCGCGTTCAGCGGTGGTCGCTCGATCGGTTCGCGGTGTGGCAGAGCGGAGATGCGATCTCCCGCAGCCTGCAGGACACTCAGGTAGTCCAGAATCAATTGCTGGCGGGGTCGATCGACGCGATCTCGACGGCGCTGATGCTCGTGGGCATCGTGGGGATGCTTGTCTGGATCGATTGGCAGCTCGCGCTCGTGATCGCTCTGGTCATTCCCATGGTGGGCAGCTTGGCGCGCAATTTCGGCCGGGAGATCCAGGGCACGGCGGTCCTGGCGCAGGAGCATGTGGCCGGACTCGCCGGCCTCATCCGGGAAGCCTTCACTGGCGCCCGCGTCATCCGGGCCTTCGCGCGAGAGGAGCGTGAGATCGGGCGGTTCCACCGGGAGAACGAGCAGACCGTCGGCGCCAACCTCCGTATCGCGCGCATCACCGCCGTGCAGGTGCCGGTGGTGAGTTTCCTGACGGCGCTCGGCATCGTACTCGTCCTGTGGATCGGAGGGCAGCGCGTGACGGCAGGCCAGCTCACCGCGGGCTCGCTTGTGGCCTTCCTCGGCTACATCGCGCTGGCCGTGGAGCCCGCCGTCGGACTTACACGGCACTACGCCGGGCTGCGCCAGGCCCTGGGCGCGTTCGGTCGTATTCGCGCGCTGCTCGACGACTCGGCGAGCCTCCCCGAGAGTCCCGGCGCCCCCTCGCTCCCGCCCATCCACGGCCATGTCAGGTTCGAGAATGTCTCGTTCGCGTATACGCCGGGCCACTGGGCGCTTCAAGACCTCACCCTCGACGTCGCGCCCGGCGAGCGCGTGGCCCTCGTGGGTCTGAGCGGTGCGGGAAAGACGACCCTGGTGAATCTGATCGCCAGGTTCTACGATCCGACGAGCGGGCGGGTTGAGATCGATGGCCGGGACCTGCGCCGCGTCACACTTCGTTCACTCCGGCGGCAGATCGGTCTGGTGCCGCAGGAGACGGTGTTGTTCCGCGGCACAATCCGTGAGAATATCGCGTACGCGCGACCCGACGCCTCTCTTGAGGAGGTCGTGGAGGCGGCAAAGACCGCCAACGCGCACGAGTTCGTTGTCGCGCTCAGTCAGGGGTATGGCACGCTGCTCGGCGATGATGGCCTGCAGTTGTCCGGCGGGCAGCGGCAGCGGCTGGCGATCGCCCGCGCGCTGCTCAACGATCCGCGTCTGTTGATCTTCGATGAAGCCACCTCGGCGCTGGACAGCGAGTCCGAGGTCCTGATCCAGGAGGCGATCGACCGCATTACGCGCGGCCGCACGACCTTTATTATCGCCCACCGGCTCTCCACCATCCGCGGCGCCGATCGCATCGTGGTTCTCGACGACGGCCGGGTGGTCGAGGAGGGACGGCGTGACGAACTGCTAGCGCGTGAAGGAACCTACGCACGACTGCAGCGCCTGCAGTGGCTCGACGCGCCGCCCCTCGAGCGTACGGCCTTGCCCGCGGGTCCCTCATCATAGATGATGCGGGCCGCAACCCCACAACTCAGCGTAGTCATCCCGGCGTACAACGACGCGGCGGTGCTGCGCTCGGCGCTGGCCCGCGTGCTCGACCAAACGCTTGCGCCGCTCGCCTACGAGATCGTCGTAGCCGACGACGGGTCGACCGACGAGACTCCCACGGTCGTCGCCGCAGCGGCTGCGGGCCGGGTGCGCGTCCGCAGCGCCAGACTCGAGAGCAATCGCGGACGGAGCGCCGCGCGGAATGCAGGCATACATGTCGCCGAGGCGCCGCTCATCATTTTCATCGACAGCGACGTCCTGGTGCGGCGCGATTTTCTGCAGCGCCACCTCGAGCTCCACGGCGCGGCCGGTCGTCCCGTCATTGGTCGGGGGCCGGTCGTGCTCATCCCGACGGCCGAGCTCCCAGAGCGTGATCCATCGACGCGACTGTCCCCCGCCTATCTCGACACCGCAAACGCCTCGATTCCCCGGAAGCTGCTGATCGAGGTGGGGATGTTCGATGAAGGCTTTCGGGTGTACGGCTGGGAGGACTTCGACCTGGGCCTTCGGATGGCCGCCCGGGGGATCACGCGCGTCTTCGATCCCGACGCGATCGCCTTCCACGTGCAGCCTCTGCCTGCGCCCGATGCTCTCAATCGCTATCTTGTGAAAGAGGAGGAACGGGCACGGACCGCGCTCTATCTCCTCCGCAAGCACCCGGGCCGGCAGACCCGCTGGCTCATCCAGGACACGCCCATGCAGCGTGCCGCGCACTTCATCCTGGGGGGCGCGGGACTGCTGACCGCCCAGAATGCCCCCCGCCTTGCCGGGTGGCTGCACACGCGGGGACTCTACGCCCTCGCCAACCTCGTCATGCGCGGCGTGCTGAACCGGCACTACCTGGCATCGCTCGACCGCTTCCGCGCGATCCCTGAG
>JBQTJG010000150.1:0-2941 GCA_052387355.1 Armatimonadota bacterium | reverse complement strand
ATTCGTTGAGGTGGGCCAGCGCGATCTTGCCCGTCATGATCGGGTTGCCTAGTTCGTCAGCTGCCGAAGGTTCTCGTAGCACTGGGTTTCAGTTGATCCTCAAGAGTGGGCGAATGCGCAGGAGCTCGTCGATAGCTGCGCGGACAAGCGACCCATGGACACCCCGCACCGCGCAGCCGCTTCCAGGAGGAGGGCCAGGGTACTGGCTGGCTGTCGGATCTCCAGGCGCCCAGAGTGTGTTCGCATCACGATTCGCCGGATTACGGCTTCTCAATTCTCCCGCACACGCTCCAGGGGAGGGCGCAGCTGGCGCGGCCGAACAAATAACGCCAGCGCTTTCGCCTGGACCGCGCTCCGTCACGTCATCAGGCGCTCGTCACCTCCGCGGCCGTCAGGGCGAGTACACGTGCCGCAGCCACGATGTCGGCTGTGCGGCTGCGTTCATCGACCATAGGCCACACGTCGATGCCGCCCGGCCCATAGGTGACGGTGGGAATCCCGGCCGCCAGCAGGTTGGCGGCGTCGGATGCCCCGCCGAGGCGCTTGCCGGAGCCGATCGCGGCCGGGCGACCCAACTCCGTCGCGTGCCACCGAGCGATGGTCTGCACCAGCGGATGGTCCCGCGAGATTCCTTCGGCCGTCGGACGGTTTCGCACATGAGGATGTGGAGGCATCTCCACGCGTCCCCTAATGCCTCGTCTCTGCAGGAAGGCCTCCAGGCTTCGCTGCACATCGGCAGCGGTCACGCCGGGAATGATGCGGCAGTCGAAGGTCAGGCGGCAAAAGTCGCCGCCGTGGGTATGGATTTCCTTGATTCCAAAGCGGGGATACCCTGGCAGATCGGGATGCGGGGTGTGGGGGAGCCAGCCATCGGGCGGGATGGGCGCAAAGGGAGGCCCGAAGGCTGCGATGAGCTCAGCGCCCACCTGGGCGGCGCTCCTGTGGGGCAGGTGATGGGCTGACTCGCCCTCCACCTGGATGTGGCCGCGGCACGCCGACACGGCTACCGTGACCACGTCCATGTCGGTACACTCGGTGACCACGGCCTGGTCCGCGCGCACACCGCTGGCCAACAAGTATTCCACGCCCAGGCCGCCGGCTGTTTCGCCCATGACCGCTGCGACGACAATGTCGCCATCGGGTCGAAGCCCCGCCCGCACCAGGGCCTGCACAGCGGCGAGCATGGCAGCGACACCGCCCTTCATGTTGACCGCGCCCAGGCCGTAGATCCAGCCATCTACCACGTCACCGCTGAACGGGTCGTGGGTCCAGAGGTCGGGCCGATAGGGCGCACGCGACGGGGGCGAGGTGCTGGTGTCCAGGTGGCCGCAGAAGAGGAGGGAGGGCCCCCGACCCCCTCCCCGCAGGTATCCAACGGCCTGCTTGGAGCGGACCTCTCCTTCCTCGACCTTCTGGACCGTGACGTCGAGTCCCATCCCTCGCATGAAACCGGTCACGTACGCTGCGACTTCTGCCTCTTCCCACCGGTGGCTTGGGATGCGGATGAGGTCGGCGGTCAGCGCGATGACTTCCTCGGGCCTGACGCATTCCCGCAGGCGGCCAGCGAGTGCGGCGTCGAGTTGCATCACGGCTCCATCCCTCCTATCCACAGAGCTCGGCCGTGGCCAGCGCAAAGACCGTGGCCGCCACCACGATGTCGTCGATCCGGATGCGCTCATCGGGTTCCACCTGCTTGTTCCAGACCGCACGTGCATGCTCGAGGTCGGTCATTCCGCCACCAGGTCCGTAGAGGATGGTCGGGATTCCCGCTCCAAAGACCAGCGACCCATCGGCGGCTGCTCCCAGTCGGCCCTTCGCGCTCACATCGGCAGGGCGGCCGGTCACGTGCGTTTGGGCAGCCGCGAATGCCTCGACCAGCGGGGAGTCGAAAGGCGTATTGCCTGCCGGCCGGGTAGGTTGGAACGGCCAGACGACCTCCGCGCGGAAGTGCGGGTCTTCGGCCTGGAGCTTCTTCACCAGACGCTGCAGATCGGCGCGGATCGTCTCATCATTCTGTCCGGGTACGAGGCGGAGCTGGAAATTGAACTCCAAATGGTCCAGGCCGCGGAAGGTGATGGTCTCGACCCGGTGCTGCGGGTAGTCTTCCAGCCCAGGCTTTCGTGTAAACGTCAGCCATGTGTCCGGACCAGGCGGAATCATCTCGGGGCCCAGGGCCTGGAGGAAGCGCGTGAGGTACTCAAACGCGGTCTTGCGGGGCCGCAACTCCGGGAGCTGCTCTTTGGGATGGAAGTGTAGTTCGGAGGCATGGGCGGCCCGGACGTGCACGGTTCCCTCAGACCGCCCGACCCACAGCGGCACGATGCCCAGGCCTGAGTTCTCGGTGTTGACCGCGTACGCGGTGCGCAACCCGGACTTCAACAAATAGAGGATGCCGCTGCTGAGCCGCTTGTGCCCCTGCACAGGGCAGAAGTAGATGTCGCCCTTGGGCTTGAAGCCTGCGCGGACCATAGCCTTGGCCGCAGTGATCAGGCCGCAGAGCCCGCCTTTCTCGTCCTGGCAGCCCTTGCCGTAGATCCACTCCCCTTCGATCGAGGGCTTGAACGGGTCGCGCTTCCACCCTTCGAAGCTCTGGAACTTGCGGCCCATGATCGGCCCGTGGTCCATGTGGCCGAACAGTAGCATGGATGGCCCGCCGCCGCTTCCCCGCAGGCGCCCGATGACGTTATGGCTGACGCCCTCGGCCAGCGGGACCTCCTGCAGTGTCGCATCGAGACCAAAGGCGTTCATCTGACCCCCGATGAACTTGGCCAGCTCGGTTTCCTCGGTGGTATAGCTCGGGATGGCCACCAGGCTGCATTCCAGGTCGATCACCTCTTGCCGGGCGATGCTCGACACGATCCGTTCGCGCATCCTGTCGTCCATGGGACGTGACTCCTCCTCCCTCGGATTAGGCCACCCCGCAGAGCGTCGCGGCGGTCAG
>JBQTJG010000149.1:0-11409 GCA_052387355.1 Armatimonadota bacterium | reverse complement strand
GCCCCGGTTGGACGCGTTCGACTGGCGTTACGTCTCCGCGACGCTTGCAGCCCAGGCCCGACCAGACGATGCGATCGTGTTCTTGCCGGGGTTCTCCCGCATTCCGGTAAACTACTACTATCGGGGGCCGCAGCGTCGTCTGGCGCTCACGCCGGCCGGTGCGGACGTGATCGGCGACGGCGGCCGCCGAACGAACGCGGTCGTCTCTGTGATGAAGGAACATCCGCGCGTGTGGATCCTGACGGTACCACCCTTCCCGGCGGCGGTTGAGACGCTGATTGGAGCGCTGAAGGCGAACTCGTTCGAGGTGACCCGCCAGGAAGCCATCAACTTGGCGCGCCTGATCCTGCTCGAACGCGTCCCGTCGCCATGAGCGGCGCTCCGGCGGTGTGGATCGTTCTCCCGGCCTTCAACGAGGCTGCCGGCCTCCCAGAGCTTCTGGAGGCCATAAGATTCGCGGGCCGCGGCCTGGACTGGCGCACGGTCGTGGTGGATGACGGGAGCACCGACGGTACAGGTTCAGTCGCTCGCGCGTTTGCAGGTCAGATCGCCCTGACCCTCATCGAGCATCCCGAGAACCGGGGCCTGGCCGCCGCCATCCGCACGGGTCTGACGCACGCCTGCCAGCATGCCGCGCCCGACGACGCCATCGTGACGATGGACGCGGACAACACCCATACTCCGAGCCAGATCCCGGCCATGGTTGGAGCCTTGCAGCAGGGGGCCGATGTCGTGGTCGCCTCCCGCTACCTGCGGGGCGCCAGGCAGGCCGGCGTTCCACGGCACCGCGCTCTGCTCAGCGCGGGCGTCGGCTGGCTGCTGCGTTTGCGCTTTGGTCTGCCGGGTGTGCGGGATTACTCGTGCGGCTACCGCGCCTACCGTGCCGGGCTGCTGCAGCGGGCTCTCGCGATCCATGGTGAGCGCCTGATCGAGTCCTCCGGGTTCGTGGTGATGACCGAGTTGCTCGTGAAGCTTGCCGCGTTCCAGCCCCGGATCGTCGAAATTCCGCTGGACCTGCGCTATGATCGCAAGATCGGCGCGAGTAAGATGCCGACCGGTCGCACGATCGCCGGCTACCTGCATCTCATGTTGAAGCCGCTCCCACGTCCGCGCTTGCACGGGTAGAGGTCACTGCCCGGTTCCTCGAGATTTACCTGAGACCCCTGTTGACCAAAAGGCTATAATAGCCACATTGGAGGTTGCCCGCGGTGCGAACTGTCAATATCGCGACACTGAAGAACCACCTGAGTCGCTACCTGAGGCAGGTGCGCGAGGGTGAGGAGTTGCTCATCCGGGATCGGAAGCTGCCGATCGCGAAGATCGTGCCGCTCTTTCCGGCGAGCTATTCTGACGCCAACGACCTGGAGCTGGCGGCCTCAGGCCAGCTTCGATTACCTGAGGGACCCCTGCCGGAATCTTTCTGGTCCATGCCCGCGCCAAGAGTCCCCCTGAAGCAGGTGGTGACCGCGGTGTCTGCAGGCCGCGATGGCGACTGAACCGGCCTTCTGGGATGCGAGCGCGGTCGTGCCCTTGTGCGTGGATCAACCCGCGGCCGGGGTGCTCCGTCGCCTGGTCCGTCAGCACAGCCGGCTCGTGGTCTGGTGGGGAACCCCGGTGGAGGTGGCGGGAGCACTCACGCGCCTGATGCGACAGGGCCTGATGACGGCTCAGGGACGTGGGCAGGCGCAGGCGCGGCTCGCCGTCCTACGCCGCGCCTGGGCCGAAGTGCTGCCGACGGAGGCGCTTCGGGATCTCGCCGAAGGGATGCCGACGCAGCATGATGTCCGGGCCGCCGATGCCTTCCAACTCGCGGCGGCCGTGGTGTGGTGCCGAGAGCGTCCCAGAAACCGTCCGTTTATCTGCTACGATCGGCGGCTGGCGGTCGCCGCAGAACGGGTCGGATTCACCGTCATCGCGCGGTGACCGTGGCGAGCCGGCGTGTCTCGATTGTCATTCCCACGCGCAACGAGCGTGACAGCGTCCCACGTCTCTTGCAGGCCCTTCGGACTGCGCTCGCGGATCTAGACTACGAACTCTTCTTTGTAGACGACAGCACCGATGGTACGGATACGCTCCTGGCCGGGATCGCCCGAGAAGACGCCCGCGTCAGGGTGTATCACCGCGATCGCGGGGATGGCCTGGCTGCCGCCGTCATTACCGGGTTCGGACTCAGCGCCGGTGAGACCATCGCAGTGCTCGATGCCGATCTGCAGCACCCTCCCGAACTGCTGCCGGTGCTCGTTCGTCGGCTCAATGAGTCGCAGGCCGACATCGTGGTCGCGTCACGCTACCTGCCGGGCGCGGGCCGGCCGGGACTGACTCTGTGGCGGCGTGCGGTTTCCCAGGGCACCCGCATGCTCGCCTGGGTGATGCTGCGCGCTGCCCGCCGGAGCAGCGATCCCCTGTCCGGCTGCTTCGTCGTCCGCCGGACCGTCATCGACGGCGTCGCGCTGCGCCCGATGGGGTTCAAAATCCTTCTGGAAATCCTGGTCCGCGGTCGGTATCAGCGTGTCGCCGAAGTCCCGTATGTATTTGTGGAGCGCCGCGCCGGGCGCACAAAAGCGACGGTCCGCCAGGGCCTCCATCTGCTGCGGCAGATTGCGGCTCTTGCCGCGACATCGCCCACCGATGCGCGTCTATGGAAGTTCCTGATGGTGGGCGCCAGCGGCGTCGTGGTCAACGTGGTGGTGTTCTGGCTGCTCACCAACAGCGCGCGTGTTCACTACCTGCAGGCGGGCGTTGTCGCCGGGCTGGCCTCGACCTGTACGAACTTCCTGTTCAACAACGCCTTCACCTGGGCCGATCGGCGCGAGGGCGGCGTGTCTGTCTTTGTCCACCGCCTGGGCAAGTATTATGTTGCCACCTGGGCCGGCTATGTGGTCTATCTCGCCTTGCTGTGGGGTTTGGCGCACCTGGGGTTGATCCCGATGCTTGCCAATCTGGTCGGCATTGGAGTCGGCGGGATGCTGAACTACGTCATGCACAATATTTGGACCTGGCGTGAGCGAGAGACGCTATTGTGCCCCATGCGCCGACACCCGTTCCGTGAAGGACGTGCTCCATGAGCGTCGCGGTCGCTGATCAGATCGTCCGCCTGCGTCAGAGCATCAGTCGCGTGATTCTCGGGAAGGAAGAGGTCATCGACCTCGTCCTGGTGGCGCTCCTGTCCCGCGGACATGTGCTGCTGCGCGACGTGCCCGGCGTGGGCAAGACGATGCTGGCCCGGGCGCTGGCACGATCGATCGGCGGAGAGTTCACGCGCATTCAGTGCACGCCGGACTTGCTGCCCTCCGATGTGCTCGGCACCTCAATCATCGACCCTCGCACGTACAAGACCCGGTTCGTGCCGGGTCCGATCTTTGCGAACGTGGTGCTGGTCGATGAGCTCAATCGGACCACGCCGCGGACCCAGTCGTCGTTCCTAGAACCGATGGATGAATGGCAGGTGACGGTGGACGGTCAAGCGCGCCGCCTGCCACATCCATTCTTTCTCATCGCCACGCTCAATCCCACCGAGCACCACGGCACGTATCCGCTTCCCGAGGGACAGCTCGACCGCTTTGCGATGTCGACCTCGCTGGGTTATCCACCGGCGGAGGCCGAACGGGCGATGCTGTCTGGTCACATCGGCCATCATCCGATCGAGACGGTGACGCCGGTGCTGGCCCCGGGAGATCTGCTCGGCCTACAGGACGCCGCCTCGGGTGTCTTCGTCAGTCCGGCGATCAGGGAGTACGTGCTCGGCCTCACCACCGCCACGCGGTCCCATCCCGCCATCGCACTCGGGTGCAGCCCGCGCGGCGGCCTGGCGCTCCTGCGGGCGGCGCAGGCGCGCGCGACGCTTCGTGGTCGCGGGTTTGTGACCCCTGACGACGTGAAGGCGCTCTGCATTCCGACGATGGCTCACCGGTTGATTGTACGGCCGCAGCCCGGAACGGCGGTGGTGGCCGACGCCGTGATCGCCGAGATCCTTGCCCACGCGCCCGTTCCGGTCCTTGAGGCAGTCCGTGCCGACGCGTGAGGGCACCACCCTCCTGCTGCTCGCCGGCGCCATCTTTCTGCTGGCGACCAACCTTGCATCCGGCCTGCTGTTCGTTCTTGACGCGCTCCTTGTGTCGCTGCTGGTCGTCGGCGCGGCGACGTCGTTCCTGCCGCTTCGCCGCATGGTGGCCACCCGCCGCGCGCCGGTCCGAGGAACTGAGGGCGCTCCCGTGCCCATTGAGATTACGCTCTCTGCCGCGCACAGCGGGCGATTCCTTTCAGTCGAGGATGGATGGATCGGCGCGCGCGCCAGGGCGCTGGTCGCGGCGGTCGCCCCGGGTGTCCCGGCGACCACGACCCTGACGGTCGTGCCGTGGCGGCGGGGTCAGTTCACGATCGGTCCTGCTGACGTATCGTCCAGAGGCACGGTCGGCCTGTTCGTCGCCCGCCGCCGGATCGAGGCGCCAGACCGGATTGCCGTCTGGCCGCAGGTTCGTCCGGTCGCGCCGCAGGTCATCGCGCAGCTTGCCCCGTCGCTGGGGGAACGGCCCTCGGGCGATCGCACGCGACAGCCTGACGACCTCTACGGTGTGCGCGAGTACCAGCGTGGAGACAGTCTGGCGCGGATTCACTGGCGATCCTCGGCACGCCGGGGCGCCCTGGTGGTGCGCCAGTTCGAGTCGACGCGGGCGGTCGCCACGACCATCGTCATCGATCTCGATCGGCGGCAGTCTCCTGACCGCCTCGACGCGGCGGTGCGCGCCGCCGCGTCGGTGCTCCGCCTCGCCCGCGACCACCGCACGGATGTGATCGTGGCCGGATGGGAAGAGGGGCTCGTGGAGCGCCGCGGATGGGAGGCGGCGATGGACTGGCTGGCCGGTGTCATACCCTGCGGACCGCCGGTTGCCGACGTGCTCCCCGCGCTGGCCACATCTGGACGCCGTCTCATCGTGGTAGCCGCCGTAGCCCAACCCACGCTGCCCGCCGACGTCACGTCGATCGTGCCGGCTGAGGACATTACGGCGCAGCAGGGCGCCTACGATGGTCTGGTCTACACCGCGGACGGGACGGTGCTGGCGTGGTGAGATGGCGCCGGCTGTTGTCCAGCGGTCCGCCCGAGCACTCGGTCCCGCTCCGGCTGTGGACGCTGGCTTCCGTGGTTGTCAGCTTGTTTGCGGTCACGGCGCATGATGACTTTCTTGAGTATCGGCTGATCGTCCCGGTACTGGTCGCCACCGGGTTTGGGTTTTCGTACTGGCGGCGGGGCAGACGCAACTGGTGGGTCAAGATCCTCCTCGGCCTGCTCTGCCTTTGGGTCGGCTGGCAATTCCTACGCGACGTCGTCTCCGACCCGTACCACACGAGCATTCCGTTGACGGTGCTGCTGCTGTGGCTGCAGACGCTGCACTCGTTTGATGTTCCCGCGCGTCGCGATCTGCTGTTCAGCCTGCTCTCGGCGGTGATCCTCATGGCGGTCGCCGGGGCCTTCACAACGGACTTGACCTACTTGGCCTATCTGGCGGCGTTCGCGCTCGCCGGGGTCCAGGCATTGGTGCACAACGCGTGGCAAGGGACGCAGGAGGCCATTGCAGCCCCCCGGACGCCCGGCGAGCGTGCGGACGCTGCGGGGGCGTCGAGTTCAAGTATCGTGCTGGCCGCGAATCATCTGCTCGCCATCGTGCTGTTGTGCGCGGCTGCCATCTTCGTGTTGACGCCTCGATTCGAGGGGGTGCTCGTCTCGTCACTGCCGTTCTCACCTCAGCGCGTGCTGCTCGATTTGTTTGCCGGCCGTATCGTCAACCCCGCGTACCCCGAGGCCGGACCCGAAGGCGGCGGGGCTCAAACGCTCTGGAACCCCCGGGGGTACTTTGGGTTTAGCCCCCACGTAGATCTCCGGCTGCGCGGACGGCTCGATGACGCCCTGGTGATGCGGGTCCGCGCGAACCGTCAGTTCAACTGGCGCGCGCTGGTGTTCGACACCTACACCGGCGCCGGATGGCGGATCGCCGACCAGGCGGTCTCCGAGCTCGACGGCGGCGTCCCGCCGATCGCCATCGTCCACCGACGGGATGAAGTCCTGAGCTACAACGAGCGGACAATCAGGGTCACGCAAACATTCTACGTAGAGGCCGAGCAGCCCAACGTTATCTTCGCGGCTCCTCTCGTCGAACGGCTCTACCTGACGACAGGCAAGGCCTATCTCGACCGGTACGGGTCGATCCGGCTGCCGGGCACGCTGAAGCCCGGGATGGTCTACTCGGTGATCTCGCGGGCCCTGATCCCGGACGCCCGCCGGCTGCGCGCAGTCAGCACCGAAGCGCCGCGATTCATTAAGGAGCGGTACCTGCGTCTTCCGCCGCTGCCTGACCGCGTCGGGGCGCTCGCGAAAAGGATCGTGGCCGGACACTCCACGACGTACGATCGTGTGGTCGCCATCAACCGCCACCTGTGGACCGCGTACCGGTACGACCTGACGATTCCCCCGCAGCGCCGACCAGGCGACGCGGTCGATTACTTCCTCTTCGAGGAGCGCCGGGGGTACTGCGAGCAGTTCGCCAGCGCGATGGTCGTGCTGCTGCGATCAGCCGCAATCCCCTCGCGCCTGGTAACCGGATACGGCCCCGGGACGCTGAACGCGGTCACCGGGCTCTTGGAAGTCCGCAACAGCGATGCGCACGCCTGGGTCGAGGTCTTCTTCCCCGGCGTCGGATGGGTGGAGTTTGAGCCGACGCCGGGCTTCCCCGATACCGCCGATCTCGGCGGACCCGCCACCCGGCGTTGGGTCTTTCAGGATCTGGCGGTACGCCTGTCCGCGCGGCTGAAGTGGCTCGAAGCTCGATCGCCGCTGGCCCGACAGATTATCACCGGGGCAGCGTCTGTCGCCAGGCCGAGCCTGATGCTCGTGGTCGCGCTGGCCGGTCTGGCGGCAGCGGTCGGCACGTGGCGGGTCGCAGGTCATCGGGCGTCCCCTGCGACGCCGCGCGCCGCTCTGAACCAGGTGTACCTCGAGATGTGCGCTGTCCTGGCCCGGCGCGGGGTGCGACGCGGGCCGGCGGACACGATCGAGGAGTTTCGATCTCGTGCCGAAGCCTCCCGTGATCTCCCGGAGGTGGGGGAGATCTCGTCTCTGGTCGAGGCGGCCGCCTATGGTGGATCCGAGCCAGATGAGGAGACGGTCCGCATGGCCAGGCATCACCTGGATGCGCTGCGGGTGCGGATGAGGCAGGGACGTGGCCCTGCCGCTTGACCTCCATCCGGAGGCGCCGGTGGCCGCGCAGGGGGCGCGGCCGGTCCGGGATCTGGTCCCGGTGCTGCTCCTGGTCGGCATTGTCCTCTTTGCCGCGTTGGCGCGGGTGCCCCGGCTCCAGACACCCTCGCAGATGATCTTCGACGAGATCTATTACGCCAAGGCCGCCGAGCAGATCCTCGCGGGCGTCGAGGTGACCGAAGAGCGAACGCATCCGCCGCTCTCGAAACTCATCATCGCGGCGGGCATCGTGCTCGCCGGAGACCGTGCGGTGGGGTGGCGGATCGCCAGCGCCCTCGCCGGGACGCTGCTCGTGCTGGTCGTCTACGGCCTGGCGCACACACTCTTCCGCAACCGGTTCATCGCGGCCACCAGCGCTCTATTTGTCGCCATCGACGGCCTGGTGTTCGTCGAGAGCCGGATCGCCAAGCCCGACATCTTCCTGACCCTGTTTCTGTTTGGCACGTACGCCGCGTTCTGGCAATTCCTACGCGACCGGCTCGACCCAACCGATGCGCCATCGGGTCGTGGGGTGCGCTGGCTGTATGTGGCGGGCCTCGCCGCGGGGTGCGCGATCGCGACGAAGTGGACGACGGTAGTGCCCCTGTCGACGGTCCCCGTCACCCTGGCGCTGCTGCTCGGCTGGGGACGGATCAGGCTGCCGCGCAGCCATCTCCGTCACCTCGCGGCGGCCTTCATTGTCGTGCCCGCCGCCATTTACCTGCTGACCTACATCCCTTACTTCGCGCTGGGCCACACCGTGCGTGACTTCGTGGCGCATCAGACGTCGATGTACCAGTTCCACGCCAGCCTCACCGAGGGTCATCCCTATCAGTCGCAGTGGTGGTCGTGGCCGCTGCTGATCCGCCCAATCTGGTACGAGTACTACGAGGCCGTGCCACAGGTGAACCGCGGCATCCTGGCGATCGGCAACCCGATCCTGTGGTGGGCCAGCCTGCCGGCGTTTGCCGTCGTCGCGATTCGCGCGATCCGCACTCGGGCGATGCCCGAGACGTTTCTGCTCGTGGGATTCGCCATCTCGTACCTGCAGTATGCGTTCATTACCCGCGCGCTCTTCCTCTATCACTTTCTACCCGCGCTGCCGTTCCTCTTCATGGGGCTGGCGGCCGGGCTGGCGCGCGCCCGCGTCCGCGTGGGGAGCGGTGTCATTCTGGTCTTCCTGCTGCTGGCGGTGGGGTGGTTCGTGGCGTTCTACCCGGTCCTGTCCGCGGTGCCGGTGGCGACCGAACGGATCACCCGGCTCATGTGGTTCGGATCGTGGATCTAGGCGAAGGGATCTCGGCGGTCCTGCCCGCGTACAACGAGGAAGCGGCGCTTCCGCGGACTGTCGCGGATCTTCGTGCCGTGCTGGTGAGTCTGGGCCGGCCGTTCGAGATTGTCATCGTCGACGATGGCAGCGGGGACGGCACGGGTCCGCTTGCGGATCGTTTGGCGCGCAACGACGCGGCGATTCGCGCGGTCCACCATCCTCAGAATCTCGGCTATGGCGCTGCGCTCAAGTCGGGCTTTGCAGCGTCGCGCCTGCCGTGGGTCTTCCTGATGGACGCCGATGGGCAGTTCGACCCGGCCGAACTCCCCGCGTTCGTCGCGGCGGCGGGTGAGGCGGATTTCGTGGTGGGATATCGCCCGGCGCGCGCCGATCCTGCGCACCGCACGCTGTATGCGAAGCTCTGGGCGGTGATGATGTCAGCGCTGCTCGGGGTCGGCGTGCGGGATGTCGACTGCGCGTTCAAACTGATACGCCGGTCGTACCTCGAGGCGATGCCGCTAGAGGCGGGCGGCGCGTTCCTCAGTGCGGAGATGCTGGCCAAGGCCCGCCGCATGGGTGCGCGGTTTGCCGAGCTGCCCGTCCGGCACCTGCCGCGTACGGCCGGCAGCTCGACCGGCGGCACACTGCGCGTGCTGGTCAGGGCCCTCTACGACCTCGGACGGTTGTGGCTGCGCGTGCGCCGATTCAATCCGCCCCGGGCGCTTCCCGGCTCCAGGTGAAGAGCACGTAGAACGCGGCCGGAAGCAGCAGCGTGGCGATCGCACTCCAGACGCGCGTCGCATTGTCCGAGAAGACGGTCCCATCGATCCACGCTGGGAGCAGGAACGTCTGGGCGTACGGCCGTGTGTAGGCGTAGAGTAAGTTCAGCGCGAACGTGATGGAGAGTCCGGCGTAGATCGCCATGATGCGCCGGTCAACGGCGCAGGCCGCGGCGAGCATGGGGATTGCCGGTAGCAGATAGCGCTCGTGAATCCGGGTCGGCAGGATGAACGTGACCAGCAGGGCCACGGCCGCAGCCAGGACGGCGCCCTGCTGGGTGGGGTGCCGCCAAGCCCAGATTGCGACGATCGCCAGCGCCGCGAGTGTGGCGGCCGCGCCCCAGGCGTAATGCGGGATCCCGAGCCAGCGTAACTCATCGCCGACCCAAAACCGCTGCGTGGCGCCCCAGAAGTTGAACGCGACGACACTGCTGAACGGATAGACCCCGAGCGCGGTCCGCATGACGCCCGTGAGCCGCAGCGGGCTGAGATCGAACGGCAGGATGATGAGGACCAGCGCGGCGAGGGCGGCCGACGCCGCCCCGAGCACCAGGTCCCAGCGTGGCGGACCGTCAGGCGGCCGGGTCAACGTGCGGAGCAGGTAGAGGCCTGAGGGGATCAAGGCAGGAGCCGTCTGCGGCTTGATTACCGCACCAACCGTCAGGAGGAGGGCAGCGATGACCGGTGATGCGACGCCCAGCACCGCGACACCGGCCAGCGCAAACAGCGCGCCCACCGCGTCGGCCTGCCCCCAGAAGGCGCTATTGAAGACGATCCCGGGATTGAACATGTACGAGGCGGAGAGGACCAGCGCCCACCGCGATCCGAAGCGCCTGGCCAACGTGAAGATCAGCCATCCCGCCGCGATGTCGGCAACGGCGGCGGGAAACTTGAGCGCGAAGAGAAAAGCCTGATCGTTGAATCGGACGACCGTGTTGATTTCTCCGACGACCCACAAGATGTACAGGTAGCCGGGGAGGTAATCGGCGAACCCCGCGCCATAAAAAGCGGCGGGGCCGTTGTCGGCCAGGCCGGTCGCCCATGCCTTGAAGGTGCCGATGTCTACCGGGAAGCCCCCGTAGGGCATGATGACGAATCGGACCAGGATAGCGACCGCCGCCAGCGTCCACCACCGCCGGACCACGTGTTCTGCGGGCTCCACATCGACGAGAAGTGAGGGAGCAGTGTCCAGAGACATCGGCAGGGTGATTCCACGCTGCAGTCGGGCTTCCTGGCGCCGACGGGACTCCAGCGCGGTCATGTCGAATCGCAGTCGCCACGAGGCCGTGCGCCCCTGATCCCGGCCCGCCGACGATGAAGCACCTGCTGGAGCGTCCTGCGTTCTGGGCGGTCATGGTTGGTGTCGCCGCCTTTGCGGTCTACGCCGTCTCCATGGCCGACCCGACTCCGTTCAATCACTACGTGCTGCTGGCCGACGCCTTCCTGCACGGCCGCGTCGACCTTCAGGACCCGCCGCTGTATCTGGAAAGAAGCACGTTTCGTGGACGCCACTACGTCATCCCGCCTCCATTCCCGGCGGTGCTTGTGTTGCCGGATGTCGCGCTCCGCGGACTAGCGGCCAGCCAGTCGCTTGCCAGTTACCTGATGGGCGGGATCGCTGCGGGGCTGGGGGTTCTGCTGGCGGCCCGTCTGGCGCCGCGCCGGAGCGACTATCTGTGGCTCTCACTCATTCCCGCGTTCGGGACGATCGTGTGGTTTCTGAGCGCCGTCGCCAGCACGTGGTACTTCGCCCACGTGGTGGCGGTTGCCGGCCTGACGCTCTCAGTGCTCGAAGCGGTCGGAAAGCGCCGTCCTGTGCTCATCGGCTGTGGCGTCGCCGCGGCCTATCTGTCCCATCAGCCCACGATCCTCACGATCCCGTACTTCCTGCTCGCCACCGTCCCATTGTGGGCGCCGAAAGGCCTGCGCGCCATCCGGCAGATCGACATCGGGTATCTCATCCGGTTGAGCGGTCCGATTGCCGCGGCGGTCGCTCTCAACAGTGTCTACAACTGGATCCGGTTCGGCGCCATTGCCGATGTGGCGAACCTGTATCGCCCCGGGATCTTTGACGAGCCGTGGTTCGACCGCGGCCTCTTCAGTCTCTCGTACATCCCACGGCACCTGCGGGT
>JBQTJG010000148.1:0-43265 GCA_052387355.1 Armatimonadota bacterium | reverse complement strand
GTCTTGGTGCCGGTTGACGTCGGGGTAAGCTATGACAGTGACTTTGACCGGGTCGAGCGGATCACGCTTGAAGTGGCGCGAGAGGTCCAGCAAGAGTGTGCTGGCGGGGTCAAGGACTTCGTTCCGATCGCACGGTTCAAGTCCCTGGGCGACTTTAGCGTGAACTTCACGGTGGCACTGCGAGCGCGGGACTTCGAAGCGCGGGAACTGGTTAGGCACGAGTTCATCAAGAAGCTCCTTCGTCGCTACAAAAGTGAGAGGATCGAAATCCCCTTCCCGGTTCGGACGATTCTCGTGAAGGATCCTACCCGCGACGGCGAAGATCTCCGGGCGATGCGCTTTGCGCGTTCCTAGAGCATTCCGTGCGCCTCGTCAAGGCTGCACCCCGGCCGAGAGGCGCGCTCTGAAGTACCGTCTCACCTGAGGCTCATCAATCGTGTCAATATCCGAGAGAAGGAGGCCGCCCTGCGGGCGAATAACCATGTCCACGGATGAGGATCCTTGTCGTCGCGAACGTGTTCCCATGGCCGGAGACGACGGGAGCCCGGATGCGCCTGGCCAATGTCGTGCGGGGCCTGAGCCGGATCGGCGAGGTCGACCTGTTCGTTTCCGTTCACCCATCACGACCGGGTCCGTTTCTCGTTCCGCGTAGAGAACCGGTCGCGCGCGTCGATGTCGCGGTCCGACCATCCCGCCGGCCGTCGACGGGAGATTGGATTCGCTGGCTCGCCGGTACAGGTCTGCCCACCGCACTGCTCGGACACGACCACCGAACGCTGGCGTCACGGTACCGGCGCTGGGCGCTCCCGCGCTACGATATCATCTGGTTCGCCCGGGTGGACTCCTACGTCGGGCTCCGCGAGTGCGCGCGCAGCTCCATCATCGTGGACGTCGACGATCTCGAGGAGCACAAGGTCGAAGGGGCGTTGGCCGTGGACGGCGAGGGTATGCAAAGGGAGCCGGCCGGGGTGTCCGAGCGTTGGCGGACCAGCCTGCGTCGATTCCGCGCCTCACGCGACGTCGCATGCTGGCGTCGGCTCATGGTGTCGGTGGCGGCAGAGGTCGATGCCGTGATCGTCTGCAGCGATCTGGACCGTCGCCGCCTCGGCGCGGTGAACACCGAGGTCGTGCCGAACGGCTACATTGTCCCCGTGCACCCCTTGGGGCGGGCGACCGTCGGCGATCCTCCGACGATCACCTTTCCCGGCCTGTTGACCTACGCTCCAAATGTGGACGCCGCGCACGTGCTGGCGCGACGCATCGCGCCGCGCGTCTGGGACCAGGTGCCGCAGGCCCAGATTCGTCTGGTCGGAACTCCCAACCGCGGCGTGCGGTCGCTCCATGCGCCCCCGCGCGTGGTAGTCACTGGGTTCGTAGAGGACATCGAGGAGGAGTTGGGCCGGGCAGACGTGATTGCCGTTCCTCTGCGCTTCGGCGGCGGTACCCGCATCAAGATTCTCGAGGCGTTTGCGCACCGGATTCCTGTCGTCTCAACGTCCAAGGGTGTCGAAGGTCTGGAGGCTGCCGATGGCCAGGAACTGCTCGTCCGCGATGCCCCGGAGGCCTTCGCGAGTGCGTGCGTGCAGCTCTTGACCGATCAGCCGACGCGCGGCGCCCTCGTGGAGGCTGCATATCGACGGTTTCATGCGAAATATCGATGGGACGACATCCAGGGTCATATCGCGGCCCTCGCGGTTCGTGTGGCCGCGTCGCGCCGCACGGTCACTCAGCCGCTGCGCTGAATGTCAACTCGTCCATTGGTGATCGGTGATGTCCACCTCGTGAGGATTTGTGGCGCCTCGACACCGAACCCTGTAGATGAAGTCGAACGCCCGGAGCAGCGTTTGCTCATATGACTCTGTGACGATGATGGAGTCGCGGTGTCCGTGAGGCCGGACTTCCCGTTCGATCATGTCCAGGCGAGTCGTTCGCTCCCGTTCGGAATAGTCTGGCCGCGATAGGACCCGGTCCCTGAGAACGCTCATCGATGGTGGCACGAGCCAGATGATGTGAGCGTTACGATGGCGTGCCTTGATAGCCTGAGAACCGTCGGGGGATATCACCAGGATGGCATCGTTCCCTCCGGTCAATGTTCGGGCCAGACTCCCTCTCGGAAGCCCAAACCGGTTACCATGGTAGGTGCCCTCCAATTCGAAGGCATTCCTGTTCCTCAGACGGTCGAATGCACTTGGCGCGAGATAGAAGGAGTCCACGCCATCGACTTCACCCGGCCTTGGCCTTCTTGTCTTGACGATCGGTACTAATTGGGCGAAGGGGACCTCGGTCACGATTGCGTGAGACAATGTCGTCTTGCCCACTGAGGGGGCTCCCACCAGCATGAAGATGTGATTTGGAAGCGTCTCTGGGATGTCACAGTCCAAGGGCGCCGGCTCGAGCTCCTGCCGCCGCAGAGCCTGCATCGGGGGATCCAGGGTCTGGTCGTTCGGACAGTAGCAGGCTTCCGCCGCGTCGATCTTCGTCCTGACGACGTGAGTTCCACACCGCGGGCACGGCCGTCCCTGCCGGCCAAAGACCACGGGCAGAGATGACTCCTGTGCCATCGTGTGCACGAGCGAATAGTGCAGTGCGACAGGTTCGAAACGAGACAGGGATTGCGCCTTCCGTGCCGGGTGGATACCCGAGTGGAACAGGACCTCGCTGGCCCGCGCGATGCCCACTTTCCCAAAGCGGTCGTCTGTGAGCAACAGCGTATGAATGCGGTCGGCCGACTCGGTGATTCTCCGGGTTTCCTCGAGCGTGGCCATCCCGCCGCTCCTTTCAGAGCCATTCGGATGACGCGCAGCGGTTGAATACTCTGGCAGGGGAACGAATCCCTGGCCGGCCAGCCGGCTCCCGCCGGGGTCGTCGGCATTCCGCGACACGTTGGAGGGACCTCCCGGGCCCAGCGCGAAATTGCCCGCGCTCCAGAGAGCGTTGCCTCTTTCCACATGGAAGGCGGGAAGCCAGTGCGCCGCAACGCTGGCTACTCAGAGGACGCCATCTTCGAGGTGATCATCAGCGCGGCGGTTGGAGCAGGCATGGCCCGCCTTGAATCCGGCCTGGCCCTATTGAAGGGTTCGTGAAGGGGGGACTGGAGCGTGCGTCTGCGAAGGGTGAAATCAGGTCTGATCGGGTTGCGGACGCGCTCGGTTTCGAGGTGCCGGACTTGAGCGTTGAGCCATCTCGCTGGCGTCGTGGCAACCGGCCACGTCGTGTCCATGCCTAACGCGGTTGCCCAGATGAGGACAGAGACTCCAGGTCTCGAATCCTCCCTGCTCCTGGCCTGTGCGCGCGCCCGCCTGAACCCGGATGTGACAGATCAGATTCGCGACCTGGTACGGGGGACGTTGGATTGGACGCTCCTGGCGCGGATGGCAGAGCGGCACAGGGTAAGACCGCTGCTTTTCCGAACCCTTGAAGCAACCATCCCGCAAGCCGTTCCTGCTCCCATCCTGGCCGCCCTCAGCGCGCACTTTGACACCAATACACGGCGCAGTCGTTTCCTGGCGGATGAACTGCTCTCGATTCTGAGCTTTCTGGAAGCGGAGGGAATACAAGCGATTCCATTCAAAGGGCCTGTTCTCGCCGCTTCAGCCTATGGTGACCTTGCACTCCGCGAGTTCGCAGACCTGGACGTTCTCGTCAGGAAGCAGGACGTTCCGAGGGCCAAAGATCTTCTCGCTTCACGGGGATACCGTTGGCCTTGGTCAGGGACTCGATCGATGCCCCGTCAGGAACGTCTTCACCTCGAATCTCGGCACAACTACAAGCTGACGCGTGAAACCGACGGCGTGACTGTCGAGATTGAATGGGCTCTTGCCCCCAAATCCCTCTTCATTCCGCTGGACATGACGAGCCTCTGGGACCGTCTCATGCCAGTGTCGATCCTTGGAACCACTGTCGCGAGCCTCAAGCCTGAAGACCTGTTGATCATCCTGTGCCTCCACGGGACCAAGCATCGATGGGAACGACTCCTGTGGATTTGTGACGTCGCCGCATTGATCTGCGCTCGGCCCGATATGGATTGGGGACGCGTCATGGAACTCGCCCGCAGACTCCATTGCCTGCGGATAGTGTTCCTCGGTCTCTGTCTTGCACGTGACCTCCTGGGATCGAGACTACCCCATGGGATGTCGAGGCGAATAGAGGCAGACCTCACCGCAAAGGCCCTCGCTGCGCAGGTCCGCGGGGAGGTCTTCCGAGATGCCGACGCTTCGCATGATGCCTTCCAGAGAACGGTCTTCGTCCTCCGGTCCCGGGAACGCCTCCTAGACAGGGCGCGGGTCCTCCTCTTCAATGCGCTGACCTCTTCCGAAAGGGATCGGGGCCGTCTGCACCCGGCACTCTTGCGCTCACTGGCTCCTTTCGTATTGCGGCCTATTCGTTTGCTCAGGAAGTATGGACTGCACCCGTTGAGGCATATTCTCGGTTCGTAAGAGCGGTGGCTTGGCCCACACCTGTGTCGTGAAGGGGTTGTCGGTCTTCGGTTTGATGGGAGGATGAAGATCATGAGGCAGACTGGCGGGGCGTGGAGCGTCCGTATGCTCTTCAAAGCCGCATGCGTTCTGCTTCTGGTAGTGGCGTTGAACCCGGGCGTGATTCGGGCCCAGCAGCGGCTCGTCCTGGCATTCGTGCCTGGTCTTGACGCTCAGATGATCCTCGCGACAGGATCGCAGATCGCGCGGATGCTCGAGGTCGCCACGGGATTCCGCATCGATGCCATGGTGCCGACCAGCTACGCGGCCACGATCGAGGCCCTCTGCGCGGGCCGCGTGGACCTGGCGTTTTTGGCGCCGTTCGCCTATGTGATCGCTCAAAGGCGCTGCGGGGCAGAGGTCTTCCTGGTCTCTGTGCGCAATGGCAGGCCCTTCCATCGATCACAAATCCTGTATCGCGGCGATCTGACGGTACGCACCTTGGGCGACCTCCGAGGCAAGCGCTTCGCGTTCGTTGACCCGGCGAGCACCTCAGGGTTCCTCTTCCCGGCGGCCTTGATTAAGAAGTCGACGGGGCTAGAGCCGGTCAGGTTCTTCAACCAGGTGCTGTTCGCCGGCGGCCACGACAAGGTTGTACTGGCAATCTATCAGGGTCGTGTTGATGGTGGGGCGACCTTTGGGGATGAGCTGGACCCAAGAAATCGAGCCGTCCAGCAATTCCCTGATGTGATGGAGCGAGTGAAAGTTCTGATGTACAGCCAGCCGATCCCAAACGATACGGTGACGTTCCGAAGCGACGTTCCAGATGAGACCAAGGCAAAGGTGGCTAAGGCGCTGCTGAGGATTGCCGAGACGGCTCCAGGGAAGGAGGCCCTGCTCAGCCTCTATCAAATCCAGGGTTTCGTGACTCTTGAGGATCTTCGGACGAAGCATGGCCTCAAGATCCGCACATGGGATGACTACTTCGAGATTATCCGCGACGTGGCGAGGTCCCTCGATATCAATTTGGAAGAGCTGATCCGGCCCCGGTAGGCCGGAGGAATCCTTCGTACCGGCAAGAAATCCCCACGCGAAGGCTCTGACGGCATGAATCCACGGTGGAGCCACCGCATGCGTGAAGTCGAAGCGGTCGTCCTGGCTGGAGGGAAGGGCAAACGCATGGTCTCGGCCTTTCCCAAGGTGCTGCACCAGATCTGCGGCCGGACGATGATCGCCTATGTGCTCAACACGCTCGCCGATGTGGGCGTGACCTCGCCGGTCGTCGTGGTCGGCCACGGCGCCGAGCAGGTGCGCGCCGCACTGGGCGACACTGTCCGATACGCCGTGCAAGCGGAACAACTAGGCACAGGCCACGCGGTCATGCAGGCCGTGCCCTACCTGGAGACCTACGCCGGGACGGTCCTGATCGTCTACGGGGACGTGCCGTTTCTGCAGACGGAGACGATCGAGACGCTGCTCGTCCATCACCAGTCGCAGCGCGCGGCGGCCACCATCCTGACCGATCTTCGGGAGGACCCCGCAGGGTATGGCCGCGTGATCCGGGATGCGCGCGGTAATGTCCAGCGCATTGTCGAAGAACCTGATGCGTCGCCGGAGGAACGCGAGGTCCGCGAGATCAACGCCGGGATGTACGCGATCGAGATGGGCGCCCTCAAAGCCGCGCTTCAGGCGCTGCAGCCGGCGAACGCGCAGGGCGAGTACTACCTGACCGATGCGATCAGCATCCTGCTCAGTGGTGGACACACGGTCGCAGCGGTGGTGGCATCGTCCAGTCAGGAGGCCGCCGGCATCAACAGCCGCGCGGAGCTCGCGCAGGCGGAAGGGGCGATGCGCGCCACACTGCTCGCGGACCTGATGGCGGCGGGCGTGACCGTCATCGACCCGCAGGCCACGTACGTTCACGCCGGTGTGCGCGTGGGCCGCGACACGATCCTGCGCCCGGGGACGTCGCTGGAAGGCCGGACGGTGATCGGCGAAGCCTGCACCGTCGGTCCCGGCGCACGGCTGGTTGACGCCGAGATCGGCGATCGTGTCACCATCGTCTCCTCGACCATCGTGGCCAGCGCCGCCGCGGAGGGCAGCCGCATCGGGCCCTACAGCCATCTGAGACCTGGCGTGCGGCTTGGTCGGTTCGTCGAAGTCGGGAACTACGCCGAGATGAAGAACGTCACCGTCGGCGACGGGACGAAGGTGCACCACATGAGCTATCTCGGTGACGCCACCGTGGGCGCGAACGTCAACATCGGCGCCGGGACGATCACCTGCAACTACGACGGGCGCGCGAAGCACCACACCATCATCGAGGACGGCGCATTCATCGGCAGCGACACGATGCTCGTGGCGCCGGTGCGCGTCGGCCAGGGTGCGGTCACCGGCGCAGGGGCGGTCGTCAAGCGCGATGTCCCGCCGCGCAGCGTCGCCGTGGGGATTCCGGCTCGCGTGATCCGGCGGCTGCCCCCGGCCGAGTATCCGATCCCCGAGCCTCCGAAGTGAGCGACCGCGGTCGATGCCGTCCCGACTGAAGATCTTCAGTGGATCGGCGAACCCTGGCCTGGCCGAGGAGGTCGCCGAGGGACTCGGGCTGCCGTTGGGCGAGATGGAGACCTACCGCTTCGCGGACGGCGAGGTCACCGTGCGGATCACCGAGAGCGTCCGCGGCGAGGACGTCTTTGTCATGCAGCCGACCGGGCCGCCGGTCAACGAGCACCTCATCGAATTGCTCGTCATCCTCGACGCGCTGCGCCGGGCCTCAGCCGGGCGCATCACCGCCGTGATTCCGTATCTCGGCTACGCGCGCCAGGACCGCAAGACGCGGCCGCGCGAACCCATCACCTCGAAGCTCGTCGCCAACTTGCTGACAACGGCGGGCGCGAGCCGCATCTTGACGGTGGACCTGCACGCCGGTCAGATTTGGGGGTTCTTCGATATCCCGCTCGATCATCTGCCGTCGCGGCCGCTGCTCGGCGCCTACTTTCGAGAGAAAGGACTGAAAAACGTGGTGGTCGTGTCGCCGGATATCGGGGGAACCACACGCGCCCGTGAATTCGCGGCGGAACTGCGGGCGCCGATCGCCATCATCGACAAGCGGCGAGACCGTCCGAACCAGGTCAAGGATATTACTCACGTGATCGGCAAGGTCTACCGCCGGACGGCGGTGCTCTTCGACGACATCGTCGATACGGCCGGCACCCTGGCGGCCGCCGCTGACGCGCTGGTGGCGCGCGGGGTCGAAGGCGTCTACGCCTGCTGCGCGCATCCCATCCTCTCCGGGCCGGCGATCGACCGGCTGGCGAAGAGTCCGATCCGCGAGCTGGTCGTCACGAACACCATCCCGGTCTCCGCCGCCAAACGCATCGACAAGCTGCGGATCGTCTCGATCGCGCCGATGCTCTCCGAGGCCATTCGCCGGGTCCACGAGGATCGGTCGGTGAGCATGCTGTTCAGCCCGCCGCCGTCGTCGTCCTAGAGGCGGGCGTGCGGGTGACCGGCTGATGGCCTTCCCCGTCTCCCTGGCGGTTGCCATTGTCGGGCTCGTGGTGACCTACCTGCTCACTCCCCTCGTCCGGCGGGTCGCGCGTCGGCTCGGCGCGATCGACTATCCGGGTGGCCGGCGGGTGAACACCCGCCCGACGCCCCGCCTCGGCGGCGTGGCGATCTTTCTGGGATTCGTCGCCGCCGCCCTCGTGGCCATGATCGTGACCCGTCCGATCGAGCTGGTGCGGACCGCCGACGAAATGTTCGTCCGCATCCCGATCGCGCTGAAGACCGACCGAGCCATTCTGGGCATCATGCTGGGAGGCACCTTCCTGCTTCTCGTCGGGATCTATGACGACATCCGGGGCATGCGGCCTGGGCTCAAGTTTCTCGCGATGGTGGCGGCTGCCGCGGTGCTGATCCCCTTTGGCCTTGCCACGCAGTTCGTCACCAACCCGCTCACGGGCGCGACGATGCGCCTTGGGCTCTGGGAGGGCGCGGCCTTCACGATCATCTGGGTCGTTGCGGTGATCAACGTCATCAATCTCATCGACGGCCTCGACGGCTTGGCCGCCGGCATCGTGGCGATTGCCGGCATGACGCTGCTGCTCACGGCGGGTGCGAAGCGTGACGTCGTTGCGATCTCACTGGCGGCCGCCCTGGTCGGGAGCGCGGTGGGCTTCCTGCGGCACAACTTCAGCCCGGCGCGCATTTTCATGGGCGATTCCGGATCGATGTTCCTAGGGTACGTCCTGGGCGGTCTGTCCGTGATGGGGCTGTACAAGTCGATCACCGCCATCTCGATGCTCGTGCCGATGCTTGCCCTCGGCGTGCCGATCGCCGACACCATCTTCGCCATCTTCAGGCGCGCGCGCAGCGGACGCCCGATCTATCTCCCGGATCGCGGCCACCTGCACCACCGGCTGCTCGACCGCGGGTTGACGCAGCGCCAGACCGTCTTCCTCCTCTACCTGGTCAGCGCGCTGCTGGGGATGGGCGCGCTGGCGCTGGCCGGAGTCAATCGCGCGCCCGCCATGGTCACGCTCGGCGTGATCGCGGCGGTCCTGCTGATCGGCGCCCAGCGGATGGGGTTGCTGACGCGGTGAGGGCTGGCCGGCTTCCGGTGATGGCCATATTCGGCACGCGGCCCGAGGCGGTCAAGATGGCGCCGGTTGTGGCGCGCCTGCGAGAGAGCACGGACTTTGTGCCCGTCGTGGTTGTGACCGCGCAGCACCGCGAGATGCTCGACCAGGTGCTGCGGCTCTTCGACATCGTCCCCGACCGCGACCTCGATATCATGCTGCCGGAGCAGTCGCTATTCGACATCAGCACCCGCGCGCTCGCCCGCCTGGATCCGGTGCTGGCCGAGGTTGAGCCGGCGATGGTGCTGGTGCAGGGCGACGCGTCCTCGACCATGCTCGGGGCGCTTGCGGCGTTCTACCACCGTATCCCCGTCGGCCACGTCGAAGCCGGGCTCCGCACGTGGGACAAGTATCGCCCGTTCCCGGAGGAAATGAACCGGCGTCTCACCTCGGCGCTCACCGATCTGCACTTCGCCCCCACGGCGCACGCGCGGGCCAACCTTCTACGCGAGGGAGTGCCACCTGAGCGTATTGTGGTGACGGGCAACACCGTGATCGACGCGCTGCTCAACGTGGTCCGGCGTCCGGAGATCGAGCTGCCAGCTGGCCTGCCCTCCCTCGACGGCCGGCGTCTGCTGCTGGTGACGACCCACCGTCGCGAGAATTGGGGTGACCCGCTTCGCCAGATCTATCTCGCCCTGCTTGATCTCCTTGAACGCTTTCCCGATGTGGCGATCGTCTTCTCCGTCCATCGGAATCCGGCGGTACGGAGGGTCGCAGAGGAGGTCCTCGGCCGGCATCCGCGCGCGCACCTCATCGAGCCACCGGACTACGGGCCGTGGGTGCGGCTTATGGCGAAGGCCCACCTGATTCTGACCGACTCGGGGGGGGTGCAGGAGGAGGCCCCGGCCCTGGGAACGCCGGTGCTGGTGCTCCGCGAGGTCACCGAGCGGCCTGAGGGCGTGGAGGCCGGCACCGTGGAGATCGTGGGGATGGCGCGCGAGCGTATCGTGGAGCGCGCCGGACGGCTGCTGGCCGACCCTGACGCGCGCGCGGCGATGGCCGGCGTGCGGAACCCGTATGGGGACGGACATGCGTCACCGCGTATCGTCGCGGCCCTGCGCCACTGGTTCGGCCGCACGGAGGCGCGCCCTGAGGAGTTTGCGCCGTAACCGGCGTTGCGCCGTGAACGGCGTTGCGCCGTGAACGGGCGTCGCAAAAGGTGCGTAGAGTGGGTATGGTATACTCTGGGTGACATTATGAGGCGCATGAGGGCACGGGTGATATTCAGTGTCGGGGTGATCATCGCCGCGCTCGGGGTCGCGGTCGCGGGCGTCGCACTGGGCGCTCCCAAGCAGGCTGTGGATGTCAAGGCGACACTTCGGGGTGTGGTCCAGCCCGAGGGGCTCGCGAAGCCTGGCGATGACGTGAGTGAGGGGGCCCCGCTGGTGTACGTCATCACGCAGACCAGCCGTGCCGTGGCCGCCCGCGCACCCGTAGATGGCCGCGTCATGGAAGTGTTCGTCAGACCGGGAACGGTGATTCGCGAGCTTGGAACCGTGGTCGTTCGTCTCGATCCGAAATAGGCTGCGACTGACGGCTCTTCTCCTCGGAAAACAGGTATGACGGGATCGCCCCGTCGTTTCTCTCTTTACCAGATGCAGTAAGGGGGATGTGCTGTGACGCGTTGTCTAGCGGTGCTGATTCTGGTGCTGGTGTGCGCCGTACCCATCGTTGGCACGGCGGCGCCTGCGCCCTCGATCATGCCGCTCAGCGAGATCAAGCCCGGCATGCGGGGCGTCGGGAAGACCGTCATTCACGGCCAGACGCCCGACGACTACCAGTTCGAGGTGATGGACGTCCTGCAGGCCGGCGGCGGTCCGGTCGGTGCAGACAAGCTCATCATGCTTCGCATGTACGGGCCCCTGGCCGAGAAGACCGGGGGCGGCGCCTCCGGCATGAGCGGGAGCCCCCTGTATATCAATGGAAAGCTCATCGGCGCGCAGAGCGCGTCATTTAACTGGCAGGCGCCGACCAATGATATCGTACTCGGCACCCCCATCGAGGAGATGCTGAAAGTTCTCGATCGACGCTCGCCGCGCAGCGGCCGGCCTGCCGAATACCGCGCGTCTCGACCCTTCATGATCAACGGCAACTGGTTCGATCGGGTCGTGGTCGCCTCGGACTTCTTCCAGGCCCGTCGGCTCGTCGCACAGCCCGCGCCTGGTGTGGCGGTGGCGGCGCCCTCGGTCGCCACGTTCGCATCGGGGTTCAGTCCGCGCGCCGGTCGTCTCCTGGCGCAAGTGGTGAAGCCGTTGGGTCACGAGATCCTGCAGGGACATGGCGGGCGCGGTGATTTCGTAGCGAAACCTATCGTTCCCGGCAGTGCCGTGGGGATCGAGGAAGTGCGCGGCTATGTGGGGTTCGGAGGCATCTGCACGGTGACGACCCGCATCGGCAGCCGCATCCTGGTGTGCGGACACCCGTGGGAGAATCAGGGAGACGTTGAGTACATCCTGTCGGCGGCGGAGATCCTGACAGTGGTTCGCTCGCCCCGGCACAGCTTCAAGGTCGGAAATCTGGGACAGGTGATCGGCCTCATCGATCAAGACCGTGGGGCCGCGATCGCCGGCGTCATCGGCCCGCTTCCCCGGCTCTTCAACATGCGGGTCGTCGTCACCGATCAGGACCTGGGATCACGGATCCAGCTTGGCGCGCAGATGGTGCGCCGGAGCGACATGAGCCGGGTGTTGGCCCCGCTGGTAGCCCTCTCCGCGATCGAGAAGGCGCGCAACCAGGGTCCGGGTGAAGGTACGGCGACCGTCAAGCTCACGCTCCGCGCGAAGGGACTGCCCTCACCCATCGTGCGTGAGGACATGTTCTTCAGCACGACTGATGTGGCGACGGCTTCGGTGCTCGATGTCATCGACGCCATGGAGCTGGCGTTTTACAACGACCTGCGAGCTCTCGAGCCGTATGATCTCACCGTCGAGACCGTGATCACCAAGAAGCGGATCACCGCCTCGATCGTCGACGTGGAACTCAGTTCGCGCGAGGTCAGCCCGGGTGGTCTGCTGCGCGTCCGCGTGACGCTCCAACCCTATCGCGCCGAGCGTCCAGTCTCGCGCGTCGTTGACGTGCAGGTGCCGCGGGACGTCCCCAGGGGCCCGGCAACTCTCGTCGTGCGGTCGGCAGGCGGAGATCCAGGGGGCGCGCCCCCGGAGGCGTTTCTCGGCAGGGCGCTCGGTTCGGAGCCGCAGCCATGGGGGGTCGACAGTCTCGAGACTGCGCTGCGGGTGTTCGAGAACGCCGGGAAGAATACCGACATCCTGGTGCGTATCCAGCCATTCGGACTGCCTACCACCCCTCAGGATTTCACGAGGTTCGATGTGCCGGCGGGCAGGGTCGTCCGGACGGACTGGGTGATTCAGGGGACTGATCGGATCCCGATCCTGATCCGATGATGCGGATGACTTGTGGAACACCCGTGGGCCGAGGGGCCGCGCCGGGCGTGAGGCGGTTGGCCGTCCTCGCCGCGCTGACCGTGGCGCTGCTGGCGCCGCTGCCGGGTCGCACCGCCGCCGCGCCACCCGATTGGATGCCGATCAGTGAAGTGCGGCGAGGCATGCGGGGTGAGGCCCGGACGGTCGTGCTGGGGACCGCGGTCGAAGCCTTTGACGTTGAGATTCTCGCTGTCATGCCAGGCGCGGGGCCTGCCGGCGACCTGATCCTGATCCGGGCATCAGGTCCGATCGTTCGCCGCACCGGCGGGATCGCGGCCGGCATGAGCGGGAGCCCGGTCTTCGTGAACGGACGCCTGGTCGGCGCGATCGGCTTCGGGTGGAACTTCGCCGATCACACGCTAGGGCTTGTCACTCCGATCGGAGACATGCTCAGGGCGCTTCCACCGCGGCGCGCCGATCACTACCGTCTGTCCCGGCCGCTCGCGCTCACTGACAGAATCGTGACCGATATCGTGATCGCGCCTACCTCGCAAGCGGCGCGCACCATCAACGCGGGCGCGACTGGACGGGCGGCCATGGCGCCGCTCGCACGACCACTCCTCGTCTCTGGACTCAGCACGCGCGCGGCCCAACTGCTCAAGGACGAGTTCGATGCGATGGGCATCACCCCCGTGGAGGGCGCGACCGGCGCCTCCACCAACGTGCAGCCGCCGCTGGTGCCGGGCAGCGCGATCGGAGTCCAGTTGATGCGTGGGGACGTGAACGCTGTGGCGATCGGCACCCTGACCTATCGATCTGGAGACGCGATCGTCGCGTTTGGCCACCCGTTCCTCAACCGGGGACGCACCGGGTACCTGCTGACCTCCGCCGTCATCCATGAGGTGGTCCGCAGTGCGGCCTTTCCATTCAAGATTGGCTCCGCCGGTGCCCCGGTGGGAGTCGTCACCGAGGATCGCCGGGCGGGAATTGGCGGCCGGATTGGGTCCCTGCCTCCGCTGGTTGGAATCCGCGCCACCGTGCTCGACCGCGACCGTGGCCGGACGGTGATGCTGGGCACGCAGGTGGTTCGCGATCACCACATAGGGCCGCTGCTGGCCCTCAGTTCCGCCATCGAAGCCGTGGACCGCGCGCTGGACCGGATCGGCGAAGGCACCGCGCGCGTCCGGCTGACCCTGCGAGGTCGCGGCCTGGACGCGCCTCTGATCCGTGAGAACGTCTTCTACCACCAGCGTGACATCGGCACGGCTGCGCTGTTCGAGCTGCCCGAGGCGCTGCGCCTCCTGTTTGCGAACGAGTTCGTCCGGACCGGGCCGATCGATGTGACGATCGAGGCCGAGATCGAAGGCGGCCGGCAGACTGCCGCGATCACCGAGGCTGCAGTCGAGCGCCCGCGGGTTCGGCGGGGCGACACGGTCGCCGTGCGCGTGACCCTCCGGCCGTTCCAGGGTGCGTCTGTCGCGCGCACCGTCGAGCTGACGATTCCTGACGGGTTCTCGGCGGGTCCGGCCACGGTGCTGATCCGCGCCGGTGGCCGGCCTGCTCCTGAGCAGGGGCTCGCGTCGCTGCTCACGGTCGAGCCGGCCGAGGCCGCAGCCGTCTCCGCCACCGCTCAACTGGCGATGTTCGCCGAACGGGATCGTAATACCGACCTCATCGTGGAACTCATCCCGGGCGCTGCGCGTTTTCCTGATAGTACGGGCGGGTCGTCGGTCCAGACCGTCAGGACCCGGATGGCGACCCCGTGGGTAATGCGCGGACGCCTCCAGATTCCTCTCGCGGTGGACGCGCAGTAGCTCCTACCAAGGAGGCTCGGGTATTGCGGGCGCGCGCACCAGACTCACTGGCGTGGCTGGCGCTACTGGTCGCGATGGTTGCGGCCGGCGGCGTTGTCACGTGGGCCCTGGGCGCTATGTCGATGCGTGTGCGCGAGATGGCCGTCGCGGCGCTCTCGGCCGCGCTCGGCCGCGAGCTGTCGATCGGGCATGTCTCCGGCGCCCCGTGGCAAGGGATTGTGCTCGAAGAGATCAACATTCCCGCTTCTCGTCCGGGTGATCCGCCTCCGCTGACCGCGCGCCGGGCCACGGTCTATGTCGATCTCGGAATGCTTGCGCGCGACCTCACCCATCGCCGCGGCATCATCAGGAGCATTACGCAGGTCGTCGTCGACGAGCCCGTGCTCAGAATCACCCGGAGCCCTGCAGGCTCTTGGAACTTCAACGAACTGTTCCCTCGAGGCGCCGGTTCGTCGACGTCGTCTGCGTTTGGAGGGCGGATCGTCATCCTCGACGGCGTGGTCACATGGGAGGACCGCCACCGCGTTAGACCACGGACATTCACCGCGCGCTTCGCCGATCTGAATGGCACAGCCGATTTCTCTCGCACTCCGAGGGTGGCGCTGAGAGCGTCCTACGTTGAGGATCGCGACGCACGGCAGGTCGCCTCCCGCCTGACCGGCGTCTACATGCTCGATTCGAGGATGCTCGATGTCGACCTCAAGGCCTCGGGCGCGGATCTCGGCGCCTGGGGTCCGTATCTTCTCACCACGCCCGCATTCCGGATCTCGGGCGGCCAGGCTGATGCGACGCTGCACATGCTGCGCACGCCGGCCGGGCTGTTGTCGATCACGGACTTCTCCGGCCGCCTGGTCGTGCGCAACGGGCGCGCGTCGTTTCCGGGCCGCCCGGCCGCGCTGAGTGGCGTTCAGGGCGAGATTCGCTTCTCCAACCAATCACTCAGCACGCAAGAGCTGCGCGGCTTCCTCAACGGGTCGCGGCTCACGGTGCGGGGTGACGCGAGCTTCTATGGCGAGCCGCGGCTCGATCTGGTCGCACGATCCGACGCTGCGGATCTGAGGACGCTCGGCCGTCTCTTTTTCCCGCGCCTCGTCTCGCGAATCTCTGGCGTGGTCAGGGGTGAGGTCCGCATCATCGGACCCATCAGCGCGCCGCGGCTGCAGGGGCGCATCGAGGCGGCCAGCGGGGTGATCGATCATCAGCCGTTTGAGAACGCCTCAGGGGACATTGCATTTTACGGGCAGATGCTCAGCCTGTCTGGGGCCCGCGGCGCCGTGGCGGGCGCCCAACTCAGCGGCGGCGGGTCGTGGACCGTGGGCCCCGCTCCAGAGTACTTCGTCAGCCTGCAGTTCGACGGCGCCGACGCCGCGTCGGTCAATCAGTGGATGCCGGCTGTCCTGCCTGCATTCGACGGCCGGTTGCGTGGGTCACTGACCGCGGTGGGACGAGGCGCCACGCGGTCCGTGGCCGGGCAGGCGTCACTCTCAGGTGGCCGGGTCCGGGGCGTGCCGATCGATGCGCTCGATGCATCCTTCCGCTCAGACCCGACGGGCATCGCGGTGGAGCACGTGCTGGTCCGGCAGGGATCGACCTGGGCGTCAGGCACGGGCCGGGTCGATGCGCGCGGGGGCCTCTCGCTCGAGGCGACCGGCGCGACGGCAGAGCTGGCGTCGCTTCCGTCATTCCCCGCAAGGATTGCGGCGGCCGGCTCGGCTGATTTTCTCGGACGGCTGCGTGGAACGATTCGCGCGCCCGAAATGATCGGTTCTGTGCAGGTTTACAGGGGACGCTTCGGCGGCCTGGCTTTCGACACCGCCTCGGGGCGCCTCGTCTTGCGACCTGGGCAGGCGGAGCTGGAGGGGGTACGTGCCCGCTCGGGATTCGCGCGGTACCGGGCGTCCGGACAGATTGATTGGAATGGCGAAGCGGCGTTGGACCTTGACGTCGAGGCCGAACGCGCGTCGGCCGCCACCCTGGCAAAGGTGGCCGGGCTCCCCGTTGAGATCACGGGTCGTGTCGACGGACGGATGCGGCTTCAGGGACCGCTGGCGCAGCCTTCGGCTGCTGGGTCGCTGCTGCTGCGAGACGCTGAGGTCTTCGGCCAGGCGGTCGATGAAGCCGCCGCCGCGTTCCGTTGGGACGGCCGCCGTCTCACTCTTGAGGGTTCATCCATTCGCCGCCACGAGTCGGTGATTCATTTCGCTGGAACCTTCGACCGTCTAGCCGGCCTCGCGCTCGATGTCTCAACCCGCGGATTCGATCTCCGCGATCTGACCCTGCGCTCCATCGGCCCGACTCGGTTCAGCGGCACCGTCGACCTGACCGGTCGTATCACGGGCCGGCCGGCCTCACCGATGCTCGCGGTGGACGCCACCTCCTCCAATCTCACGGTCAACGGCCTGCGATTCGACAGGGCCTCTGGCGCGATCCGGTGGCAGGCAGGGACGCTCCGGCTGGATCCACTCGAGCTCCGCCTTGGCGCCGAGCGATACGAGATTGCCGGCGACGTCGCGCTATCAGGAGCCCCACGCGTCTCCTTGAGCGCGCGCGTGGGCGATGGCCGCTTGTCGACGTTGTTCGGTCTGGCAGGCACCAGGCTGGGGTTGCCGCTCGATGGTACGGTCTCAGGTACAGCGACCCTCGACGGACCTCTGAGCAACCCCGCTGCTCGTCTTGATCTCCGCCTGTCCGCAGGCCGCTGGGGGGACCTGCCACTCGAGGGGCACGCCGACCTGACGTTGCGGAACGGCAGCGTGACCATCGAGGATCTGGAGCTCCGCCCGCAGCAAGGGCGCATCGCGGCGACCGGTCGGTTCGACCTGCGCGGTGAGAGCCAGATCGAGATCAGCGGCAGCGACCTGAACCTCGATGTGCTTCGGCCGGCGCTCCGTCTGCGCCAGCCGCTGGTGGGCGGTCTGAACTTTACGATCCAGATGGGAGGCACACTGGCCGCGCCCGAACTCGGATTCGACCTCGAAGTCACCAAGGGGGGGATCGAAGGCGCCACGTTCGACTCTCTGGTGGCCAGCGGGTTCTACCGGGACGGCGTTCTGCAACTCTCGCAGGCGCTGCTGGTGCAAAGCGGACACAAGCTGCGCGCCGCAGGCACCCTTCCGTTCAATCCGGCACTGCTGCGTTTTGACGACCGCGCGCCCCTCAATCTGCATCTGACGCTGGCGGATGTCAACCTCGGGTTGCTCCGCCTCTTCACCGATCGGGTTGAGGAGGCGCGGGGCGCCGTGGAGGGCACAGTGCAGATCAACGGCACCGCGGCGGCGCCGCGGCTGAACGGCCACGTGAGAATCGGCGACGGCCTGCTCCGCCTTCGAGGGCTGCAGACCCCGCTGGAGTCGCTGCGGCTCGATCTCCGGTTTGACGAGAGCGCTGTCCGGGTGGCCGAAGGCACGGCACGCGTCGGTGGCGGATCGGTCCGATTGGAAGGCGCGATGCGCCTCGTCCTGGGAGCAGCGCCCGCTGTCTCCCTCGTCGTTCCCGCCGACGCCTCACTGGTGCTGCAAGGGACCAACGTCCGAATCGGAATCCCGCCGCTCGTGGATGCGCAGTTCGATGGGTCGGTGCGCGTCTGGGGCGCCCTCGGCGACCCGAGGCGGCCTCCCACACTCGACGGCCGCGTGGCGGTCTCCGATGGCACCATCATGCTTGCCAGCGTCCCGGGCGGCCCGGCGCCGTCGTGGCCGCTGGTGTTTCAGGGCCTTCGCTTTGATGCTGGCCCCGATCTGTTTGTGCAGGTCGGCGGCCTGCGGGTCGGCCTCGAGCCTGGGGGCTCGCTGCTGCTGACGGGCACGTTGCGTGCGCCGATGCTCGAGGGGACCGTCGAGGCTCGGCGCGGTGCTGTCGTGGCGCTGGGGAACTCGTTCGATCTGGAAGAAGGGAAGGCGACTTTCTATCCGGCCTTCGGGCTGCGCCCCGCGGTGTCGGCCCTCGCAGTGACACAGGTGGGATCGCTGCGGATCACGCTGGCGATCCGGGGGACGGCGCCTGACGCGCTCACCCTCGACTTGCGATCGGATCCTCCCCTGCCGGAATCAGAGATCGTTGCGCTGCTCGGGCGCCAGGCGGGAATCTCGCAGTTGCTGTCCGGCGATGCCCAGGGGTTGCTGCGCGCCGAGTTGAGCAGGCGGCTCTTCGCGCCGGTGAGCCTCGCCATCGCCCGGGCCCTTGGGTTGAGCGAGCTCGCCATCGAGTACGACTTTGAGCGTCCGCTGCGTTTGCGGGCCGGCAGGGCACTGCTCCGCAACCTGTACCTAACGGCGACGACGACATTCGAGGCACGGACCCGCGTGCTGTGGGCGTTGGAGTACCGCTTCGCCCCGGGGTGGCAGTTCGCCTTTCGCGTCGACTCGGACGGCCAGCGCGAGGCGATCTTCTGGTACACGACACGGTTTTGATCCGCCAACAGGACTTCATCGGATCGAGTCGAAGCGCTCTCATCGCGAGGCCCGATTCATGCCGGAAGGTCGTGCGGGCATGTTTACGGACTACCTGCGGGAACTCCAGAAAATCGCGCTACTCAACGCCGCTGATGAAGCTGCGCTGTGGCACGCCTACCGCCATCGCGGCGACCGGGAGAGCCGCGTGCGCCTCATCGAATCCTACCAACCTCTTGTGTTCAAGGTCGTCATGGGAATGCGTCCACCCGAGGGGTTGTTGATGGATCTGATCCAGGAAGGCGCGGTGGGGCTCATCGAGTCCGTGGAGCGCTTCGATCCAGATCGGGGGGTGCGGTTCTCGACCTTCGCATCGTATCGGATTCGCGGCCGCGTGCTCAATGTTCTTGGTCGCCTGAGGAACGATGTCTCGCTCGATCAGGTGCTCGCGGCCACCGACGATCATTCGCCGCTGGCCGCCCTCGCCGACCCTGCGGCCGCTTCGGTGCTCGCTGCGATCGAGGACCGGGCTGTAGCGGAGCACGTGCTGGCGGTCATCGAGCGGCTGCCCCCGCGGGAACGAGCCGTGCTCCGGGCGGTTGTGGGCGAGGAACCGCCGCGGCGTGTCGCGGATGAGCTGCGCATCAGCCTGTCACATTTCTATCGATTGCAAAAGCAAGCGACCGAGCGTTTGAGAGGGTTGCTTGGACTTGAAGACATGCACCAGCCGCAGCGCGCTTCCGGATACTAGTAGGTGGAGCCGCGGCTGGGGGGAGAGGCGATGGAAGACCGCAAGACAGCCCTGACCGATCGCATCACATTCGCCGAAGACTGGCTGGACAGAGCCAGGCGGCAGATTCAGGAGGGCCATCTCGATCACGGTGCTCTAACCATGATCCTGGCCGAAGCCGAGCTCCATCGCGCGCGTGAGGTCGGCCTGCCGGTGGCGACGATCTCTTCTGCCCGACTCGTTCGGCCGCGGTGGTCATCTCGAGGAGCGGCGGCGGCCCTGATCGTGACCGCGGTGGTCGCCGCAGTGTCGGTTGCCACCAGCCGCCCGAGGGCAACCGTTGAAGCCCATGACGTCGCCATGCGGATCCTGACGTTGCCGGGTGCCACAGGCGAGAGGCTCCGCATGGTCACGGCGGCGGCGCCGATCGTCGAGCGCACCATCGAACGCACGGTGGTGAGACGGATGATCGTCCGGGTGCCTGTCCCGGCTGTCATCGACGAGGTCAGACAGGCCCCGCCCGCCAGCATCGCGCCCGCTGCCGCGCCCATGGGTGCCGTGGTCTCACCGTCATCGCCAGCTCCGGCAGTCCCTGCGCCAGCAGTCGAGGCGGCGCCCGCGCCGGCGGCGCCCGCGCCGGCGCCGACCCCGGCACTGCTCAGTGAGGCCGATGTGATCGACCTGGTTCTGGCTGCGGAGCGCTCGCTCCGCCGGTCGGCCAAGCAATAGCGCCGCGGCACCACCGCCACACGCGACTTCTCTCAGCCGAAGGAGGAGAAGATTGCAGCACTATGCGCGTTCACGCCCCGGCCTGACCGCTCTAGCGGTTGCGGCGGTCATGACGTTGCTCTCGATGCCCTCCCCCCAGGCCGGGGCGCAGCCAACCCCCACGCCTCGGCCCACGCCCTCACCTGCCGCGACGCCGAGGCCCGGCCCGACCGCCACGCCTGGCGCCGTCCCGTCTCCCGCGCCGACAGCCGCTCCGGCCCAGGCCCCGACGTCGACGCCGCGTCCCGGTCAGGCTCCGGCGCCCACGCCGACTGTCAGTCCCGGTCAGGCTCCGGCGCCCACACCCGGCGCCCCGTCTCCAGGGCCGTCGCCAACGCCCTCCCCTACGCCTACACCGGTTCCAAACGTGGTTGAGGTTGTTGTGCGCGGGCTGGAGCGCCTCCCAGCCTCGATCGTCCTCGATTCGATCGGAGTGCGCGCGGGCGAGCTTCTCTCAGAGGAGCGGCTGCGCGCCGACGTGGCGGCGATCGTATCGACGGGATGGTTCGCCGACGCGAACGTACGCGTCGAGCCGGCGCGCGACGGGGTGCGGGTTGCGTTCTTGGTCGTCGAGAACCCGGTGATCACGGACATCAGCGTTGAAGGCAACACCAGTATTGCCACCGGCGAGATTCTGCAGGCGCTCAATGTGCCCGTTGGCCAGGTGCTCAACATCATCAGGCTGCGCGACGGCGCGCGCGCGGTCGAGAAGCTCTACGAGGAGCGTGGGTATGTCCTGGCGCGGGTCGCCGACATCGGTGTCGTGGCGAACGGCGGCGCGCGGCTGCGGTTACGCGTCGCCGAGGGCCGCATCGAGGCGGTCGAGTACAAGGGCCTGACCAAGACACAGCGCTTCGTGCTGGATCGCGTGACGACGGTCCGTCCGGGTCGGGTCTTCAACATCAACGATCTGAACCGCGACCTTCAGCGACTCGTGAGCCTGGAATTGTTCGAGAGCGTCCAGGCCCGGCCGCGGCCCGGCCAGGCGCCGGACTCGGTGATTGTCGAGATCGAGGTGAAGGAGCAGCGGACGCAGCAGGCCCGCTTTGGGCTCGGGTACAGCGACCGGACCGGCATCGTGGGTCTGATCGAATACTCGGAGCGGAACTGGAAGGGGCGGGCCCAGCAGATCACGATCCGGTACGAGCGCGGATTGGGCGAGCGTAACATTCCTAGCAGGACAGGGCCCAGCGCCAGCAACTTCCTGCTGAATTTTCGTGAGCCATGGATTGATGCCAAGCAGACAGCGCTCGATGTGTCTGTCTACGAGAACACGACCTCGGAGGCCGAGTACACCAACAACGTCATCACGTCGCAATTCAATCTGAATCGGCTGGGGAGCTCCATCGCGCTCACGCGACCGCTCGATCCGCAGACATCTGTCTCGCTCCGCCTGAGGTCGGAACGGGTGCTCATCACGCCCCTTCCGCGGGATCCGACTGTCCCACCGTGCGATACGAATCCTGACGACCCGCTCTGTCCGAAGCCCCTGCCCAGCTTCTTCTCGCCAGGCCGGACGGTCGCGCTGACGCTCCTCGGTGTGCGCGACCGCCGGGATAGTAGGGCGGCGCCCACCAAAGGGGAGCGACTCAGCGCGTCGCTCGACTTCGGATTACCGGTCATTGGTGGGCAGTTCGGATTCGGGAAGTACTTGGCCGAGTACACGCGCTACTTCCCCGCCGGGTCCGGAGTGCTGGTCGGTCGGGGCTTGCTGGGGGTCAGTCACGGGACGCTGCCGCTGCAGGAGCAGTTCATCATCGGCGGGCCGTCCACGATGCGCGCGTATCCGGTGGGTTTCCTCAGGGGCAGCAGCGTGTCGCTCCTCAACGTCGAGTACCGCACGCCCCTTGGCGGCCTTCCCCTCGGCGGTGTGGCCCGCCTGCTGCGGGAGTTCACCGGGATCGTGTTCGTCGATGCCGGTAGCGCCCCGATCGCCAAGAACCTGCTGTTGGGGTACGGCCTCGGGGTTTCCTTCAACACCGCCGTCGGGGCCATCAGGATCGACTATGGGCTCGGCTCGAGGGGGGGACAGACCTGGCTCACCATCGGCCAGCCCTTCTAGTTCCCCGCAGACGATCCCGAGCGCGCTCGCTCGCGCGATGGGGCCTTCCACTTGCCGTTCTGGCCTTGTCGGGGGCGGGAGTTTCGCCGGCCCGGGCCGCCGATCCCATCCAGCGGATCGACGTCCGGCTCACGATCGAGGGCGGCGAACCCCATCCGCTCGTGGTGCGGCGAATCCTGGATTCGGTCGGCTCTGCGGCCGAGAGACTCCTCGTTGGCCGTGACAGCGAACTCGTCGCCAGGCAGGAACTCGCCCTTGTCGGCGTCTTGCGGGAGGTCGTCGACCGTGTCGTGCGCGGATACCGCGTCGCGGGTATGGGGGTCCAGGCGGGCTCGACGACCGTGGTCACCGCGCGCCTGCAGCCGGGGTTTCCCATCCTCGGAGAGACAACGCCTGTCGTCGTGACCATGCGGGAGGTCCATCCAGACACCCAACCTCTCGTGCGCGCCGTCCTCGAGCCGGCACTGCCGGACCTTAGCCGGCTCTTCCAACGGCTGCCGGTGGAAGCCCTAGAATGGGCCAGTCCGATCCTCGAGCGCCGGGCCGTTGAGATCGTGGAAGCCGCCGCGGCCGGCTTCTCCGGCGTCGCCCGTATCGAGGGGGAACCAGCTCCGCGTTTGACGCTCTCGATCGCCGCCAGGGACTCCAGGGTCATTCGAGACGTCGGGGTGCGGTTCCGGTCGTCGTCGATCCCCCTGGCGCTACTCGATCGGCACGCGCCCCAGGTCGCCTCAATGGCTGAACCGCTGCGTGGGTTGCCTGTCGTCTTTGCCACGGCCCAGCGCGCGCGCCTCGAGGCGCTCATCAACGGCCGGTTGGGCGCCTATCCGCCGGTCAGGGAGTACGGGATCATCACGCGGCCGGTGCTGCAGGTGGCCGAGGTCACGTATGTGACGGTCCTGGCCGACTCGACTCTCTACCGGGCACGGCTCGAAGCCCGGCTCAACTTTGGGAACCAGGCCCCGGCGCCCGATGTGCGCGCACAGCTTGGTCGGGCGTTCGGCTCGCTGGAGCCCTATCTTCAACTGACACTCGTCCCGTCTAACCTGGCCGTCCGGCTGGCGGTCGGGGTGCGGTTCGAAGTGGGAACAAACCTGGTCGTCGGCGTAGAGAGCAGCACCGACGGCGGGGCGATCGACCCGTTCGTGACGTTCCGGCTGTCGCCGGACCTGCAGGTCCGCGGCATGTATGCGCCCCGGACCGATGTGCTCGAGACAACGCTCACGTATCGGTTCAATGAGTTTCTGTCGTGGGAGGGCGTCGCCACCTCCCGCGGTCTCGTCTGGGTGCGCATCGTCAGCAATCTCTAGGGTCGTGATGCCCTGCCCGACCCGCGTCACGTTGACACGGTACGATACAATGAGCCTGGGTTTCGCGCGGATATCGTAGTAGTGAGGGATGAAGGGAGGTCGTCGCATGCGAATCGACGCCCGAAAGATCGTGATTGCCGTCGGGGTGATCGTGATTGTCGCGGTGGCCGCGGTCCTTGTCACGCGGCAGGCGACGGCGCTTGGTCAGTCGTTTTCGATCGGATATGTCGAGATGCAGCGCGCGCTCGACAGCCATCCCCGGAAGGCGAGCTCTGAGCGCGCGCTCCAGGAGTTCTTCCAGGCGAAGCAGCGCGAGTTCCAGCAGCGGAGCAAGGGGATGACGGCGTTTCAGCGACAGGAGCTCGATCGCAAGCTCCAGCAGCAGATTCTCGAGAAGCGCAACGATCTGCTGGGCGGGCTCGACAAGGAGATCCGCACGGCGGTCGAGACTGCGGCGAAACAGACCGGCGTCACGGTGGTCCTCGACCGCACGGTGGTCCTCTACGGCGGGACCGATTTGACAGATACCGTCATCAAGACCGTCACAGGCAAGTGATCGAACGCCACCGTTGGCTTATCGGGATCATCGTCCTGGTCGTCCCCCTGTCAGGGTGCGGGCCGCAGGTCGGGGGACGGGTCCAACCCACACCTGCCCCGTCGGCGCGCGCCGTGTCGACACCCGCCGCGTACCGCGTCGGCGTCGTAGATCTCCTTCCGATGATCCGCGCCCACCGGCGATGGCCGGAACTTGATGTGCTCATCAAGAAGATCGAGGCGATCGAATTGAGGCTCTCCACCCCACCGCCCCCGCCTGACCTGCCGGTCGTGGCGCCGCCCAGCCCGGGCCCCGATCTCCGGGGCGAGGCCGAAAGGCTGCACGCAGCGCTGGTCGCCGAGCTGGACGCGCTGCAGGCGCAGGTGAAGCGCCGGATCGAAGCGTTCGTCAACGACCTGAGGGCGGAGCAGGAAGCCAGGCTGGCCGATCAGCAGCGCGACGCCAATGTCGAGCTTCAGAAGGTCATCGAAGCGAAGCGCGACGAGCTGCAGCGGGACCTCGAGAAGTTCGAGCTGGCCACCATGGCCGAGTACCGCATCCCGCTGGTCAACCTGCGCGTCAAAGGCGACGTTGTCGGTGTGACGAACGAGGAAGAGGGCAAGCGGCTCGCCCAAGAGCACGATCGCATCATCAAGGAGCGCGACGAGAAGATCCGGACCAGGTCGCAGGTTTTGGAGAAACAGCTCCAGGAATTCCACGAGGCGAAGACCTCCGAGGCCGAGGCGAGGTTCAAGACGCTCGTGGCGTCTCTCGAGGAGGAAGCGAACGCCAAGATTCAGGCGAAGGATGCAGAGGCCCAGGCCGAGATGCGCGCGGCGATCCGAGTGCGTGAGGAAACCCTGAAGACGGCCGTGGAAGCCCGGCAGAAACTGGTGGTCACTGTCCCAAATACTCAGGTGCGCGCCGCCCAGGAGCGATATGTTAGACAGCTCGAAGCCGAGGCGGCGCGGCTGCGGACGGAGCTCCAGGCGCTCACCGAGCAGCGGTTCAGGCTCGAGGACAGCGTCCTGGCGGAGATCAAGATCGAGGTGGCAACCATCGCGCAGGCGCGCAAGATCGACGTGGTTCTGACGCGGGCAGTGGCGCATCCCCGCGCAATCGATCTGACCCGGGACGTCATCGCCAGGCTGAAGCGATTGTAGAGGAGCGGTGAACGGTTCGCATGAAGCATCGACCCTCCATTCTCGCCGCCATCGTGCTCGGGGTGGCCGTGATCATCGCGACGGGCTGCCAGACTGGCCAGGTCGGCATGGTCGACAGCCAGCGGATCCTGACCGAGAGCGCGAAGGCGTTGCGGTATCAGAAAGAGCTAGACGATCGGGAGCGCGCCATGACGGCCGATCTGCAGTTGCTCGTGAGCCAGCTCTCGAAGGAAGACCTCGAGGCCCGGCGCCAGCAGTACTTTCGCGAACTGCAGGGGCTACGCACTGAGTTGGAGGAAACACTGAATCGCGAGGTTCGTGAGACGATCCAGCAGGTGGTTCGCGAGAGGCGCCTTCGCGGTGTCCTGGTGAAGGGCCCCGTCGTGTACGGCAGGCCCGGGGCGGTGCTGGACATCACACAGGAAGTCATCGATCGATTGAAGTAGCGCCTAGGGGGCCACGTCTGGAGCGTTCATGAAGCTCGCGCAACTGGCCGAGCTTGCACAGGCCGAGCTTGCCGGGTCCGGCGATGTCGAGATCCAGGCGGTGACCGACCTGGACCGCGCGCATACCGGGGCGCTCGTGATGGTGGCCGATGCGCGGCGCCTTCCAGAGGCCGAGGCCTCGCCGGCGGGAGCCCTGCTGGTCGCAAGTCAGGCGCCGGCCACTTCGAAGCCGACGCTGCGCGCCCGCAATCTACGGGCGGCCTTCGCCCGTGTGCTTGCCGCGCTCGCCCCGCCGCTGCGGTGGGCAGAAGGCGCCCACCCTACAGCCGTCGTTGCTCCGGACGCCGCGCTGGGTCCTGCGGTCACACTCGGTCCGTGCGCCGTGGTGGATGCCGGGGCGGTCATCGGCGCCCGCTCCGCGATTCTCGCCGGCGCCACCGTTGGGGCCGGGGTACGGATCGGTACCGATTGCATCGTGCACCCCAACGTGACCATCTATCCCGGCAGCATTCTCGGAGACCGCGTAACGATTCACAGCGGGGCGGTGATTGGGAGCGACGGGTTCGGCTATGCGACGGAGGACGGGGTGCATCTCAAGATCGCGCATCTGGGACGCGTTGTCATCGAGGATGATGTCGAGATTGGTGCGAACACGACCGTCGACCGCGGAACCCTGGGGGAGACGCGGATCGGCCGGGGGACGAAGATCGATAACCTCGTCCAGGTGGCGCACAACGTGACGATCGGTGAAAGGGTCATCATCGTCGCTTTCGTCGGTGTTGCGGGCAGCGTCACCATCGGGGACGGAGCCTTGCTCGCGGGTCAGTCCGGCGTCGGCGATCATCTCGCGGTCGGCGCCGGCGCGCGGGTGATGGGGCGCGCAGGAGTGACCAAGGATGTCAGAACGGGCGCCACGGTCTCGGGATTCCCGGCTCGCGATCACCGCGAGGAGTTGAAGGTGCAGGCCGCCCTCCGGTACCTGCCCGACCTCCTCCACCGTATTCAGGCGCTGGAGGCCCGGCTCGACAAACAACCGCCGCGGCGCTCGGCGCGAAGTCGGCGGCCGTGACGCGCCGGGGCGTCATCAGTCTCGTGTTTGTTGCTGCGGTTTTCGCGGTGGTGACACCCCGCTCTGCGCAGTCCTCCTCGAGGGCGGCAGGCGAAACAGCGGTCGTGCGCGTGGCCGGTCGGCCCGGTGGCGCGGAATTACGGGTGCGTGGTCGCCCCGTGGCGCGGTTGTTTGGTCGTCCGGCCACCAGCCGTCTACGACACGCGGCCCGTCTGCTCGATCCCCTTCTGCCGCCGCCCACGGCCATTACGACCAGGGCGACTTCGCGGATCGGGCACCTGATCGTCGATGGGCAGGTGGTGCTGTCCGTCACTCGGTCCGACGCTGCGCGGGCCGGAGTCAGGCCGGCAGGACTCGTCAGCCGCTGGGCGCAGGCCCTGGAGGACGCCCTTGCCGTTCCTCCCATCGCGCTCTCGCGGTCAAACCTCGTGCTGTCACCCGGTCGTTCCGCGGTGGTGTCAATTGCCACCGCCGGTTCCGCACCGGTGGCCCTGGGCGCGTTTGACCGCCGGGTCGCGGACGTCATCCTCAGCCACGGCGAGGCGCAGGTGCTCGCCAGAAATCCAGGCAGCACCATCGTGCCGTTTCGCTTCGGCCCGTACCGGGTCCACCTGGCGGTGTCGGTGAGACCTCCGGCCGGCGTGATTCCCCCAGACGCCGAGGTCATTGTCACCGGTGCGCCGGCGACGGTGGATCTGATTCGTGAGGCGGTTGAGCGCCGGCTCGGGGAGGCCGTGCAACGCAATCCCGGCGCCAGCATGGAGGTCGGCGCGATCTTGATCGACGCGCCGTTGGACCCAGGGGGCTCGGTGACGATCCCCGTGCCCGTCGCCATCCGCAGCCCCTACGCGGGTCCGGTGGATGGTATCGTGCGCCTGCAGGTCACGAACAGGCCGATCCAGATTGAGGATCCGGATGTGCTCCTCATCAGCAACCGGCCCGAGACCATCACGGGCAACGGGCTGCTGTTCCAGGAGACCCTCGCTCCGGGCCGGCCTGCCCGTTTGCTGTATCACCATCTCAACGGCACGCCGCCGCAGGCGCGGCTACTCAAGATCACGCTGGCGAACCCGGGCGGCGCCCGCGCCCGAGTCCACTATCTCAGCGGCCTGGCCGGGCCGTCGCCCGATCCGATCTTCATCGGCTTCGCTTCGACGGCGCGGTTTCTCGATGCCCTGATCTCGGGCCGGGGATACATCGTGGAGGTGCCGCCAAACGGCGCCGCGGTCTTTACAGCCTACACGCTCGCGCCGATGGCCCTGGTGTCCGGGTTGATGCAGTTTCAAGTGACGGAAGGCGGCCCAATTGATCTGATCGTCCACGTGCGGCTTCCCTGGCTCCTCGACCGGACCGTGACGCGCGATCTCGGACAGTTGGCGTTTCCGCACCCGCGCGGCACCTTTCCCGGCGCGGTGGTCGAGGTCGCACGCGAGCAGCCCGCGCACCTCCACGGCTCGATCGCTGATCTGGGCGTCATGTCTAATCTACAAGACGTCCGGACCGGTGAGGCGCTGGTGGGCGACTATGGTGTGCTGTATCGCCTGCGCCTGCGCCTGACCAATCCCACGGGGCGTGAGGTCGCGACGGCGTTGGTCGCCAACGCGGCGGGCGGCCTGGCCCGCGGCCTGTTCATCATCAACGGCGCGCCGGTTGATGTCGGGTTGATGCGAGCTACCGAGGATCGAGAGGTCGCGGTCTTCACGGTCGCGCCCGGAAGCGCACTAGAGATCGCCATCTTGACGATGCCGGTCGCCGGCTCGTTCTATCCGGTTCGCTTGAGTCTGCGGCCGCGATGACGATGAGAGGCGTCGTGCAGCGCACGATCGCGCATCCGGCGATTGTATCCGGCATCGGTCTTCACAACGGAGCGCCATCGGTCGCCCGGCTCATGCCTGCGCTGCCGCACGCCGGGGTGACCTTCCGGCGTGTCGATCTGGCGGACGCTCCGGTGATTCCGGCAGCGCTCGGCGAGGTGGTCGCGACGGCGCGGAGTGTCGTGCTGGGCCGCCAGGCGCGCGTGGCCACGGTCGAACATCTTTTGTCCGCGGCCCGAGGGATGGGGATCGATAACCTGACGGTGGAGCTCGAAGGAGAGGAATTGCCCTGCGGGGACGGCAGCGCGCAGATCTTCGTCGAGGCCTTGCACCGGGCCGGCGTGGTGGAGCAGGAAGCGCTACAGCGACCGATCGTCCTCGATGCGCCGGTGTGGGTCAGCCGGGGCGTCAGTATCATCGTGGCTGTTCCTGCTCCAGGGTTGTGGATCACCTATGTGGCGACCGCGGATGGCGCCGCGCTTGCGCCGCAGATCGCGGAATTTCGCGACCAGGTCGATGATTACGCGCAGACCATCGCACCGGCGCGGACCTGGGGTCTGGCGGCCGAGCTTGAGTCACTCCGCGCGCGGGGCCTCGCGCGCGGCGCCTCCCTTGCTACGACACTGGTCATCGGACCGGAAGGGTTCATGAATGAACCGCGATTTCCCAACGAGATGGCGCGGCACAAGATCCTCGATGCCGTCGGTGACGTGGCGCTGCTCCGTCGTCCGCTCCACGCTCACATCGTGGCGGTGCGCGCCGGCCACGGACTGCACATCGCCCTGGCCCGCGAGATCGCCCAGAGGATCGTCGAGGGCCGCCCGGAGAGTCAGCGTGCTGGATCCCGGTAACCGGGGCCCCGGTCCTGCCGTGCATTCGACGGCGGTCGTGCATCCGCGGGCGCTGCTCGGCGACGGCGTCGAGCTCGGACCGTACGCCGTGGTCGGCGCGAACGCGGTCATTGGAGAGGGGACCGTGGTCGGGCCCCACACGGTGATCCACGACGATGTCGTGCTCGGCAGAGATAACCAGCTTGCGGCGCACGTGGTGATCGGCGGGCGGCCGCAGGATCGGGCCTACCAGGGCGAGCGCACGCGCGTGGTCATCGGCGACGGCAACATGTTCAGCGAGTTCGCCAGTGTGGACCGCGCGACCGGCGAGGGCCACGAGACGCGCATCGGCAACGGAACCTACATCATGTCGTGCGCGAAGATCAGCCACAACTGCTTCGTCGGAGACGAGTCGCTTGTGGTCAGCGGCGTGCAGCTCGGCGGCTGGGTGCGGCTTGACGACCACGTCTATATCGGCGGTATTGCAGGGGTCCATCCGTTCGTTCACGTCGGACGGCTGGCCATCGTGGCAGGACAGTCCGGTGTCGTCCAGGATGTTCCCCCGTATCTTATGGTCGCAGGATTCCGGGCGCGCGCCGTCGGGCTCAACACGATCGGGCTCAAGCGCCATGGCGTTCCGCCGGCCGACCAGCTCGCGTTGCGCCGCGTCTTCCGGCTCTTTTTCCGGTCGGGACTTGCGATGGACGCGGCGATCCGGGCCCTCGAGCAGGAAGCGGCCGGCAGCGAGGTCGTGCGGGACTTCCTGGAGTTCATCCGCGCCTCCCGAGAGCGCCACCGAGGCATCGTAGGATGGCGGAGCCAGACGGAATCGTAGGTCTCCTGGCGGGGGCCGGAGCCTTCCCTGAAATGATCGCCCGGGCGGTCAAATCCAGCGGCCGGGCGCTCGTCTGCGTGCAGGTCTCGGGAGAGTCGGGAGTGCTGCACGAGCTTGCCGATCACTACCGGCAGTGCGCGCCTGGAGCCCTCGGCGAGGCGCTTGGTACCCTCGCGGCGCACGATGTCCGTCAGGTGCTGGTGGCCGGCCGGTTCTCGCGGGCGGATCTTTTGGGCGAGGGCGACGCGTTGCGGGACGCGGTCATGCGGGACAGGGCCGATCATGGCGACGTGCCGCTCCTGGAGCGGCTGGCGGCCCTCCTGGCCAACCAGGGCATCGAACTGGTCGATCAGACACGGTTCGTCGGGGACCTGCTGGCGCCGCCCGGAATTCTCACCTTGAGGGCGCCGACGGCCGAGGAAGGGGCGGATCTGGCCTTCGGCAGGACGGTGGCGCGGCGTATTGCCGACCTCGACATCGGTCAGACCGTCGTGCTGCGACGCGGTGTCATCCTGGCGGTCGAGGCGGCCGAGGGAACCGACGCCGCGATCCGCCGGGGCGGCGCCATGATCTCCAGCACGGTGGTGGTCAAGGCGAGCCGCACGCATCAGGATCCGCGGTTTGACATCCCCGCGGTCGGCCCGGAAACCATTGCGGTCATGCGCGCGGTCGGCGCCCGGGCGCTGGGCATCGACGCACGCCGGACCCTGCTCCTGCATCGGGACCGGATGATGGCCGACGCTGACGTGGCTGGTATCGCGGTAGTCGCCGCGGAGGCCCCGGCGCTGGGCGCACATGCGGAGTCCTGAGCCCCGGCGACGAGTCTTTCTCATCGCCGGCGAAGTCTCCGGCGACCTGCACGGGGCCGATCTCGCCCGCGAGATCACGGCATTGGACCCGCGCGTGCGACTTGAAGGGATCGGCGGCCGCCGGATGGCCGCCGCCGGCGTCGAGCTTGTCGAAGACAGCGGCACGTGGAGCGTGATGGGTTGGGTCGACGCCGCGCGCCAGATCCGGTCGTTCATGAGGCGCCTCGATGCAGCCGCCTCGAGGCTCCTCGCCGATCCTCCTCGTGTGCTCGTCCCGATCGATTTCTCTGGTTTCAACCTGGCGCTACTGAAGCGGCTGCGCGGCCGCATCGCTGCGGTCTATTACGTGCCGCCCATGGTGTCGATCCGGCGCGGACGCCGGGCCGCGCGCGTTGCTGGACTTGGCGCGCGGCTGCTGCCGATCTTCCCCTTCGAAGCCGAGGCGTATCGCCGCGCCGGGGCGAATGTCATGTTTGTCGGCCATCCCGCCGTCGAGTTGGCAGAAGACCTCGAATCGGCCGACCTCGTGCGCGCACGATTGGGCATCGCGCGATCATCGCCGGTGCTTGGCCTGCTGCCCGGCAGCCGCCAGTCGGAGCTCGATCGCCTGCTCGGTCTGATGCTCGAGACCGCTCGGCTGGTCCGGACTGAGATCCCGGCGCTCACCATCGTGCTGGCCCTGGCCTCGTCCATGTTCCGAGAGCAAGTCGAGTTAGCCGTTGCGTCGTCCGGCCTGCCAATTGCTGTCGTCGATGGCGCGCGAGAGGTGATGAGGATCAGCACCGTCCTGTTGACTGCGTCAGGCACGGCGACGGTTGAGGCCATGGTGCGCGGCGTGCCCATGGTGGTGACATACCGCACGTCATGGATCAACTGGTGGATCCTGCCTCTGGCGGTCAACGCGCGGCATGCCGCCATTCCCAATATCATGGCGGGCGGTGACGTGGTGCCCGAGCTGCTGCAGCGTCAGGCCACGCCGCACCAATTGCGCGCCGCCCTCACAGCGCTGCTGCGCGATCCCGGGGCGCGGGATGCGATGCGCGCGCGCCTGCTCGAGCTTGCGGCCGCCCTGGGACCGCCCGGCGCGGCGCGGCGCGCAGCCCGCGAGGTCATCGCCGCTATGGGATCGCCGGCCTTGAAGGCCGATCTGGCCCTCACATAAGATGAGGCCGGCGCCAATGGAGAGCTAGGCGCATGGTCCGCAGCAGGCTGTGGATCTGGATCGTCCTGATCATCGGCGTCCCGCTGGTCATCTGGGCGTTGCTGCAGACGCCAACGCCTTCCGGGCGGCGCGGGGCCGGCACGCGCTCGTCGGTGACGGCGACGCCTTCGAGGCAACCCTCGCCTCGCGCGACTCCCGCCACGATTCCGCCGGTCCACGTGGAACGGACGGCGATTTCCACGGTCGACGACCGGGGGCGGCGGCAGTGGGATCTTCGCGCCGAGGCCGTCACCGTGGACGGCACAGCGGGTACCGCCATTCTCACCCGGGTGGAAGGAGTGTACTTTCAGGCTGGTGAGCCAGCCGTGACGTTCAGAGCGCCGCGCGGCACATTCTATATCGCCAGCCGGAATGTGACGCTCACGGGGGGTGTGCACGCGGAATCCACGACGGGCCGGACGCTGCAGGCAGATGTGGTGCGCTGGCTGCCCAAGTCACAGCAGATTGAGGCGACCGGCGCAGTCGTGCTTCGCCAGTCCGGCATGACCGTGCGGGCCGACCGGCTGATCGCTGATGTCGCACTGCAGCGAACCAGGTTGACTGGAAACATTCGTGTCACCGTCGCAGAATAGCCCAACCAGGGCGGTCGCCGCCCGTCTCGTCGTGTGGAGCCTCATCAACATGTGGGGCTCCCTCATGGGGGGGCTGACGGGAGGGTTGCTGATCGCATCGCCTGCCGCCGCCCAGGTCCGCCCCACGCCTGCGCCGCTCCCCATCGAGGTCAGCGGCGCCACGCGGCTCGAGTACAATGACTCGACGGGCATCACGCAGGCAGAGGGCGCACCGGTGTCCGTGACACGCGGCCGTACGGTGGTTCGCGCGTCCCGTATTCGCTACGACGCCCGCGCCCGGACGATTGTTGCGAGCGGCGGCGTGGAGCTGACCGATCCGGGGCTGAGCCTTCGCGCGGATGACGCCGAGTTTCGCCTCAGCGACGATCGCGTGCGCGCGAACGGCAACGTCGTCATGCGGACCGTCCGCGACGACGAGATGATCGTCCTGCGTGCCCCCGAAGTCGAGGGCTCGCTGCAGACGCGGCGGTTCGTGGCCGCCGACCGGGTCTCGGTGACGCGAGGCGCATGGACGGCGACCGGCCGCCGTCTGGACTATGACGATGGGTTGCAGGTGGCGGTGATCAGTGGGGAGGCGGAGGCCCGCTACAAGGATGCGACGATGGCCGCCCAGGTGATCACGTTGTTCGTCGCCCGAGAGATGGTGCGCGCCGAGGGCGCCGTGCGACTGCGGCGTGGCGACCTGACGGGCACCGCCCCGCGAGTGGACGTCGCGGTCCGGGACGGCCGGGCGGTCCTATCCGGGGGCGCGCAGGTCGCCCGCGGCCGCGATCGCCTCACCGCTGATGTGATCGAAGTGGACCTTGACGGGTCCCGGGTGACGGCTCGCGGGACACCACGGCTGATCGTCGTGCCGCCTGACCGCTGATGCTGGCTGCCAAAGGATTGTACAAACACTTCGGGCAGCGGACTGTCGTTGACGGGGTCGATCTGAGCGTCGAGCGCGGGGAGATCCTTGGCCTGCTCGGACCGAATGGCGCGGGCAAGACGACGACCTTCTACATGATTCTCGGTCTGGTCCGTCCCGACGCCGGCGATGTCTGGCTCGACGACGAGGCGATCACCCATCTGCCCGTTCACCTGCGGGCGCGCCGGGGCATCGGCTATCTTAGCCAGGAGCCGTCGGTATTTCGCGGGTTGACCGTACAGCAGAACATCGAGGCGGTGCTGGAGGCCGGGCCACTCCCCGCCGCGAAGCGCAGAGGGATGGTGGGGGGGCTGCTGGAGGAGTTCGAATTGGTCCGCCTGCGGCGCCAGCTCGGCATCACACTGTCGGGTGGCGAGCGGCGTCGGGTCGAGATCGCGCGGGTCCTCGCCATGCAGCCGTCGTTCATCCTCCTGGACGAGCCGTTCACCGGCGTCGACCCCAAATCGGTCGCCGAGGTCCAGAACGTGGTCGTGCGGCTGCGGAACCGCGGCCTCGGTGTGGTCATCACCGACCACAACGTGCGCGATACACTCGCCATCACCGACCGGGCGGAAATCATCCACGAGGGCCGGATTCTATTCGCGGGCACCGCTGAGGAGATCATGGCCAGCGAGGACGCCAGGCGCTTCTATCTCGGCGAATCCTTCCGCCTCTGAGGCCGATGCGACTGCTTGATCGGTACATCCTGCGCGAGCTCGGCGGCATCTTCATCTTTGGGATTGCCGTCTTCACCACCATGCTGCTGATCAATCATCTCTTCTTCCTGGCGCGCCTGGCCGCCGAGGCGGGCGTGCCGATCCGCACCAATCTGATTCTCCTCGTCCTCCGGATCCCGTATCTGGCCGCCTACGCCCTGCCGATGTCGATGCTGCTGGCCACGCTGCTCGCCTTCGGCCGTCTCAGCGACCGCAACGAGATCACCGCGCTACGCACGACCGGATGGAGCCTGGGCCGGATCGCGTTGCCGGTCCTCTTCGCGGGCGTGCTGGTGACCAGCATGTCGTTGGGGATGACCGAGTACGTCGTGCCTCGCTCCGAGGCGCGGTACCGCGATCTACTCGCGCAGGCCATTCGCTCGCCCGTTCGCGTCATGCAGCAGCACGTACTGTTTCGTGAGCCGGTCGACGGGGTCGAGTCGGTGTTCTATGCGCGCCAGCTCGACACGCGAGACGGCACGATGTCGAATGTCGTGATCATCCAGTTGCTGGAAGGCCGTCCCTCGCGTCTGATCGAAGCGGCGTCCGCCCGCTTCGGTCCCGACGGCTGGGTGCTCCACGACGGGACGCTGTATCTGCTCGGGAACCCCAGCGGGATCACGACCCAGTTTCGGGAACTCCGTGTCACCCTCAAGCGGACGCCGAAGCAGATGGCGGCGCCGCCGCGTCGCGATCCCTCGGAACTGACCATCCGCGAGGTCCGCACGCAGATCGCGGTGCTGCGCTCGACGGGGGAGAGCATCCTACGGTACGCGGTGAGCCTGCAGTTGAAGCTGGCGCTGCCGACCAGCAGCGTGATCTTCGCCCTGCTGGCGGTCCCGCTGGGGCTGCGGCCCCACCGGTCCGGCCGGTCTGTCGGCCTCGCCCTGACGGTGCTCGTTCTGCTGGGGTACTACCTCATGATGTCCATCACCATCACCCTCGGGGAGCGCGGTCAGCTCTCGCCGTTCCTGGCGGCGTGGCTGCCCAACCTCATGGTGGCCATGGCCGGCGGCTACCTGCTGTGGTCCGCGCGTTGAGTACCTCGGGGTCACTCATCGTCGCCGCGGAACGCCGCGACACCGGGTGGCAGATGTCGGACACGCGCCGGCTGCTCCTGGTCACGTTGGCGGCGCTGGCGCTGTTCACGTACGGTCTTGGCGTCGGCACGCTGTGGGATCAAGACGAGCCCAAGTACGTCCAGGTGGCCCGAGAGATCCTCGAGACGGGCGATCTGTTTACGCTGCGGCTCGACGGGCAGCCCTGGTTCGTGCACCCGCCGCTGTTCATGTGGCTGCAGGCGATCACCGGCATCCTTATCGGCTTCACCGAGTTCGCCGCGCGGATCTGGTCGGCCATCTCCGGCGCCGCCATCGTGGCGGCGACATTCCTGCTTGCCAGGCTCCTCTATGGGTCGACGACCGCGATGCTCGCCGCCGCGATCGTCGCCACGTCGTTTCAAGTTTTGGGCCAGTCGCGGCTGGCCGTCTTCGATCCGACGCTGGTCGCGTTCATGCTGCTGGCGCTCTACATGTATCTGGTCGCGTACACGACCCGCTCGAAATCCGCGCATCTCTGGGCCTGGATGTGGGCGGGATGGGCGACGGCGACCAAAGGGCCGATCGGGGTCCTCCTCCCCGCGATGGCGATTGTCGGGCTGTGGGTCGTCCGCCGGGAGTGGCGGCGCTGGCAGGAAATCCCGTGGCAGGGCCCGCTCATCTTCGCGGCCGTCGGGCTACCGTGGTACATCGTGGAGACTGTCCGGTATGGCGAGGTCTTCTTGCGGGACGCCGTTGGGTACTACCTGTTCAACCGGTTCTTCGGCGTCGTGGAGAACCAACCCGGGGCGTGGTGGTATTACGTGCCGGTCCTTCTGCTGGGCGCCTTTCCCTGGACCGCCTGCATCCCGTCAACGGCGGCCTGGCTGCTGCGGCGGCGCAGCGAACTCGCAAGCCAGGTGATTCTCCTGTGGTGCGGGGTCACCATCGTGTTCTATTCTGTTGCGGGCACCAAGCTGCCCAACTATGTGCTGCCTATCTACCCCCTGCTGGCGATTGGCATCGCCCGCCTGTGGATCGAGATCCTTGACCACCCGTCTCCTGAGAGCCGGCGCCTGATGCGCGTATCCGCGGCACTCCTGCCGATTCCATCGGGCCTCTTTGTTGCGGCGGTCATCATCTACGGGCGGACCAAATACCCGGCTGAGGCCGCGGCGCTACGCACCGCGTTGGTGATCATCACAGCCGTGTTCGCCGGTGGGCCGCTGGTGGCCTGGGGATTCATCCTGGCCCGCCGCCCGAGAGCCGCGCTCGCGGCTCTGGCGCTCACCACCGTGATGGCGATTCCTCTCCTCGTGCATCACACGCTGCCCGCCATTGAGCAGCAGCGTCCGATTCCTCGGATCGGCCGGTGGCTTCAGGACCACATGCGTCCGGACGACGCGCTCGCCGCCGTTCGCATGGATCGGGCATCGTCGCTGCGGTTCTACAGCGGGCGGAGGGTGATCTGGGTCGAGACGCACGCTGAGTTGTCGCAGGCCCTCTGCAGGTACGATCGCCTGTTTCTGGTCGTGCCGGTCGGCGAAGATGAGGCCTGGGTCGCCGCGCTCCTCCCGTCTGGGACGCGCGTCGTGGAAGAAGACGGGGGTATTCGCGTTCACCTCAAAGAACGCGCTGCTTCTTGCGCCGTAGGAGGTCCAGGGTGGACTCGGGCCTCATCCTGATCCCTCTGCTGATCCTGATCAGCGGCGGCGTCGCGTACATCGGCAACCTGGTCGGCCGCGCGACAGGCAGGCGGCGCCTCTCGATCTTCGGGCTGCGCCCGCGCTACACCGCGCACCTGATCACCGTGCTCACCGGCATGCTCATCACGCTCATCTCGATCTCGTCGGTGCTGCTCATCTCGAATGATGCGCGCGTCGGCCTGTTCCGGCTCAACGAGCTTCGCGAGCAGATCCTGACGGCCGAGGCCCGGCTCGAAGAGGTCACAGGCGGAGACATCGCCTATCTGAGGAACCAGGAAGTCCTGCGCGAGGTTCTCGACGGCCGCCTGTCTCAGCCCCAGATCCTCGCCCGGCTGGATGCGATGCGGCTGCGGGCGGTGGACGCGGCGGTCTCCAACGGCACCGCACCCGATCTCGTGACCGGCGGGGTCTTCACCCTCTATCCGCCCAACCTGACCTGGGAAGCCCTCGCGCGGCTCATCTCACTGCGTCGCGGCGACACCATCGTCCGGATCGTCTCCCTGGAAAACACGTTGCGCGGCGAGAGCCTGCGCATCTCCGTGCTCCTGGTGGACCGGAAGCTCGTCTATCCCAAAGGCACGGTGTTGGGGACAGCAGCGATCGACAGCAAAGCCGGCCGGGAGCGCGTGGGTCGGGAGCTGCTCGCCATGGTCGATGCTGCGGCAGACCAGGCCGCAGGCAGGCTTCTGTCCCCGGCCTCCGCCCGGGTCACCGATCCGCCGCGAGGCCAGATCGATATTGATCAGCACCGCGCGGCGGTCAACGAGATCGTGGCGCGGGGTCGCGAAGTGCGCGTCCAGGCCGTGGCGCAGCGCGCTACGATGACCGAGATGCCGCTGGTGGTGGGGTTTGTTCTCCAGCGATAGGCCCCGGGGGCTCGTCATTGCGCTCCTGGCGATGATCACCGTCTCGGGTGTCGCCTCACTCACCTACCAGGTCGTCTGGATGCGGCGGCTCGCGCTCGTATTCGGAAGCACCACGCTGGCGACGAGCACGGTGCTGGTCGCGTTTCTCGGTGGGCTCGCTATCGGGGCTGCGGTCTTGGGGCGCGTGGCCGACGGCCGGCCTGTCTGGACCCTGGGGATCTTCGGACTTGTGGAGGCCGCGACCGGCGTGTACGCGCTGGCCAGTCCGTGGATCTTCCGGGCGCTCGAGGCGCTCTATCTTGCGGCCTATCCGCCGCTCGCCGCGCGGCAGCCGCTCTTCATCGCGGTGCAGTTCATCTTGAGCTCGCTGGTCATCGTTCCGCCGGCGATCCTGATGGGAGGATCGGTGCCGTTGCTGGCGCGCCGGTTGATCGGACGATCAGGGGAGTCCGCGCGCGGCGTTGGCGCGCTCTATGGGTGGAATACGGTCGGCGCGGCGTTGGGCGCCGGGCTCGCGGCGTACGGTCTGCTCCCGGCGCTGGGCATGGTCGGCGCCGTGCGTCTGGCTGCCGCGGGGAATCTGCTCATCGGCGCCGCAGCGCTGCTGCTGGACGCGCGGGCGCGCGCCGGAGCGCGCGAGGCGCGGACCTCGACCCCGCGGGATTCCGGCGATGCGATCGATGAAGCTGCCGCAGGGTTTGTCTTCGACCCGGCTACTATCCTGATTGTGCTGCAGGGATTCGCTCTGTCCGGATTCGCTGTGATCGCGTATGAGGTGGCCTGGACCAGGCTCTTGGCCCTGGTCATGGGATCATCGGTCTACGCGTACGGGGCGCTCGTGGTGGTCGTGTTGCTGGGCCTGGGCCTGGGGAGCGCGCTCTACAGCCGCCTGCGTTTGCGGCCGGACGCGCACCTGACGGCCTTCGGATTCATCGAGCTGCTCATCGGCGCAAGCGCCGCCGCCTCGCTGCTGATCGCACCTCATCTGCCCTTCTTGTTCATGCGTCTCTTCCCGGTATTCAAAGACGCCTTCGCCTGGCAGATCGGCGCGCAGATCGGCCTGGCGATGCTCATGGCGTTTGTCCCAGCGTTGCTCTCCGGGGCGACGTTTCCTGCCGTGATTGGATGTCTGGGCGGCGCGCTGGCCCGCCTCGGCAGGACGATTGGGACTGCGTACGCGGCCAACACCGCCGGCACCGTGCTCGGCGCGTTCCTCGCCGGGTTCGTGCTCATCCCGGCCGTGGGGCTCCGGGCGACGATCATCACGGGAGTCGCGGCCAATCTTCTGGCCGGTGTGTCCGTGCTCCTCCGCGCCGGTCAGCCGTGGGGCCGGCGGTTGCCACTGTTGACGCCGGCGGCAGCCGCGCTGGTGATCGTGCTCGCGCTGCCGCCATGGCCGCGCGAAGTGTTTGCGGCCGGCGTCGGATTCTTCGCGCCGCGGTACGCGACGCTCGACGGCCTGGCAAAGACGATCGAGGAGTTTCGGCTGCTCTATTACCGCGACGGGATCAACACGACGATCTCGGTGGATGAGGTCGATGGCGGGCTCGTCTACCGCTCGAACGGCAAGACCGATGCATCGACGTTTCCGAGCGACATGGCCAATCAGCTCTTGCTCGGACATATCCCGCTGCTGCTGCATGAGGCGCCGCGCGACGTGTTCATCCTGGGACTGGGGACCGGCGTGACCGCGGCGGCGGTCGCGCAGTATCCGGTGCGGCGGATCGACATCGTGGAACTCGAGCCGGCCGCGGTCGAAGCCGCGCGGTTCTTCGACCGCCAGAACCGCAGCATCCTCAACGACCCTCGGGTCCGGCTGCTGCTCGCCGACGGCCGCAACCGCCTGCGCGCGGCGTCCGATCGCTATGACGTCGTGATCTCCGATCCATCGGATCTCTGGGTGGCCGGCATCGGCTCGCTGTTCACGATCGAGTTCTACGAGGCCGCCCGAGCGCGCCTGCGCGCGGGCGGCCTCATGGTGCAGTGGATTCACACGCACAGTGTGGCGCCGGCCGATCTGGCGCTGCTGGTGGCGACCTTCCGCGCCGCGTTTCCGCAGACCGAGATCTGGACCTCCGGGATCGGCGATCTGATCCTGCTCGGGGCGGTCGATCGCGTGGGGTGGGACTATGCCCGTCTGGTCAATCGGATCGAGCAGGCGCTCGGGGTGCGCGAGGATCTCCAGTCCATTGGCATCTGGCATCCCGCGGCGCTGTTCGCCGGATACGTGCTGGGCGAGGACCGCCTGGCCGGACTCGTCGAGTCCGTCAGGCGTTTGCACGTCGACGATCGGCCTGTGCTGGAGTTCAGCACGCCCCGCTCGTTGTATGCGGACACCACCGCGCAGATCGAGGTCCTGCTCTCTCGGCTCCGCGGCCGCCCGTTTCCCACGGTGACGGGCTTCGATCCGGCTCGCGATCTCGATGCCGACGGGACGTATCTGTTGGGCTTTGCATATGCGTCGCTCGGCCAGCCGCGCCGGGGCATTCCCCACATGGAGCGCAGCACGCGGATGGCGCCCGATCGGCCCGCCTTCTTCATCGGCCTGGCCAACCAGTACCGTGAGGTGGGCCGGCCGCGTGACGCCGAGGACGCCTACGGCCGGGCGCTGGCCCTCGATCCGAACAACGTCGAGGCGCTTACCGCGCTCGGCGAGGTGCTGCTCGAGGCCGGTCGCGCAGACCGCGCCCTGCGGTATGCGGAGCGCGCGCTCCGGCTTGCGCCCTCCGATGAACGGGCGAAGGCCCTCGCTGCAAAGGCCGTGTCCCAGAAGCGCTAGCGATCCCGCCAGCGTACGAGTTCCAGTGTTCCCGCCCAGCAGGGAAACGGGCTCCCCTCCCCGAACAGAAGTCACTGCACTGAATAGGTGCAGGTGGACGTCGGCGCTCATGCGCCGATGTCAGAATAGGGAAGTCCGGTGATCCCGTCCTGCTGAGGGGCGGAACGGGAGAGTCCGGCGCGGTCCCGCCGCTGTAACGGAGAGCAGGAACCCCCGCACTGCGGGGTGCGCCACTGGGGCATCATTCCCGGGAAGGCCGCCCATCCTGCGATGATCCGAAGCCAGAAGACCTGCCTGCACCGAAAGCCGCACGCCTTCGAGGCTGAGGAGGTGGGCAGATGCTCACGCGTGTCCTGCTCGTCGTGTTTTCCCTCGTCTTCGTCCCTCCACCCGCCAGGCTCTCCGCGCAGGAACCTCCTCCCGAGTTCGAGCTGCCAGACGTCATCTCGCCCGGCCGCCGGCCGCAGCGCGCCTCGGCCACGCCGGCGAGCGTCTCGGTCCTGACCGCAGCCGACCTGCGGCGCCTGGGCGTGCGCACCGTCGGCGAAGCCATCGCGTTCCTTCCCGAAACACTCGCGCGCGCCTATGGGGGTCCGGGCAGCCTGATCACACCGAGCATCCGCGGCAGCAGCGCCGAACAGGTGCTGGTGCTGCTCGACGGCGTACCGCTCAACGGCGTCTTCGCGGGCACCGTCGACCTCAGCACGATTCCCATCGACGACGTCGAGCGCATCGAGGTACTGCGGGGTCCATTCTCGGCCATTTACGGAAGCGGCGCGATGGGAGGCGTGATCTCGATCGTCACGCGGCGCCGGGCCAGGCCCACGGTGGCGCTCGGCGGCGGATCGCCCGGCGTCGTCGGAGTTGCGATCTCCGGTGGCGGGCTCTTACTCCCCGGCGGCCGGGATTGGCCCTCCGGCGGCAGCGCGCGTTTCTCCCTGCGGTACGACGGCGCGCAGGGCGAGCGGCCCAACAGCGATCTTCGCAGCGGTTACCTGTCGATACGCCTCGGCCAGGCCGGTTCCGGGCGATCATGGGATCTGAGCCTGTTTGCGACAGCCGCGGCGCGCGGCGTGCCAGGATCGACATTCTTCCCCGCGGCTCTCGCCAGGCAGGATGATCGCCGGATCGTGGCGGCGTTTTCGACAGAACGTTCCCGCGGACCGGCGGCCGATCGTCTGCGGTTGTCGCTGCACCGTGATGGCCTTGATTTCCGCGATCCAGTGTTCGGCACGAACGACAGGCACACCGGCACGAGTTGGAGCGGCGAGTGGCAGCGCACGATCCGTGTCTCCCCGGCGCGGGTTGTCGCGATTGGTGTGGACGGATCGCTTCAACAGCTCAGCAGCACGAGCGTCGGCGAGCGCTCCGCGACCATCGGGGCGGCGTACCTGCAGGACGATCGCGTGGTGCGCCCGCGCCTGGTCCTCTCGACCGGCCTGCGCGCCGACTGGCACTCCGCCTATGGCGTGCAGGTCAACCCTCGGGTCGGCCTGGTGTACTTCCTTCGGCCCGAGACGCGCCTGCGGTTGGCCGCCGGCCGCACGTTTCGCGGCCCCACCTTCGCCGATCTGTACTTTCCATTCGACGGGTTTGTCATGGGCAATCCGGCGCTTCGTCCCGAGCAGGCCTGGTCGATCGACATGGGTCTCGAATCGAGCGTGCGGCCGGGCCTCGTGGCCCGCGCGACGGCATTTTGGAGCGACGTGCGCGACCTGATCATCTACGTGCCGGATGCGATGTTCGTCTTTTCGCCGCAGAATATCGGCTCGGCGTCGATCCGTGGCGCCTCGATCGAACTCGAGGGCGCGATCGCCTCGCGGTGGCATCTGCGCGCATCCTCAACCTGGCTGGTCGCCACGGACGCCGCGACCGGTCTGGACCTGCCCAACCGTCCCCGACATGCAGGCGCGCTCACGCTGAGCACGAATTTGCGGGGAGGCGGTTCGGTCGCAGCATCGGCGGTGCTGGTCGGCGCGCGATTCGCCAACACGGCCAACACCGGCACACTGCCGGGCTATCTGACGGTAGGGCTTGCCGCGCAGGCGCCGATCGCCCCGGGCGTAGTTGTGCGCGCTTCGATCAGCAATCTCCTTGACGCCCGCTACGAGCCAGTGCAGGGCTATCCCTCACCCGGTCGAACGGTGTTTGCTGAGGTCGTGCTGCAGCGATAGTGATGACGCCTTCTCCGCGCCCGCGATTCTTGCGAATGCCGCGCCGGTCCGCTCGCCGGCCGCACAGCGCGGTGGAGGTTCGTATCCTGGCGACAAGTGTCTTGGCGACACTGGCCGTCGCCGTGATCATCGCCAGCCGCGGCACGCGCGATTCCGCATGGGCGCCTCCATCATCGGGTTCCCCCGTGCGTGTCAGCACGATGCCCCCGCCTCCTGCTGAACTCGAATCGGGGATGACCGGCATTGATCGCAGCGCGCCGCCCGTTGCTCTCCCTCCC
>JBQTJG010000147.1:0-2531 GCA_052387355.1 Armatimonadota bacterium | reverse complement strand
ACGCCCCCCGGCGCGGGGGGCGGGCTTGGTCCGGTATTGCGGCGTCCCCGGCCCCCACCTGGTACCACCCCACGCCCACCCAGAACCGCCGGGCGGAGGATGGCTGGGGGCCCGGCCCCGGCCCGGGCCCCCGCACCCCGACATGGCCAGCTACATCGCTCGTCGTCTGGCGCTGCTGCCCCTGGTGGCCTTTGGGGTCACGGTGCTCATCTTTGCGCTGCTGCAGTTCCTCGACCCGGGAATTCGAGCCGGCGCGTTCATTACCAACCCCAATCAGCTCAAGGCCATCGACGCCATCATCCGCAAGTACGGCCTCGACCAGCCGATCTACGTGCAGTACTGGAACTGGCTGCGTGAGTTGTTCCACGGGAACCTGGGCTGGTCGCAGACGGCGCGCCTGCCCGTGCGGGACGCGATCCTCTCGTTCTTCCCCTCGACGCTGGAGCTGACGCTGTTTGCCTTCATCCCCATCATGATCGTTGGCGTCTGGCTGGGCACGGCGGCCGCGGTGCACCGGGACAAGGCGATCGACCACTTGTCGCGCGTCTTTTCGATCTCGTTCCGGTCGATGCCGAGTTTCGTCTGGGGCCTGGTCATCCTCATGATCTTCTACGGCCGGCTGAACTGGTTCCCGCCGGGCCGCCTCTCTCTTGACGCCGATCTCTTTGTGCGGTCGGGGCAGTTTCAGGTGTACACGGGCCTGATGACGGTCGACGCCCTGCTCAACGGTCAGCTCTGGATCTTTTTCGATTCCCTGCGCCACATCATCGGCCCGGCCCTGACCCTCACGATGGTCTCCATTGCACTGCTCGTGCGGGTGATGCGTTCGTCGATGCTCGAGGTGCTCAACCAGGACTACGTGCGCACCGCCCGGGCCAAAGGGCTGACGGACGCCGCGGTCAACACCAAACATGCACGCAAGAACGCGCTGATCCCGGTGATCACCCTTTCCAGCCTGACCATCGTGGGGCTGCTCGGCGGGGTCGTCATTACGGAAACGATCTTCAACTTCCCGGGCATCGGCCGCTGGGGCGCGTTCGCCGCGCAGCAGCTCGACATCCCCGGCGTGACGGGTTTCACGATGTTCGTCGCGGCGCTCACCGTGTTCGGGAATCTGGCCTCGGACATCCTGTACGCGCTCTTCGATCCGAGGATCAGGCTGCAGTAGCCATGGGACTGCTGACTGTCGCCGCACGCGGGATCCAGACTCACCGCAGCCGCCTGACCGGGGTCGCGGGCCTTGCCGCGATTCTGCTGTTCGCCGCGTTGGTGCTGCCACTCACGAGGGATCGCATCCTGCAGTTCCCGCTGTCCGCTGCGCAGTTCGCGATTCTTCTCCTCGTCGTGACCACGTTCTGGACGATTCCTTCGGAACTCACCCGGCGCCTGCGGAAGAACCCACTCTCGCTGGTTGGGTTCTCCCTCATTCTGATCTTCGCCGCCATGGCCGCACTGGCGCCGGCGCTGGCGCCACCACCCCAGAACTCCCGCAATCATTACCTGATCCCGCAGGAGGGGTTCGCCAGCGACCCACAGCCGCCGCGCGCCGGGCACCCATTCGGCACCACGGAGGGTCAGTACGACCTGTACTACGGCATCGTCTGGGGTGCGCGGACCGCGTTTCGGGTGTCTATCATCGTCATCGTCATCGCCGTCATCATCGGCCTGATCTTCGGCGGGTTATCAGGGTATTACGGCGGCCGTGTCGATGAGGTGATGATGCGCCTGACCGACATTTTTCTGGCGTTTCCAGGACTGGTGCTGGCTGTGACGGTCGTGGCGGTGCTGGGGCGAAGCCTGGACAACATCATGGTCGCCATTGCGGTGGTGCACTGGCCGATCTACGCCCGGCTGCTCCGGGGGGACATCCTGGCGGTCCGCGGCCGGGATTTCGTCGAGGCCGCCCGGGCCGCCGGCGCCGGGGACCTCCGGATCATCGTGCGCCACGTGATCCCGAACGCCATCTATCCCTTCCTCGTCCTGAGCTCGCTCGATATGGGGCTCATCGTCATCACCGCCGCGGCCTTGAGCTTCCTTGGCCTCGGGCCGGATGTCGGCTTCGCCGACTGGGGCACGCTCATCAACCTATCCCGCAACTGGATCGTGGGCAAGCCCGACAACCCGTTCGCCTACTGGTACGTGCTGGCGTTCCCCGGCGTCGCTATTTTCCTGTTCGTGCTGGGGTGGAACTTGCTGGGGGATGCATTTCGGGACATCCTCGACCCGCGATTGAGGGGGTCGTCCTAGCGGGTCTTGCCAGACAGGTCTCTGGGAATGGATGAAACAGGGATTCCTGGTATCACGTAGTATACAATAGCGTATCCTCGTATGGCGGAGGTGCGGTATGGCGCACAGGGGGGTAGGTCACGGCAAGTCTTTGCAGCCCGGTCACGTCATGACGGTGGATCAGGTCGCTGCCTACCTGCAGTTGAACCGGCTCACCGTCTACCGGTATGTCCGGGAAGGCAAGATTCCCGCATCGAGGATCGGCAAGCTCTACAGGATCCTCAGGGCCGATGTCGACCTCTTCC
>JBQTJG010000146.1:0-2839 GCA_052387355.1 Armatimonadota bacterium | reverse complement strand
TAGCAGGCCGGTCCCGGATCCGCACCCGCGCTCAGCGGCCCGACCCGGAGCAGACCGAGCGTGTCGATGCCCGCGATCGAACCGCCGCCGGCGCCGATCTCGATCATGTCGACGACCGGTGTCTTGATCGGGAGGCCCGATCCCGGCTTGAAGCGGTGTGTGCGGGCCACTTCCATCGTGGGGATAATGCGCGGCCGGGCGTCGCGCACGACACAGATCTTGGCCGTTGTACCGCCCATGTCGAAGCCGACCACGTCCCGCAGGCCCGACGTGCCGCCGAGATGTCCGGCCACCAGGGCGCCCGCGGCGGGTCCCGACTCCAGCAGGCGCACCGGGAAGCGGCGCGCGACGTCCGGGATGCCCAGCGTGCCCGATGACAACATCAGCAGAAAGCGCCCGCCAAAACCGGCTTCCGTAAGCGCACTCTCCATGCGCCGCAGGTAGCGGTCGACCAGGGGCTGCACGTAGGCGTTGCACACGGTCGTGCACGTGCGCTCAAACTCGCGGATCTCGGGGGAGACTTCGCTGCTGATCGAGACCGCCAGATGGGGGAACTCGCGCTCGAGCAAGGCCTTCACCTGCCGCTCGTGCGCCGCATTCTTGTAGGCGTGCAGGAAGCACACAGCGATAGCTTCTACGCCGGCCTCGGCCAGGCGGGCGACCTGTTCTCGTACCACGTCGAGATCGACGGGGACGCGCACGTCCCCGTCCCGGGTGATCCGCTCGGGCACCTCAAGGCGCCAGCGCCGCGGGGCCAGAGGATCAGGGTATTGTAGGAAGAGGTCATAGATGTCGTACCGCTGCTCTTTGCCCATCTCGAGGATGTCGCGGAAACCCGCCGTGGTGAGCAGCGCGGTGCGCGCACCGCGGCGTTCGATGATGGCATTGGTGACGAGCGTCGTGGCGTGGATCAGCGATCCAACCTGGCCGAGCGTGATCCCGGCCTTCGCACACAGTTCATGCAGGCCTGTCAGCGCCGCGTCGGCCGGCTCGCGGGGGGTGGTCAGGATCTTATGCCAGTGGAGCCGTCCGGTCGGATCGTGGACCAGCACGAGATCGGTGAACGTGCCCCCGATGTCGAGACCGATGCGATACGGTGTAGATTGAGTCATGGCATCTTACTATGTTCTGCGACCGCTCTCAGCATGCCTGTACATCTTCCTGGGACCCTGGTTAGGCGCCGGCGTGGAGGGGCTACTGATCCGCCAACCGCGCCAGCACCCCAGCGAGTCGTTGCAAGCGAAGCTCCACGTGAAGGTGCCGCCATCTGCTCGTACTCTGCTTGGAAGGCCGGGAGGTGATGCTCGGCCTCGGCGAGCTTGGTGAAGTCACGGGTCTTCGCTAACCTGAGGGTGAATCTCTTTCCATGCCGCACGAAGAGCATCGCCTCACCCAAGAGTTAGTCGGAGCAGCCGCCTAAGGCGCAGGGACGGGGCTGACGTGCTGACGGCACGACGGGCGTAGTCGTCTACAGCAGGTACGCCACATGCTCTCCCCGAGCTGTTCAACGCATTCACTGAACCTTGGTCCCGCGCCTGCGAAGACTGCAATTCTTTCTCACGTCCTCGGTCCGGACCGAGTTCCTCTAAGAGAACGCCGAAGTTCCCTCAGAATGCTCTTGACAAGTCTCAGCGGCAGGTCACGGAATCCGAGACGCGTCGCTGGTGGGTGGGCGCAGACGCGTACCAGATTCGCTGCGCGCAGTTTTCGGATGAAAGAGAGACCGCGGAGAAGGTTTGGGCGTCTGGCACCGCATGGCAACGATCCTGAGCGGTGCGAAAACGCCATGATATACATAGGCTATGGACCAGAACATCCTTTCCTGTGTGGCTCAGCTCTCCAACACCGAGCTGCTCATGCGGGTGAAGCATCTCGCCCAGCGTGAGCGCGAGGCGACTGTGACGCTGATCGCCCACCTCGCCGAACTGGACGAGCGACGCCTGTACCTGGCAGAGGGCTGCTCCTCGACGTTCACCTACTGCACGCAAATCCTCCAGCTCTCCGAGCACGCGGCTTACCATCGCATTGTGGCGGCTCGGGCCGTCCGAAGGTTCCCGGTCGTGCTGGAGCGGCTCGAGGATGGATCGGTGACCCTCACGACAGTCAAACTCCTGGCGGCGCACCTGACACCCGAGAACCACTGCGACCTGCTTGACCTGGCCCGGCAGAAGAGTAAGCGCCAGGTCGAGGAACTCGTCGCCCGGCTGCAGCCTCAGCCGTCGGTGCCTGTCTCCGTCCGCCGGCTCCCGACGGTGCGCCACCCCATAGCCTCGGCCACGGCCGAGCCCGATGCCGCGACCAGCGCCCAGCCGACCAGTGATGGACAGGACGTCGCTCCCTCAGACCTGCTGTCTTTGCCCATCACGCCCCCAACACGGCCCGCGGTCGTTACGCCACTGGCGCCCGAGCGCTACAAGGTGGTGTTCACGGCGAGCGCCGAGACATATGAGAAGCTACGGTTCGCGCAGGCCCTCTTACGCCACCAGATCCCAGATGGGGATGTGGCGACGATCGTCGATCGGGCCCTGATGGCGCTCTTGGAGGACCTCACCCAGAAGAAACTCGCCGCCACGGATCGTCCGCGCGAGGGCAGTGGCAGTGCTCCCGGCTCGCGTCATATCGCGGCCGAGGTGAAACGCGAGGTCTGGCGCCGCGACGGCGGGCGGTGCGCGTTTGTGGGCAGGAACAGTCGCCGCTGCACCGAGCAGGGCTTTCTCGAGTTCCATCACGTTGAGCCCCATGCGGCCGGTGGCGAATCCATAGCAGAGAACATCCAGTTGCGGTGCCGGGCGCACAACGGCTACGAGGCCGAGCTCTACTTCGGCCCGCGCGACGCGGC
>JBQTJG010000145.1:0-39065 GCA_052387355.1 Armatimonadota bacterium | reverse complement strand
CGTCGATCCGCAATCATAGGGACGCTCGCGCGTACTCGTCCATGATCGTCGCCGCGAGCTTGATCCCCTTGAAGAACCGGTCCACGGGCATGTTCTCGTTCGGTGCGTGCAGCCGGCAGTCCGGGTCGGCGTACCCGGCCAGCACCGCAGGATGCGGCACGTGCACCTTGATGAGCCCGTTGGTCGACACGCCGTAGACCGTCGGCATCCCGCCGAAGACCTGCTCGGCCGCTCGAATGACCGCCTGAGCGATCGGCTCGCGCGGAGAAGTCTTGTAGGGATTGGCGCGCGCCGTGTGCACGATCAGCTCGACATCGTCGAACCCATGCTTTGTGAGATGCGCCTTCAGCTTCTCGATCTGCCTCGCCGGCTCGAGGTTGGGCGGGCAGCGGAAGTCCATCTTCACCATGATCTGATTGGGGATGATCGTCTTGCCGCCCTCGCCGGTGTAGCCGGCGACGATGCCGCAGATGTTCGCGGTCGGCCCGAAGTGCCGGCGCTTGACCGCCTCCCACGCGTCCATGCCCCAGGCGAACTGCTTGATGCCAAGCTCACGCTTCACCTCGGCCTCGTCGAACCGCTCAAACTGGCGGCGCAGCAGCTCCTCGTCCTCAGGCTCGATCGGCAACAGGTCGTCGGACCAGCCGTCGATGAGGATGCGGCCGGTGTCCTTGTCGAGGATCCCATCGAGCAGCTTGAGCATGCGCCAGACCGGGCTGGGCACCCAGCCCGCGTAGCCCGACCAGACGTCCTTCTCGTTCATCTTCATGCGCAGCTCGACGTAGAGAATCGCCTTGATGCCCAGCTTGATCGAGGGCAGCTTGGTGGAGGGATCGGCCGGACCGTCGAGACACGTCGAGGCGTCGCAGGCGAGCATTGTCGCATGCTGCTCGACCCAGGGGAGGAAGTGGGGGCTGCCCATCTCTTCCTCGCCCTCGATGACCAGCTTCAAGTTGCAGGACACGTCGCCCCGCACCGCCATGAACGCTTGCGCGGCTTTCCAGAACGCCAGCACCCCGGCCTTGTTGTCGGTCGCGCCGCGCGCGTAGATGACGTTGTCGCGGATGGTGGGCTCGAATGGCGGCGACTCCCAGAGTTCCAGCGGCTCGACGGGCTGGACATCGTAGTGCGCGTAGCACAGCAGCGTCTTGTTGCGCGCCTTCGACGGGATGTGCGAGAAGATAATCGGCGGCCCGCCGTCTACGGGCATCTTTCGGACCGGAAGACCATCCTTCGCCATCAGGCGCAGCAGCAGGTCGCAGCATTCGTCGAGGCCGACCTTCTGCGCCGAGATGCTCGGCTGGCGCAGGAACGTAAAGAAGTCAGCCAGGATGGCATCCTGGTGCGTGTCGATGTACGCGTAGATGTCTTTCACGTCGCTCATCCGGTCAAAGGCTGCTCTGTGGCGTGGCGCACCGACGGCCTCAGCTAGGACTGGTCAGACGGGTCTGGTTGCACCTGCTGCCACCAGCCCGGCGACGACCGGCTCGAGCCGGCGGACCATTTCCCGCAGCGTGTCGAGCGGCTGAATGAGGCCGACCCGGAGGTACCCCTCGCCCTGTGAGCCAAACACGGTGCCGGGCCAAATGAAGACCCGCGCTTCCTTGAGAAAGGTCTCAGCTACCTCGCTGCCTGTGCGTCCCGTCGGCTGGATATTGGCCATGCACACGAACGCTCCAGGGGTCGGACGCTGAGGCAGCCCCATGCGGGTCAGGGCGTCGTGGAAGAACGCCCGCCGCTCGCCGTAGGTCCGGTACACCTCGTTGTAGTACGGACGCGCTGCGTCCGAGAGCGCGGCGATGGCGCCCCACATGTTCGGGGTCGAAGCCGTCATCGAGAGCGCATAACGGACGTTGGCAAGCGGCTCGGCCAGCCACGCGGGCGCGGCGATCCACCCGAGTCGCCATCCGGTCATGCAGTACGATTTGGAGAATCCGCTGATGGTCACCACGCGATCGGCGGCCCCGTGAAGCGAGGCCATACTGACGTGGCGGTGACCGTCGTACACATAGCGCTCAAACAGCTCATCGGGGATCATCAGGATGTTCTTGCGATGGGCGACGTCCAGCAAGCCCTCGAGCGTTTCCCTGCGGTAGACGGCGGCGGTCGGATTGCCGGGGTTGGCAAAGACGAACGCCTTCGTCCGCGGGGTGATTCGTCGCTCGACTTCCGCGGGATCCGGTTCCCAGAGATCCTCGCCCCTGGTGGGCACGTACACCGCGACGCCTCGGGCCGCGTTGACGGCTGACACATGACCGCTATAACACGGATCGGTCGTCAATACCTCGTCGCCCGGCTCCAGCAGCGTCTGAAACACAGACGACGCGGCTTCGGCGCTGCCGTTGGTGATGATGACTTGCGTGTCGGGCTCGACGGTAAAGCCGTTCTCGGCGGCGAGTTTGCGGGCGATGGCCGCCCGCAGCTCCGGCAGGCCGCCATGAGCGTAGTGGGTTTTCCCGGAACGCAAGGCGTCCACAGCGGCCTCAACGGCGACCGGGGCCGCCGTCAGGTCCGGGTCGCCGGAGTTCAGGCTGATCACGTCTGCCAGCCCTCGCGCCAGGTTCAGGAGTCTGACCCGGTCGCCCCCACCGCTGTCGCGCGGCCGGAAGTTCCGGAGTCGTCCTGGGATGAACTGGTCTGCGAGGCCCATCGAATCGTCTCCTCTCGGTCGAGCAGGGTTATGGAAAGCGCTGGCCGGTCCACGGCGTGTAACGCTGGAACGCCTCGGCGAACTTGATGTCGGGATTGCCCGCGACGTACGCGGCCTGCGCGGCCCGCGCAACCGCCCGCGATCGATACCGGTCGACGTGATAGGGCTGGACCTTGTACTCGGCGACGGCCTTCATCTTCTGGTCGATCACATCTGTGATGTCGATGAACGTGTCTGGCGCGAACCCCGTCGTCTCCGCGAGCGGCTGGGTGGGTTCGAACGCAAAGGTCTGGGGCGGCGTGATCACCGGCAGCTCGGGATGCACGCCGGCCAGCGTCGCATAGTACGCCGCCTCCATGGCGGCATGGCACGCTGCGCTGTGGTCGGGATTGTGCGGCTCGTGGTTCGGATGGGTCAGGAGGATCGTGGGCCGAAAGGCCTTGATCTCCCGCGTGAGCGTCACCAGGCGATCCTGGTCGAACGTCAGGGGCTGATCCGGATAGTCGAAGAGGGCGAGGTCGACGCCGAGGATGCCCGCCGCGGCCGTGGCCTCCTGCCGGCGGACATTCGCCACCTCGGCCTCGGTCGTCTTTCCCTGCCGGGCCTTCCACATCTCGTTCGACTCTCCGCGCGCGCCCGGGCTCATGACCAGGACCCGCACCGGCACCCCGCCGGCGACATACCGCGCCAGCGTGCCTCCCGCGCGGATGCAGAAATCGGCCGCATGGGCGCTCACGACGAGGATGCGTTCCGATTCAGCCAGCAGAGGCTCCTTCGATCTCTTCTCGATCGTCAGCGCGCCGGCGCCTGCACGGCCAGCCGCTCCAGCGCGCGTTCCATGCGGTCCAGGCCTTGCTGGAGGCGTTCGCGGCCGACGCAGCCGCTCACGCGCAGATAGTGGCGTCCGGATCGTCCAAACTGGTGCCCGCTGATCACGGAGATCCGGGCTTCGGTCAGCAGGTACTCGGCCAGCGTCCAGGACGGCAGGCCCCCTGTCTCGACCCGGCAGTAGAGGAAGTAGCATCCTCTCGGACGATGCACCCGCACGCCCGGCATCGCGTTCAGCCGATCGGCCGCGTAGTCCCGGTCGGCCTGAAGATCGGCAACGACCTCCCGCAGCCACACACCGGATGGTCCCTGGAGGACAGCCAGGGCGGCGGTCTGTCCGAGCGCGCCCACGGCCTGGATACTGAACCGGATGACATTGTACATGTGGTCCATGATCGCTGCCGGGCCGACCATGTATCCGATCCGCAGTCCAGACAGGCAGTAGGCTTTGGAAAACGAGAACGCCGTGACCGTCCGCTCCGCCATGCCCGGCAATGAGGCGATGCTGACGTGGGGTTTCCCATCGAAGACCAGCTTCTCGTACTCCTCGTCAGAGAAGACGAAGAAGCCATGCTGGCGGGCCAGCGATGCGATCGCCTCAAGATCCCTGCGCGCGTACAGGTAGCCCGTGGGGTTGTTGCCGTTAGAGAAACACAAGAGCTTCGTCTTCGGGGTGATCCGCTGCCGCAGGTCGTCAGGGTCGAACACCCACCCCGAGGATGTGTCGTGCAGCGGTACCGGGATGACGTTGCCCCCGTACATCCGGACGACCGGCTCGAGGGAAGCATAATCGGGATCCACGAGCAGCACATCGTCCCCAGGATTGACGAGGATCCGCACCACGCCGTCGATCGGCAACTGCGCCCCGATCGTCGGCAGGATCTCAGACTCCGGATCGGCGTTGATCCCGTTGTCGCGGGCGAGTTTCTCCACCAGTGCCTCGCGCAGGGCGGCGGCGCCGCGCACGCCCGGGTAGTGAAAGCACGCGCCGTCGTCGATCGCGCGCCGCACGGCCTCGATGACGAAGTCCGAAGGCAGGCGATGGATCTGGCCGCCGGCCGAAAGGTTCACGACACCGGAGACGTCGTGGCCGAGATCCGCCATCCTGTGGGCGTTGAGGACCGGGCTCGGCATCCCGTCGTTCTCGTATTCAAGCAGTAAGGCACGGAGAGACCGCTTGGAGAGCCACGCCGACTCGATGGACGTGCGCAATCGATCCTGGCGCTTCTTCCACTGGGGCACGGTGGGACGCCTTTCGGAAACGAGTTCAAGAATCCCTCCCGGCTGAAGGGGGAGGGAAACCACGTCGCGGAATGGAATGGCGACGGGCGATGATGAATCTCGGCACGCTCACCGACCCTAGCCATACGGCGCTCATCGTCGTCGATCTGCAGAACGACTACTGCTCTTCGCTCGGAGCCTACGGTCAGGCCGGAACCGATCTGTCCATGATGCCGGCGGTGATCGCACGCGCCGCTCGTCTCATTGATGCCGCCCGCGATAGCGGCGTGCTCGTGATCTGGCTTCAACAGACGAGCCTCAGAGGCGGGCTCAGCGCAGCGCCATCGTCGCTCAGGTCACGCGACGGCTACCTGGCCCGCGAGCGCTGCATCGACGGCACCTTTGGCCACGCCTTCGTCGGCCCGCTGGCGCCCAGGCCGGAGGAGCCCGTCATCAAGAAGCTGCGCTCGAGCGGATTCGTTGGCACGATGCTCGACCTGCTCCTGGACGCCAACGGGATCCGAACATGTGTGCTCATCGGCGTGGGGACCGAGGGCTGCGTTGAGGCGACGGCCCGATCCGCCGCCGATCACAACTATCAGCCGGTCATCGTCGAGGATTGCGTGGCGTCGACCCGGATGGATCTCCACGGCCACTCGATCAGCGTGATGCGCACGCGCGCTCGGAGCACGATCTCGGATGAACTCATCCGCTCATGGCGTACGTCACCGTTTGCGGACGGGACACGCCCCGGCGTGGCGCTTCGGGTGCACGCCTCTCTTGACGAGATCGTTCGGCCGCAGCATAGTGCGCTGGTCGTCGCGGCCCGCGCGGGGACGAACCCCGAGACCGCTCCTTTGATCGAGGCCCTTGTGCGGTCGGCCCGGCAGGCCGGCGTGCTGGTCGTGAGGCTATGCCCCAGGGACCGGCGGTCGGCTCTTGAGGCCCAGGCAGGTCAGAATGAGCTGATCGTCGAGACGTTCAGGCCCGATGGGTTTGAAGGCAGCCCGCTGCATTTGCTCCTCGACGAGCGCGGCATTCACACGGTGGTGCTCGCCGGGGCCGAGACGCAGGGAGAGGTGGAGTCCACGGCCCGGGGCGCCGCGCATCGCAACTACTACGTTGTCTGCGTCGAGGATGCGGTGACTACGGCTGATCGGCGGCTGCAGGACGCCGCGCTGGCTATCATGCGGCAGCGATACGATGTGGCGCCTGCCGCGCGGCTGGCGGCCATCTGGACCGGAGCGAAGGTCGGGGCGGAGTGAGGGAGGCGAGATCGATGGGCGCGCACCGCCGGATGGCTGTTGTGATCGTGGCCACGGTCCTGCTGCTGGTGCCGGCGACGGCGCCGCTGGCGCAGACAACCGGCGAGAAGGTGTTGAGGATGGGGTACACCGCGGACTTCGTGACCCTGGACCCGCCCAGGATCACGACGATGCCCGACTACCCGATTGCCATGAACCTCTTCAATGGACTGGTCAGGTACAAACCCAACGGTCTCGATGTCGAACCCGATCTCGCGGAGCGATACGAGGCCTCCAAGGACGGTCTGACCTACACCTTCTGGCTGAGGAAGAGCGTAAAGTTCCACAAGGGCTTCGGCGACTTCACCGCCAGGGATGTGAAGTTCTCCTTCGAGCGCGTCCTCGATCCGAGGCTGCGATCTCCGTATGCGCCCCAGATGCAGTTGATCAGACAGATCGAGATCGTCAACGACCATCTGGTCAAGATCCATCTCAGCGGGCCGTATGCCGACTTCCTGCCCGCCGTGCTCGCCTTCCGGCCAGGCTACATCGTAAGTCAGAAGGCCGTCGAGCAATTCGGCGCGCAATTCGGGTCGAACCCGATCGGGACCGGCCCCTACATGCTCGAGCGATATGCGCCGCGTCAGGAGATTGTCTTCGTCGCGCACGCCGAGTACTTCGGCCGGTTCAGGTCGGGCGCCCGCCGGACCGGTGGCAGAGCGCACATCGATCGCGTGCTCTTCAAGATCATCCCTGAGGAGACCGTGATTGTGCTGGCGATGAGTAAGGGCGAGCTGGACTATGCTCCGATCCGCACCGCAGAGGCATTCAAGCTGGTGAGAAACGATCAAAAGCTCGCGTATACCGCCACGCCGGTCCTGGGGCGCCGCAGCCTGTGGGTCAACACCCAGCGCCCGCCGCTTACCGATCTCCGTGTGCGCCGGGCGCTTTCGCATGCGATCAACCACAAAGAGTTCGTCGACACCGTGGAAGAGGGGATGGGCACGGTGGAGGGGATGTGGAGCGAGATCCCTTCGGGCGTCTTCGGACACATCGACGACGCGCCCTCCTTCCCGTACGATCCTGACCGCGCCAGGGCGCTGCTCGCCGAGGCGCGTCTGGGCGGCATGCGGCCGCTTGTGATCGTGTTTCGGTCGACGGACCGATCGTTCGCCCAAGCTGTTCGGGGATACTGGACCAAGGTCGGCGTGCCGGTCACCCTCGATGAGTTGGGCAGCGCGCCCTACGAGGCCCGCCGCAGTTCCGGCGACTTCGACTTCCTGATCACCGGGCCGACACGTGTCGCGCCGGATCAGTTTCTGCTGCCACTGCAGTCGGACTCAGTCCCCAACTTCTACGGACGGATCGACAGTCTCATCCGGGCGCAGCGTAGAGAGGTCGACCCGGCGAAGCGCAGGGCGATCTTGCGCCAGATCCAGATCAGGATCTCCAGCGACCTCCCGGTGATTCCCGTGTACCGTCCCTACTACGTGACGGCGTTCCGTAAGGGCGTGACGGGTGACGTCGCCAATACCTTCTACTGGCTCTGGTACTGGGAGTTGATGGACATCACGCAGTGAGTCACGCCGTGCGTGGCCGCTGACGTGCATGCGCCTGGGTGCAGGGCGCCCGGGGCATGAACCCTGCCTATCTCCTGAGACGGCTGCTCGTCCTGATCCCGACGGTCATCGGCGCGGTGACGCTGGTCTTCGTCGTCATCCGTCTGGCTCCGGGGACGCCGATCGACATCATCCTCGGCGACTTCAAGGACGTCACGCCGAAGGAGACCATCGAGTCGATCACCCGTGAGTACGGTCTCGACCAGCCGATTATCATCCAGTATGGACGCTATCTCGAGAAAGCTCTGCGCGGTGATCTGGGATTCTCGCTGTTGAACAACCGTCCGGTGTCAGGCGTGATCGCGCCCCATATCAGGCCCACCCTGATGCTGGCGACCGCCGGCCTCGCCGTCGCGGTGCTCCTGGGTGTTCCGGCCGGTGTCAGCGCTGCGCTGAGAAGAAACACCTCGTTCGACTATGGGGTCATGACCCTGGCCGTCGGGTGGCTCTCCGCGCCGAGCTTCTGGCTCAGCATCCTCCTGATCTACCTGTTCGGGTTCAGGATTCCGCTGCTGCCCATGTTCGGCGGCGGGCCGTCCGGAAACGTGCCGCTCGAGCTCTACCATTTGATCCTCCCGGCGGTCGCCATCGGCGCCCGGTCGGCGGCGCTGCTCGCCCGCATGAGCCGCTCGTCGACGCTCGAGGTGCTCGGCCAGGACTACATCAGGACGGCGCGGGCCAAAGGTCTCCCCGGTCGGATAGTCGTCTACAGGCATGCACTCCGCAACGCCGCCATGCCCATCCTGACGGTCATCGGCCTCGACCTTGCCTACCTGGTCGGCGGCACCGTGATCATCGAGACCGTGTTCGCCAGGCCGGGCCTGGGGAAGACGCTGATCGACGCCGTCTTCAACCGCGATTATCCTGTGGTGCAGGGCTGCATCATGGTCTTCGCCGTCGGCGTCATTCTCGTCAATTTCATCACCGACATGCTGTACGCGTTGATCGATCCGCGCGTGCGTTTCGATTGACGCGTCAGCGCGAAGGATGCACCGGGCTCAGGTCATCACGCAGTTGCTCCGCCGGAGAAGCGCTGCGGCGGGCGCGGTCATCGTCCTGGCGGCCCTGGCCGTGGCCCTCCTGGCGCCACGCCTGTCGCCGCACGATCCGATCGATCAGGACCTGAGCCGGCGGATGAAGCCGCCTGGCCATCGATTTGCCCTGGGCACGGACGACTTCGGACGCGACATCTTGAGCCGGATCATCTGGGGAAGCCGGATTTCCCTCATCGTCGCCGCCGCCGCGATTCTTGTGGGTGCGTGTGCGGGGTTGCTGGTCGGGTTCGCGTCAGGGTACCTCGGCGGCCTGCCCGATAATTTGTTGATGCGCGCGATGGACATCATGATGGCGTTCCCGACGCTCCTGCTGGCGATCACGCTCGTCGCTGTGCTGGGGCAGGGCCTGCTGAACCTCATCATCGCCATTGGCGTCGCCAACATCCCACAGTTTGGTCGCGTGGTACGAGGCGAGGTGCTGAGAATCAGGCTGTTCGACTACGTCGACGGCGCCCGCGTGCTGGGCGCCTCCCATCTGCGGATTATCGTCAGGCATCTTCTTCCGAACATCTGGTCGGCGCTCATTGTGCTGATGTCACTGCGGGTCTCGGTGGCGATCCTGGCGGAGGCCAGTCTGAGCTTCCTCGGTCTGGGGGTCCCGCCGCCGGCCCCGTCCTGGGGCACGATGGTCGCGGAGGGACAGAAGTTTCTCCTGCTTGCGCCCTGGATGTCCCTGGTTCCGGGCCTGGCGATCATGCTGGTCGTGCTCGGCCTCAATCTGTTTGGGGATGGGCTGCGCGATGCCCTCGATCCCCGGCTGCGCGGCGAAGGGACAGCTTGAGCTCCTGGTTCATCGGCGCGCGCCTCCAAGGAGCAGGCGGAGCTCGCGCGCGCAGTCGGCGACGCCCTGCTCGAGCGTGAACTGCGGCTCATACCCGATCTCGTGCCGCGCCCGGCTGATGTCCAGCGGCGGGTGATGCGCCTGGCCGTCCGGCAGTCCCGGTCCCACCGTGACGTGCGCCGAGGGCAGGACCCGTGAGACCGTCTCCGCGGCGGCGCGAAGCGTCACGGGGCGCCCACCCCCGATGTTGTACACCCGGCCCTTGCGGGGTCCCTCCGCGAGGGCCGCGCAGATGACGCCGTGGGCGCAGTCCTTGATGTAGACCGGGTCGAAGACCTGATCGCCGCCGCGCTCGATGACGCCTGGGATACCTTCCACCGTGTCCAGGATCATGCGGTTCATGAGGTCAGGAAACTTGTTTCCGCGCCGGAGCGCCCGCTCGGCGCCGTAGTAACTGGCAAACCGGACGGCCGCAAAGTCCACATACTCCTTCTCCGCGTAGATGCGACCCATGTATTCTCCGGCCAGCTTCATCACGGCGTACGGGCGACGCGGGTCAGGCGGGTGATCCTCTGTGATGGGCCGCCATTCGGGCGGGCCGTAGACCCCATAGGCTCGTGGATAGATGTTGTGCGTGCTCGCCGCGACGACCCGGTCGACCCCGGCGGAGCGGGCGGCCTCGAGGACGTTAAGTGTCCCGCCCAGGTTCACCTGGTACGAGCCCCAGGGCTGCGTGTCGAACTGGTCGCCGAGCGCGGCGGCCAGGTGGATCACGCGCGTGACCCTGTCCACAGTCATGACCCGCAGCAGCCCGCCCAGGTCCTGCACGTCGGCGACCCGAAGCGGCACGTGCTCGGCGAGATCGCGCAGATTGCCGGCGTGCACGACATTGTCGACCCCGACGGCGTCGACGCCCCGCGCCGCGAGCTGCCGGACCACGTGCGAACCGATCCGGCCGCAGGCCCCGGTCACGAGAATCCTCATCGCGCGTGTGCCTCCGCTGCGCTGCCATCCCTGCCTGGTGCAGGGGCTGATTTCGTACCTGGCGAAAGGGGAACCCAATTCGGGTCTTCGGTCTTCATCCGGGCGACACCCTCCAATCGGCAAGCGGGCTCCATCATGCGAGAGGGAACCCATGCAGATTCCATACCGCGCGATGATCCTCACCGACGAGATGCGGCAGAAGTCGCTCTCGATTCTCGAGACGGGCGTCTCATATGGAGGCGAGGACACTCAGCGATTCGAGGTCGAACTGGCGCAGTGGTGCGACAAACGCTACGGCGTTACTGTCAACTCGGGGACCTCAGCGATGCTGCTTGCCCTCGACGCCCTTGGGATCCGACAGGGTGACGAGGTCATCATGGCGGCTAACGCCTACGTCGGCGTGCTGGCTGCTGTCGTCAAGCTGGGTGCCGTACCGGTCTTCGTGGAGGCCGAGGCCGAAACCGCCAACATCGTCCCAGACGCGATCGCCGCGGCCATTACCCCGCAGACGCGCGCCATCGTGCCCGTGCACATGTACGGCTTCCCCTGCGATATGGACCCGATCAACGAGATTGCCCGCCGGCACAACCTGTTCGTGTTGGAAGACGCGGCCCACGCGCTGGGCGCCGAGTACAAAGGGCGCCGGGCCGGCGGCCTCGGCCTCGTGGGATTCTTCAGCTTCTCCGGAAAGATGATCACGGTGTTCGGACCCGGCGGCGCCGCGACCACCGATGACCGCCGGCTCGCAGAAGGCATCGCGAGTCTTCGCGATCAGGGCCGGACCCGGGGGGAGGACATCAGCTTCATCCGGCGGCGGGACGGGTCATGGTACGATCAAAAGTGGATCGGCTATAACATGCATCTGACTGAGATCTGCGCCGGCCTCGGGCGTCTGCAGCTCCAGATGCTGCCGGACTTCCTGGGTCACCGCCGCCGGGCGGCCGCATACTACACCGACCGGTTCCGGGACGCCGGACTGCCGCTGAGGCTCCCGCCTGAGCGGCCATGGGCTGATCCTTCCCACTTGCACTATGTTGTCTGGACCCAGCATCGCGAAGCCTTGCGCGACTTCCTGCGCGCGCGAGGTATCGACGCAAGCATCCACTACCCGACCCCCCTGCACCTGCTGCAGCCGGTTCGTGAGCAATACGGCACGAGCGCCGATCAGTTTCCCGTGGCGGAGCGCCTCTGCCGGGAGAACCTGTCGCTGCCGGTGGGACCACACATGACACAGGCGATGCTCGAGCAGGTGGCGGATGGTGTCATAGGGTTCTTCGGACGGTAGCACAAGCCTAGGCCTTAGGAGGGATGATGCGTTGCGCACGTCGGAACTGTCCGCACTGAGTTGGAAGGAAGCCGAACAGGCCTTGAAGGAAACCGACACTGCCATCCTTCCCCTGGGCGCTGTGGAGAGCCACGGCCCGCACAATCCCCTGGGCACCGACTGGATGGCCGCGTGGGAGGTAAGCCGCCGCGTAGGCGAGCAGACACGTGTGCTCGTTTGCCCGGTCATGCCGTACGGCTGGGCCCACGGCATGATGGACTTTCCTGGCACGATTTCAATCGGCCACGACACCCTCCTCCACGTCCTCGAGGATGTCCTCCGCTGTCTTCACAAGTGGGGCGTCCGCCGGGTGATCATCATGACGGGGCATGGGACCAACCTTCCTATCATGAACCGTGTGGCGGTGAGACTGCGCGAAGAGCTCGGCATGCTCTTCGCGTTCCCGCTCTGGTACCGCCTGGCGATCGCGGTGTGGCCTGAATGGAACCTGGGTCCGGATCATGGCGGCTTCACTGAGACCTGTCTGGCGATGGTGTACAACGAGGCGAACGTGAATCTCAAAGAGGCCGAGGGCGGTTCCATCATCGCCGACATCGGCCACGGCTTCGACAGCCAGGGCAAGTACGAGATCACCTTCCATGGCGCGGCGGTCGAGATTCCTCTTCCAAGCCGGATGCGCTGGCCGCTGGGGTACTGGGATCGCTCGAAACCGGCAGCCGAGGCCTCGCGCGAGAAGGGCGAGCAGATCCTCTCGCGGGTCGTGCCGTACCTTGTCGACTTCATCAAGCACTTCCAAACGCTGCCGTTGCCCGCCCCCCGCACGACGGTTGGACTCTAGGCCGTGACCACGGTACGCCGCGTCGAAGGCGGGGAGGGGCCGCAGATGCTCTCCATCCTCAAAGAGCACGCCTACGTCGACGAGGAGATGAAGCGGGTCTGCGCCGAGGTTCTGGACAGCCACCAGTACTACATGGGACCGCAGAACGACCGGTTCGAGGCTGAGATGGCCGCGCATCTCGGCATCAGGCACGCGATCGCCGTCAACTCGGGCACGTCGGCGTTCTTTCTGATTCTGAAGGCGCTCGGGATCGGTCCCGGCGACGAAGTCATCGTGCCCGCGATGGGCTTTGTGACCCTTGCCGAGGCCGTGGCCGTCGTGGGCGCCCGCGCGCGGTTTGTCGATGTGGAGCCCGAGACCTACAACATGGATCCGGCCCGGCTGGAGGCGGCGCTGACACCCGCGGTGCGGGCGGTCGTGCCCGCCCACAATTACGGGCATCCGGCTGAGGTGGACGCGGTGATGACGTTCGCCCGTCGTCACAACCTGCGCGTGATCGAAGACTGCGCGCACGCGCTCGGCGCGACGTATCGGGGGCGGTCCGCGGGAAGCTGGGGGGACGCGGCGTTTACCAGTTTCGCCGGTAAGATCATCTCGGTGTGCGGTCTCGGCGGCATGGTGATGACCAACGACGATGGTATCGCCCAGGAGGTTCGCCTGCTCCGGGATCACGGCCGACCCCGCAGCGGCGGTGTGCGATTCTACGAGATCCAGCGCTCCGGCTACAATCTTCGTCTCAGTGAGCTTCATGCCGCGATCGGGCGCGTGCAGGTGCAGTACCTGGATGCCTGGAACGCGCGTCGGCGCGAGCACGCAGCCCGCTACAACGACGCGTTCAGCCTCGTGGCCGCGCCGGTCGTCTGCCCGATCACGCGCCCTCAAGTCGTCCATGCGTTCCTGCACTATACGATCAGAACCGACGCCGCCCGGCGCGACGCCCTGCGGTCACATCTTGCGGGGCGCGGCATTCAAAGCTCCATCCTGTATCCGATGGAGCTGCACCTGCTCCAGCCGTATCGAGAGGCCTGGGGACATCGGCCCGGCGACTTCCCGGTTGCAGAACAGATGACTGGGGAGATCCTCAGCCTGCCGAATCCGCCGTCGATGACCGATGCGATGCGCGACATGGTGGTTTCGGCGGTGCGCGACTTCTTCAAGGGATCGTAGGCTGTCGTTCAAGTATGGCCTACCGTCTGGAGAGGAGGAACGCGGTGACCACCTTGGTCCACCGCTCGGGGTGCTCAGTGTGCACATGATGCCCGGCGTTGGCAAAGACGTGCAGTTCGGCATTCCGGAGCCGGTCGTAGAAGACCAGCGCATCTTCGGGGCTGGCCCCGCGGTTCTCACGGCTCCAGGTCAGCAAGACGGGAACAGGGAGGTCGGCTGCGTACGCGGAGATGTGCGCCCCTTTGTACAGTAGATTTCGGTTCCACTCCGCGGGCGCCTGGCCGATCGCTGCGCGGCGGGCACGCGCGAATTCGAGGCACCCTACAGAGATGTCGACGGTCCGCTGTACCCGCGCGTCGGTGACCAGATCGCTGTTGAGGTAGAAGGTTCGCAGGTCCGCACGTACATGCTCCTCAGTGGGAAGGACTTCGACATCACGCGGGATGGGATAATCGGCCGGGATCAGCGATGTGCCGTTGAGGCTGTTGATGATCACCAGCCGCCGCACCAGCTCCGGCGCCTCGTGGGCCATATACTGGACCAACCATCCGCCGTGCGAGTTCCCGGCCAGGTGCGCGGGATCCCCCAGCACACGAAGGAATCGGACGAGGAAGTCGCCCTGCGCCTGGGCGGAGTAGTCCTGCGGGCCGCGGCCAGCGGTAAGCCCATACCCGACGACGTCGATCGCGACGACGTGGAAGCGCCGGCTGAGCGGCTCGATCACCGCGCCGTAGGTGAGCTCCGCACAGCACCAGACGAGGGCGCCGTGAACCAGCACCACCGTCTCGCCCTCGCCGGCTTCCAGGTAATGCGCCCGGACACCGTCGACATCGACATATCGATCCTGCCACACGTCGACGACTCGACCCTCACGACCTCGAGTAGAACTCTGCCATCTGGTCCATCACGTAGTCGACGCCGTCGCCCATCTCCGGATGTGAGGGGAGGGTGAGGATCTCGGCGGCCAGCGTGTCGGTCACCGGCCGCGGTCCCGGGTCTTCACCCGTGCGCGCGACGTACGCCGGCTCGCGGTAGACCGGGTTCTTGTAGTGGACGGCACACTCGATGCCACGCGTCTTGAGGAACTCGAGCAACGCGTCCCGTCGAGGCGCTCTCACGACGTAGTGCAGCCAGCCGTGCTTCGCCCAGGGCATGACCTCGAACGGCCGCACCGGCACGGCCCGGTCCGAGAGGCCCCGCGTGTAACGCCGTGCGTTCTCCAGCCTGAGGGGGTGGTGCCGGTCCAGGCGTGCCAGCGACACGCGTCCGACAGCCGCGAGCGACTCGCTCAAGGTGAAGTTGAAGCCGACGAGCGCGACATCGGTCCGGTAGGTATCCCCGCGGCTCCATCCGTGACGGCGCAGTTGCGCCATGCGCCGCGCCCACTCGGGATTGGTCGTGAAGGCCATCCCGCCCTGGCCGGCGACCGTGACGAGTTTCCTGGCGAAGCTCGCGAATCCGATGTCGCCGATCGATCCCAGCTTCCGCCCCTTGTACTCGCCACCCAACGCATGCGCGACGTCCTCGATGACGAAGATCCCTGTGCGGCGAGCCAGGTCCATGATTGGGTCCATGTCCACGGGATGCCCGTACGTGTGGACGACGACGATAGCCTTCGTACGCGGCGTGACCAGCGGCTCAATCGTACTCACGTCCAGGTTCGCGGTCGATTCAACCACCTCGCTGTAGATCGGACGCGCGCCGATGTTGACCGTGCATTCGGCCACGGTCAGATAGGCATTCGCCGGCGAGATAACTTCATCGCCAGGACCAATGCCCAGCGCGAGCATGGCTACGTGCAGGGCTGCGGTCCCGGATGACACCGCCACGCCATAGCCGACACCGAGATACGCGGCCATCTCCTGCTCGAACGCGTCGCCTTCGGGGCCGTCGTAATAGATCGGCCCCGGCGTCGGCCGGAGCATCGCCTCTCGCATCTCGGCGTCGAAAGGTGTCCAGGTCGTGCGGTATCTGGTGGCCACGCGCGCAGATCCCTCCTGAGGGAATCCTATGCCCGGTAGAAGTCGAGGATCGCCCCGGCGACATAGTCGACTTCATCTGTTGTCATCCAGGGATGCGAGGGCAGCGTGAGCATGTCCGCCGCCATCGCCTCGGCCTCGGGGAAGACTGCTGGATCTGGCGCAAGGGTGTGGAACGCCGGCTGGCGGTGGAAGGGGACCGGGTAATGAATCGATGTGTCGATGCCCCGGCTGTCCAGATGCGCCCGCAGCGCGTCGCGCCGGGGCGCGCGAATGACGTAGTGCAGCCAGCCTGGTTCCTGGTCCGCCCGCGTAGCCGGCAGCACTACCGGTGCAGGTCCGACGGACAGGCTGGCCGTGTACCGTGCGGCATGGCTCGCCCGCGCTGCGGTCCAGCGGTCGAGCTTCCGGAGGTTGACCCGTCCGATCGCCGACAGCAGTTCACTCGTCCGGAGATTCAGGCCCATCTTCTCGGCGACATGCCAGACATTGCCCACTCTCTGCTGCCAGCCGTGGACCCTGCGCGTGCTCATCTCGGCCGCGAGATTCGCGTCGCCGGTTACCGCCATGCCGGCCTGCCCGCATACGGTAATCGACTTGCCCGCAAAGCTAAAGAACCCGACGTGGCCCAGCGACCCCACGCGCCGTCCCTTGTACCGGGCGCCCAGCGCGTGGGCGGCGTCTTCGATCACGAAGAGATCGCGCGCCGTGGCCAACTCCATGAGGGGGTCCATATCCACCGGGTGCCCGAACATGTGGACCGGGACGATCGCCCGGGTCCGCGACGTCAGATGCCGCTCCACGATGGATCGGCTGACGTTACCGTCAGGTTCGACGTCGGTCAGGACCGGTGTGGCGCCGACGAACAACACACACTCCGGGACCGAGACAAAGGTGTTCGTCGGGAGGATCACCTCGTCGCCCGGGCCGACGCCGCGCGCCAGTAAGGCGAGCAGCAGGCATGACGTTCCAGAGTTGGCCGCGACACCGTACCCGACGCCGCAATACGCGGCAAGCTCCGCTTCGAACGCCGCGGTCTCCGGACCCGCGTAGTACGGGGTGCGCTCCAGGACGCGCAGCACCGTTTCTCGGATCTCGTCGTCGATGACGGTTAGACGCGTCGTGATGCGGCGTTCCACCCTGGTCACGCGTGACCTCCGCACTCAGTCTCCATGAGGATTGAGATTCGGCAGTTCAGCCTCATGCATTACATATCGTTCAAACCACTCCTTGGTCAGTGCAAGGCGTTCCTTATTGAACTCCGTTATCCCATGATCAGCTCCTTCGAAGATCACCAGCCTGTAGGGAATTCTGTTCTGGTAGAGTTTCACTGCCATGTCAAGGGAGTTCAGAACGGAAACTCTCCAATCGCTCGTCCCATGTAACAACAGCAGCGGCGTCGTCTTGCAGAATCTCTCAGTCCAAAACACCGCTGACCTCTTTCGCAGTTCCTTTTCGTCATTGACATCAAACATGTCGGAAATCCAAGCCTTGAGTTTCGGGCGCTCAGTGAAACCCCTGAAAAGGTCGGCCTCTCCCGCTTGTGTCACCGCAGCTCTCAGCCAGGTGACACAAGCCAAAGTGAGGTAGGTCATCATGCCGCCTCGACTGGCCCCGAACATTCCTATTCTGTTCGTGTCCGCCCTTCGATAGTGCTTCAAGACTTGATATAGAGTCAGGACATCATTCAGTTCGCTGCCGCCGAACTCGTCCTTACCCTCGCTCCCTCCGTTGCCGGAATATTGGGTAGTAATCGTCATGTATCCCCAGCTCGCAAACAGTCCAAGCTGGGAGGACACTCCCGCCGGAGTCCACGCGCCGAAGTCTTTTGAACCGCCCCGATTGCATATAAGGCAGGGCAGGTTGTTTCCTCCTTTGGGTTCGGCAGTGAAACCCACAACGTGATGATCGTTGGATTCATAAGTGATCTGGTGAATATCGATGACCCGGTTTCTCTCTTCAACGAAATCCGCGAATGCCTTGCCCCTGGTTCGGATTAGGGAAGATCGAATCTCATCGTCGAACTCGACTTTCTTGATATCCGCGATTATTGGGATCTCTCCTAGAGTCTGATAGCGGTCTCCCATTACGCTCGCCTCTCGCGCACGTCGTCCTATCGAATAGCGTCCTATCCATGGCCGGGTCGCGTACTGTCATGGGATAACTCCTCGCTCCTGACTGCGTCAACGAACGTAGAACTGCCGGATCACGCCGACGACGTCCGCGACCTCATCGGGACCCATCGTCTGATAGCACGGAAATGTCAGGATCGTCTGCGCCAGGCGCTCGGTGACGGGGAACGCGCCTTCAGGCGCGCCGCAGTACGGCTGGTACGCATGGTCCAGGTGAATCGGCGTGCCGTATTCCACCATGACGTGCACGCCGTGGCGTTCCATGTGCGCCTTCAACGCGTCCCGTTGCGGCGTCTGCGCGACGAACCGCAACATGCTGTGGGTGGTGTACGGTTTGGTCACCGGCAACGTCAGGTCGTTCGGGAACTCCCCGAGCAGCCGGCCGTACAGCTCGGCATTCTCACGCCGGCGGGCGTTCCACTAGTCGAGATAGCGCAAATGGATCCGGCCGATCGCAGACAGCAGTTCATTCTGGCGGTAGTTGAATCCGACGACCTCGATCTGCTGCGCCCGGTAGACATGGTGCGTGTTGCGGCCTTCGAACCATCGTCGGCCGCGGCCGTGGTTCGCCATCATCATGCACAGTTCCCAGATTCCTGAATCGTCGGTCGCGGTCATGCCACCCTCGCCGCCGACCGAGATGCACTTGTTCTGAACGAATGAGAAGCAGCCGGCGTCCCCGATGGTGCCGAGGAATCGCCCCTTGTACTTTGCCCCTGCGGCGTGGCAGACGTCCTCGACGACCTTCAACCCGTGACGCCGCGCGATGTCCATCAGAGGGTCCATATCGACGGCGTGGCCGTTCATGTGGACCGGCATGATCGCCTTGGTCCTCGGCGTGACTGCAGCTTCGACGAGGGTGACGTTCATGTTGTACGTATCCGGCTCGACGTCCACCAGCACCGGCGTGGCTCCGCAGAGGATGATGACGTCGGCCACCGAGGAGAAGGTGTTGGGCACGGTGATGACCTCATCGCCGGGTCCGACGCCGACCGCCAGCAGGGCCAGGTGCATCGCCGCGGTTCCGCTCGAGACGTTGACCGCGTGCCGCGCGCCGATGTAGGCGCAGAACTCATCCTCGAAGCGCTTCCCCTCAGAATCCTCGAGCGGCAGGCTGCGGATATACTTGCCGCTCCGCAGCACCCGCGCGGCGGCTTCGATCATCTCCTCGGTCATCACCGGCTTGTACGTGATCTGCCGGCTGCTCGCAGTCTCTCTCAGCACGGGTCATGCCTCCTTCCCGCGAAAGCGGGGATCGTATGCCTGGCGCAACGCGTCTCCGAGCAGGTTGATCCCCAGGACGACGACGGCCAGGGCGATGCCGGGAAACGTGATCAGGTGGGGGGCGACACGCATATACGAGCGCGCCTGCGCGAGCATGTACCCCCATTCGGGCGTCGGCGGTCGGACCCCCAGTCCGAGAAAACTGAGGCCGCCGGCGGTCAGGATCGCCGCGGCCATGGAGAAGGTGGATTGCACTGTGATGGGGCCGATGAGATTCGGGAGAATGTGCCGCAGCATGATCCGGGCGTCGGCCGAGCCCAGGGCCCGGGCCGCCGTGACGTATTCCATCTGCGACACCGTCAGGGTCGAGCCGCGTACCAGGCGTGCGAAGATCGGGACGTCGGGAAACCCGATGGCGATCACCAGGGTCCAGAACCCGATGCCCCACGTGGCCACGATCGTGATGCCGAGTAGGAGTCGAGGGATGGCCAACAGGATGTCCGAAACCCGCATCGCCACGCTGTCGAGGGCGCCCCCGTAGAATCCCGACGCGATCCCCAACGGAATGCCAAGCAGGACGCCGAACGCCACCGCCGCCACGCCGATGGCGAGCGAGATCCGAGAGCCGTAGATGATCCGCGACAGCGTGTCCCGCCCCAGTTCGTCGCTGCCCAACAGGTACCCGTCCTGTCCCGGCGGTTTCAAGGCAGTACGCAGGGTCTGCGCCGTCGGGTCGGCCGGAGCCAGCACGGGCGCGAACGCCGCCATGCCCAGGAAGAGGACCACGATGATGGTGCCCACCAGGCCTGGCTTGGATCGAAGCAAGGCCCTGAACCGCAACGAGTCACCCTAAGCGTAACGGATACGAGGGTCAAGGACCACGTACACCAAATCCACTGCAAAGTTGACGAGCATCACGGCCAGCGCGATCAACAGCACCCCGCCCTGCACGACGGGAAAGTCTCGCAGGTTCACGGCCTGGACGATCATTCTTCCGAGGCCCGGGACCGAAAAAACCGTCTCGGTGATTACGGCCCCACCGACTAGCAGACCGAGGCGCAGCCCGATGACCGTGACGAGCGGGGGAAGCGCGTTCCGCAGCGCATGCTTGTAGAATACCACCCGTGACGCGACGCCCTTCGCCCGGGCGGTGCGCACGAAATCCTCCAGCAGGAGTTCGACCATCATCGACCGAGTCATGCGCGCGAGCAACGCCAGGCTCGCCAGGCTGACGGAGAAGACCGGTAGAATGTAATGCGAGAACGTCCCCCATCCAGAGGACGGGAGCCAGCCCAGCCGCAGCGAGAACAATAGAATGAGCAGGAGTGACACCCAGAACACCGGCATCGACATCCCGGCGACGGCCAACCCCATGATCCCGAGGTCCACAGCGCCGTCCCTGCGTACGGCCGCGAGCACGCCGATCGGAATCCCGACCACGACGGCGACCAGCAGCCCGCCGAAGGCCAGGCCCAAGCTGATCGGGAACGCCTGGGCCAGATCCGGCCCGATGGGGCGCTCCCCAAAATGGGAAATGCCGAAGTCGCCCCGCAGGACGCGCCCCATCCAGTGCCAGTACTGCACGGGCAGCGGATCATTCAGCCCGTAGCGCTGGCGGACCACGGCCAGTTGCTCCTCCGTCGCCTGGTTTCCGGCAATGATAGCCGCCGGATCTCCCGGGGAGAGGTGCAGGGAGAGAAACACGAGCAGCGACAGGCCAAAGACCGTGAGGACACCTTCAACAAGCCTGCGCACGACATAGGCGAGCATCACGGGGCTCCCATGTAATCAGCACGCCGCCCCACACAACAGCCCCGAGGAGGCCCGGGGCTGCTGCTGGGCGCCGATAATCGTCCGCGGCTACCGAGAGATGTTGGCCTCCCGGAAGTGAACCAACTCCACGGGCAGCAACTGCACGTCCCTCAAGGCCCTGCTGCCGACCGCCGAGTGGTTGACGGAGAAGATCCAGATCCATGGCAGGTCCCGCCAGAGGATCTCCTGCGCCTTCTCGTACGCGGCGCGCCGTTCCTGCGGGGAGGTTGTCGACAACCCTTTATCCAGGAGCGCATCGAGCTCGGGGTTGGAGTAGAAGTTTCGGTTGCAGCACGCCGGCGCGAAGTTCTCGGTGTGAAACACCAGCCGGAAGGCGTAGTCGGCGTCGACGGTCTGGGTGCCCCAGCCGTAGTACGTCATGTCCAGCGTCGACTCCCTGGGGCCCTTGGACCGCAGCAGCACCAGCCATTGGCCGCTCTCCATGACGTCCAGCTTGAGGTTGATGCCGACCTTCTTGAGCATCTCGGCGACGGCCTCGGAGATCTGCTGGGCCGCGGCGTAGGTCCCGATGGGAACCCACATCGTCGCCGAGAGCCCGTTGGCGTACCCCGCTTCGGCGAGGAGCCGCTTCGCCCGTTCCGGGTCGTAGTTGTAGCGCTGCGCCTGCGCCTTGTATGGGAAGACGCCCGGCGGCAGCGGCGAGTCGGCCACCCGCGCGAAGCCGGCCAGGAACGTGTTCACGATGGCCTGCTTATCGATCGCATACGCCATGGCTTGCCGGACGCGCACGTCGCTCCACGGCTTCTTGGTCACGTTCGGGTAGAGTCCCTGTATGCGCGCGCGGGGGAGATTATACGCGACCAGGTTAGGATGGCTGCCCAGCCGCCTGGCTTCCTGAGGGGAAATGGTGGTCACGAAGTCGAGTTCGCCGGTTTCCAGTCCGATCGCCCGGGTGGCGTCGTCGGGGATGGGACGGAACTCGATCTCGCTGACATTGCTTTGATCCGCCAGCCAGTGGGCGCGATTCTTCATCACGATAATGCGCGTCCCGCGCACCCATTCCCTGAAGAAGTAGGGGCCTGAGCCGACCGGGAACCGCCCGAAGGTGCTGACGTCCTGCTTGGCCGCCGCGGTCGGGCTTACGATCGACGCCGAGGGATTGGCGAGTTGATTGAGCATCGCACCAAACGGCTTATCGGTCGTGAGGGCGACCGTGTACTCGTCGACCACGTCGATCTTCTTGATCATCTCGAACAGTGTGCGCCGCGAGAACGGATTGCGTGGATCGAATAATCGATCAAAGTTCGCCTTGATCGCCGCCGCGTTGACGGGTGTGCCGTCGTGGAACTTGTGGCCCCGGCGAAGCTTGAACGTCCACGTGAGGCCGTTGTTGGAGTTGCTCCACTCGGTCGCAAGCTCCGGCACGATGTTTGACCTCATGTCGAAGCCCACGAGCTTGTCATAGAGGTGAGCGAACATGAGGTCACTGGAGAGCGCGGTGTTCGAATGGGCATCCAGCGACGGTGGGTCGGTGTCGATTCCCACCACAATCTTGGTGCCTCTGGCTGGACCCGCGCCCGTTGTGGGTCCCAGAGAGAGCACGAGTAGCCCTGCTAGCAGGAGCCCGATCCACGCACCCATCTTGCGGATTCCCATGATGCAATCCCCTCCCGACGTCGTCACCGGAGATATGTGCAGGATTTCCGCCCGGGGCCTGATATTCCTGCAGGGTTCGCCCGGTGCAGGGCGAATCACCGGAGCGCCATTTCGAGCAGGTGGACACGATGCCAAAATCGCTAACCCGAACGCGCGGGTCTGACCTTGCGTTTCTCCCCGCGTCCGTACTCACCGATCTGATCGCGCGCCGGCAGGTTTCGCCCGTCGAGATCGTGACGGCCGTCCTCGACCGGATCGATCGTTATGACGCCGCTTTGCGTAGCTATATCACGGTGTGCCGGGAGTCGGCCATCGAGGAAGCGCGGCGGGCCGAACGCGAGGTCTTCTCCGGGCGCCGCCGCGGCCCGCTCCACGGCATCCCCATTTCGCACAAGGATATTAGCTGGACCAAAGGCGTGCGGACGACTGCGCACTCTCGCGTGCTGTTTGACTTTGTCCCTGAGCACGATGCGACACACGTGCGCCGTCTGGCGAATGCCGGCATGATCCTGTTCGGCAAGACAAACACGACCGAGTTTGCCAACGGCGGCATGGAAGTCTTCGGGTACACGCCCAACCCCTGGAACACGGCGCACTACACCGGCGGTTCCAGCGCCGGCTCGGCCAGCGCCCTGGCAGCCGGTTTGGCAGTCGCCGCCACGGGTTCGGATACCGGAGGGTCCATCCGGTGCCCGGCGAGCTTCTGCGGTATCGTCGGACTCAAGCCGACGTACGGACGAGTCAGCCGGTACGGCGTGATCGCGCTGAGCCGGAGTCTCGACCATGCCGGTCCCATGACGCGTACAGTGCGGGACTGCGCCCTCATGCTGAACGCCATGGCCGGATACGATCCCCTCGATCCCACGAGCGCTCGTGTCCGGGTGCCGGACTTCACTGCCGACCTTCGCAAGGGCATCAAAGGCCTGGTGCTCGGTGTGCCGCAGCAGCACTATTTCGAGGGGCTGGAGCCTGACGTCGAGAGGGCTGTACGCGCGGCGCTCCGCCAGTTCGAGAAGCTCGGCGCCCGCCTCGAGCCTGTCAGCCTTCCCCACGCGGGTGACCTGGAGGCCGCCTACCAGGTGGTCATGGCTGCCGAAGCCTTCGCCGACCACGCGGCTCGCCTCCGGCGACAGGGCGCAGAGTACAGCGCTCGCTCCCGCCGGCGCATCGCCACCGGCGCCTTCTACACCGCGGCCGAGTATCAACAGGCCGGGCAGGTCCGCAGGCTGTGGATCCAGGAACTGGATGAGGTCATGCAGCGGATCGACGCGCTCGTGATGCCGACGCTCCCGTATCCGGCCTTCCTGCTTGAGATCCAGCAGACTGGGCCGCCGGACTCGAGCTGGGGGACTCGTCAGTTCAACCTCTCAGGGCACCCGGCCCTCTCATTGCCGTGCGGGTTTACCGCGAGTGGTTTGCCGGTTGGCATACAAGTTGCGGCGAAGGCGTTCGACGAGGTCACCCTGTTCCGTGTCGCGCACGCGTACGAGCAGGCGACCGGGTGGCACACGCGGCGGCCTATGATGAAGGAGGCGGAACTGCATGCCGCTCGAACTTGACTGGCTGCGGGCCGAGGCCGCCCGGCAGAGCCTGGACCTCACCGAGGAAGACCTGCTGTTTATCCGCGATCAGGTGGAGCGGGTGCAGGCCTCGCTGGCGGCGCAGCGTCCGGCACATACGGAGGGGCTGGAGCCGCCCTATCCGTTTGGCGCTCCTCGCGCACGTCGGCCACGGGCGCAGCGGCCCCGCGCGCCGCGCGGCCGATAACCCAGACCCCAGTGGCCAACGCCGCCGCCGACAGAAAGAACGCGCTGCCCAGCCCCGCCAATCCCGCCACGGCGCCAAACAGGATCGGGCTCATGACTTCAGCGAGCCGGCTGCTTGTGAGGCGCAGCGCGAGCGCCAGCCCGCGCTCATGCGCGTCGACGCTGCCCGCTATCATGCTCATCGTCAGTGGCTGGGTAAACCCGAAGGCGATGCCGGTCGTCGCGGCGGCCAGCCCAAGCGTCCAGAAGTGTCTGAGGAACGGCGTCGCGCCGATGCTCAAGGTGGCCAGGATCATGGCGGCCATGAGGACGGACCGCCGGTCGACCCTGCCGGCCACCATGCCAATGAGCGGACGGACCACCATCTGACTGGCGCCGAAGAATGAGAAGATGATGCCGATCGAGGCCGTCGAGAGGCCAACCGACTGCAGGTACAGTGGATAGAAACTGGTCTTGACGCTCCACGCGAAGATGACGACGAAGGCCACCAGCATCACGAACGCGGTTTCCCTCCGCTGGGCAAGTCGCCACCCGGCCTGGTAGACGCTTTCGGCGCGCAGCGGGCGTATGCCGGGCTCTGGTCCCCCGGCGACCGGCGCGGGACTAGGGATCCGAAGAGCGAGCACGCACGGGACGAGCGCCAGGGCGGCGCAGGCATAGAGCGCTATCCTGATGGAGAACCCATCGGCCAGGAACCCACCGGCAAGCGGTCCCACGAGCATTCCGACTGAGACCCAGAACGCGAAGAACCCAAAGTTGCGATCGCGATTGCCCGCGTGGCTGGCCTGGGCCACAGATGTCTGATTCGCCACGATGATAACCGCGTTGGACATCCCGGCGATGGCCTGTCCCACGACGATCCAGCCTACCGTAGGCGCGCCGCCCAGGATCGCCGCGCTCAGCGCCAGGCCCAGCGCGCCCCCCACCGACATCCATCTGGAACCGAGAATGTCGACCGCAGCCCCGGTCCAGACACCGAGTGCCAGGGGGAGTGCGGCAGACGATGCCGCCACGATCCCGACCATCGTCGGCGACGCGCCCAGGGACACGGCATACAGGGGGACCAGCGGAGCCATCGCGCCGGCGACGACCATCTGGCTGGTGCCCACGAGAAACGTAGGCGCCAACCGGGTGTGCGGCATGGACTCCGAGGTCAGGCGGGCACGCCCGCGCGCACGCTGTGCCCGTATATGCGGGTGGCGTGATCTGACGTGATCCGTTCCTCTCGGATGTCGCGTGTCACGAGCGCCGGACTCCGCTCCTGCACCGGTCCGTAGCCGGCTCCGCCGCCGGATCTCACGGTCAAGATGTCGCCCGCAGCCAGCGCGGTGGTGACCTTCGACCCCAGGTGGATGACCTCACCGTTGCGTTCCACGAAGCATGCGCCCGGCGCGCCGCCTGCGCCCTCGAATAGACCCGGCGCCGAGTGATGATGCCGGTCGGAGTGCAGCCCGAAGTTGACACCGTCGGCCAGGATGCGGTACTTCCGCTCCATGCCCAGGCCGCCGCGAAACTCTCCCGGTCCTCCCGAGTCCTTGACCAGACCGTAGCGGAGGATTTCCAGGAAGGGGAACTCGATCTCCACAGACTCGACCGGGGTGTTCATGCCGTTGGTGAGATGCATGATCATGCCGTCGGCGCCATCCTGATTGTACAGGGCGCCCACGCCGGCCCCCAGGACCTCGGAGAGGACGCTGAACCGCCCTTCGCGGCGCAGCGCCATGGACACGCCGGTCTGACAGTCGAACCCCGGCGCGATGACCTTCTCGGGGAGCACCGGCGCGAGCGCGAAGTTGACCGCATCGAAGATCTTGTAGCACGTGCTCGTGCGGGCCCTGGTCGCGGCGGGGCGGGCCGGGTTCACGAGCGTGCCGGCCGGCGCGACCACCTGGATCGGCCGGAACGCGCCGGCGTTCACCAGCAGATGCCCGGCTTGCAGAATCGACATGATGGTCGTCCGGCAGGTCGCATACGTAGAGGCCAGGGGGATATTGATGAAGCCTTTGGCCTGCGGATCCGTCCCTGTGAAGTCCAGAATCATGTCCGAGCCCCTGATCCTGACCGTCACACGGATGGTGAACGGACCCGGGGCGCCGCTGCCGTCGTCTTCCATGTACGCGTCGCCGTAGTAGTCGCCGTCGGGAATCGCCTCGATGACCTCGCGGATGATTCGCTCCGAATAGTCCTGAATGCTCCGCTGGAACTCAAGGATGGTGGTCTTCCCGTACTTCCGGCACAAGGCCGCCACCCGTGCTTCCCCGGTGCGGCAGGCGGCGATCTGCGCGTTGAAATCCGGGATAGTCTTTTCCGGAACGCGAATGTTCGCGCGGAAGAACTTCCCGAAGGGTTCATCTTCCCAATCCTGGCCGAGCGAGATCTTCATCGGCGGAAAGACGATGCCTTCCTGGAAGACCTCCGTCGCGCGGGCGTTGTTGGCCGGCGCGCCGCCTCCCAGATCGAGGTGATGGACGTTGGCGCACGACAATCCGACCACCTCATCTTCTACGATGATGGGCGTGAAGAGCAGGATGTCGTTCACATGCTGGCCGCCATCGAAGGGATCGTTGGTCAGCAGCGCCTCATCGGCCCGCAGGCGCCGGAAATCGTAATACCGGCGCAGCGCCTGCGCCGCCGGCTCCATCGCGTTCAGCAGCATCGGGATCCAGTTGGCCATAGCCACCGTGTTGCCGTCCGCGTCGAACAGCGCGGTCGCCATGTCGCGGACCTCGCGTACGATCGTGGAGTGGGCCGACCGGTAGAGGTTGACGCCCATCTCCTCGGCGGTGGCGACGTACGCGTGGCCGATGATCGAAAGCGAGACCGGGTCCACTTAGGTCCTCCTCATCATTAAGTTGCGAGCGGATTCGACGGTCGCGGTCCATCCGTCCGGGATGAAGGTCGTCGCCGTCGCGTCTTCGACAACGGCGGGCCCCCCGAGTGTGTAACCTTCGGGCAGCGTGTCGCGATGGAAGAACGCGCACATCTCGACGCGCCCGTCCAGACGCACCGGCGCCGATTCAGCGACGGCTTCGCCGGTGTGCGGCGCTGAGACGCCGCCGGCGCGCTGCACATCAGAGCGATGCACGGCCGTCAGCCTGAAGGTGACGATCTCGACGCCTTCCCTGCTGGACGCGTGTCCGTAGCGCGTGCGGTGGAACTCGTGAAACTGCGGGACGAGCCGGTCGAGCGGGAGGTCGCCCGCGACGAACTCGTCCACCGGCATCGTGAGCTCATACGCCTGCCCGATGTACCGCATGTCCAGAGAGTAGCGGCGCTCGACCGCCGTCCACGGCGCACCGTAGCTGCCAAACTCAGTCCGGGCGCGTTCCTCGAGTCCGCCAAAATGCTCCAGGAGCCACCCGCGGGTCGCCTGGTCGGCGCGTGAGATCCGCGTCACCATGAAATCCTGCTGCGTGTCGGCGATGAGCAGCCCGAAGGCCGAGATGATGCCAGGGTTGTACGGGACCAGCACCTGCGCGCATCCCAGTTCTTCCGCAAGCTGCGCCGCGTGCAGCGGCCCGCCGCCACCGTAGGCCACGATCGTGTAGTCGCGGGGGTCGTGCCCCCGCTCGACGGACACCAGCCGCATCGCCTGTGCCATCGTGAAGTTCACGAGCCGGCGCACACCATCGGCCGCTTCCATGGGGTCCATGCGCAGCGAGGCGGCCATGCGATTCAGGGCCGCCCTCGCGGCCTCCAGGTCGAGGCGGAGCCTGCCGCCGTAGAATGTGTGCGGCCGGATGAACCCGAGCACGACGTTCGCATCGGTCACGGTGAACTGTGTGCCGCCCTTGCCGTAGCATGCCGGGCCCGGATCCGCGCCGGCCGACTCGGGCCCGACCTTCATGATGCCCCCGCGGTCGGCCCCCGCGACCGAACCACCTCCGGCGCCCACCGTGACGATGTCGATCATCGGCAGGGCCAGCGGCAGCCCCGCGATCTTGTAGTCGGTCGTGATCCTGGGTTGGCCGCCGTTGACCAGGCAGACGTCTGTGCTCGTGCCGCCCATGTCGAAGGTGATGGTATCGGGAATCCCCGCATCGGTGGCGATGGCCGTCGCACCCACGACTCCGGCGGCCGGACCCGACAGGATCATCTTGATCGCGTGCCGCCGGATGGCCGTGGCCGGGACGCTCCCACCGTTGGCCTGGATGATGTTCAGGTGCCCGGCGAATCCTGCCTCGGCGAGCTGTCGTTCAAGCTGGCCGAGGTACCGATCAACGACCGGCTTCGTGTAGGCTGACATGACGACGGTGGAGGTGCGCTCGTACTCGCGGAAGCGGGGGAGCACGTCAGACGAGAGTGAGACGTGGAGTCCCGGGAAGCGCTCGGCCAGCGCGTGCTCCAGGGTTTCTTCGTGCGCCGGGTTGGCATCAGAGTGCAGCAGACAGATGGCAACAGAATCGACGCCGTCTTCCCGAATGAGCCGGTCCAGGCGATCGAGCATGCCGTCGATCGCCAGCGTCTCGCGTACCGAGCCGTCGGGGGCGATCTTCTCGGTGACCTCCAGTATCCGGTGGCGGGGTACGAGCGGCTCGGGATGCTTGTAGAACAGGTCGAAGAGTCGCTGCTTCGCCTGGCGCTGAATGGCGAGGACATCCCGAAAGCCGGCCGTGGTGACGAGTGCCGTAACCGCGCCCTTCCGTTCGAGCACCACATTGGTAGCGGTCGTGGATCCGTGAACGAGGGCGGACAGGTGGTCGAATCCGACGGCAGCCTCCTGCAGCGCGTGCATGACACCCACCTCGGGATGCGAGGGCGTGGAGAGCACCTTGCCGACACGGGCCACGCGTCCGTCCTGGGTGACGACCCAATCGGTGAACGTGCCACCGACTTCGACGCCGACGCGCATCTCCGCCATCAGGGACTCGCTTCCCGCGCGGCCGCCTTGGGGGCGGCGAGCGCGTCACGGTTGACCAGAAACTCCGGCTCGACCCCTTGCAAGGCCAATACGACCTGCTCAGCCGCGTCGCGCTGCATCTGCTCGATCGACTCTTCCGAATAGAAACCGATGTGTCCTGTCACGGTGACGTTGGGCAGGTGCAAGAGAGGGTGATCGACGCGCAGGGGCTCCTGCGCGAACACATCCAGACCTGCGCCGGCCAGCCTGCCGGACCGCAGTGCGTCAACCAGCGCCGCCTCGTCGACCACAGGCCCGCGCGACGTGTTGATGAGGATGGCCGAGGGTTTCATCCTCGCCAGCGCCTCCGGGTTGATGATCCCGCGCGTCTCATCGGTCAGGGGCAGATGCACCGAGAGGAAATCAGCCTGCTCGAGAGCGGTCCGCATGTCCACCGGACGCACGCCTTCACTGCCGAACACGGCGGGGTTGACATACGGGTCATGCGCGATCACGTTGAGCCCCAGTGCCCGGCCTTTGCGCGCGGTGGCCCGGGCGATGTTGCCGAATCCCAACAAGCCCAGCGTCCCCCCGGCGACGCGGTGGAGGGGGATGATCGGCTTGATGTGCCACTGTCCGGCCCGCACTGCGCGATCCGCGGCGACGATCTTTCGGGCGGCGGCCAAAAGCAGGGCGATTGCGTGCGATGAGACCTCGTCGACCGCGTAGTGCGGCCCATTGGTGACCCAGATGCCCTGGCGCGTCGCTGCCCCCACGTCGAGCCGGTCGATCCCGGTGCCATAGTGGGCGATGATGCGGCATCGACCGAGCAGGGCGATGCGGTCCGCGTCCAGTGTCCCGCGCATGTGGAGCACGGCATCCACCGATGAGGCCAGCCGCGAGAACGCCTCGGGGTCGTCCATATCGACGGGCATCAGTTCCACGCCGTACGGATCAAGCACCGCCCGCTCGACGCCGACGTCGTAGCTCGGCAGGCCGCGCACTTCGGTCCGAAGACATCGCCAGCGCGGCAGTGTCATCCTGGTGCCGTCTCCCGGTGGTAAACTTGACGGGGTTGCGTCTTGAGAGGAATTCAGGAAGTAAGTAAGTAATCCTGCGGAGGAGAGTTCAGGAAAGGAGCCTCGTAGATGGTTGGGACACACATGAGGTGGCTGTTGGGTCTGCTTGCTGGGGCGCTGGTCCTGACATTGGCCGCAGGTCCGGCCTCCAGCCAGTCGGCGAGATTCTCACTGGCTCCCATCATCGTCTCCGCCTATCCCCGGGACTTCCGAAGCATGGACCCGGCGCACATTCCGGGATCGCCCGACTACCAGATCGCGCTGAACGTCTACAACGGTCTGGTCAGATACAAGGTGAACACGCTCGACGTGGAGCCGGACCTGGCGGAACGCTGGAGAGTCTCCCCGAACGGCCAGGTCTACACCTTTTTTCTTCGGAAGGGCGTGAAGTTTCACCGCGGGCACGGCGAGTTTACCGCCAGGGACGTCAAATACAGTCTTGAGCGTATTCTCAACCCGGCCACCAGATCGCGGTACCGGGCCTCGATGCTGATCGTCGACGCCATTGAGATTGTCGACGACTACACCGTGCGCATCGGTCTCAAGGCGCCGTCCGCCAGCTTCCTGGCCGGCGTCCTGGCGTTCCGGCCGGGATTCATCGTGAGCCAGCGGGCCGTGGAGCAGTTGGGCGACAGATTCCAGTTCAACCCCATCGGTACCGGGCCGTTTCAATTCGTGAGCTACACGCCACGGCAAGAGCTTGTGCTCGAAGCGTTTCCGGACTATTTCCGAGGCGCGCCCGCGGTGAAGCGTATCGTCTGGAAGGTGGTACCCGACGACAACGTCGCCGCCCTTGCGCTGCAAAAGGGCGAGATCAACCACATGATCGTTCGTGATCCACAGGCGTACAGGGCGCTGCAGCGCGATTCGAACCTGGCCTTCACAGCGACCCCGACCACCGGATGGTGGGAGTTCTCCATGAACACCAGGCGGAAGCCGCTGGATGACGTCCGTGTCCGGCGCGCGCTGGCCCACGCGGTGGATCGGGATACGTTCGTGCGGACCGTTCTCGAGGGGTTGGGCTCGCCGGCCTATAGTGTCATCCCTCCGGGGATGATCGGGCACACTGGCGACGTGGAGAAGTATCCGTTCAATGTGGCCAGGGCAAAGCAGCTCCTCGCCGAGGCGGGGTACGCCGGGGGCCTGCGGATCAACGTTGTCTATGAGCCGGCGGAATATGCCGATCTGATCGCCACGGCGCTGCAGCAGTGGTTAAGGGACATCGGCGTGGATCTGCAGCTGATCAAGCTGGAAGCGGGCGCCTGGACGGCCCGGCGCCAGTCCGGTGATTACGATCTCACCATTAGCGGGACGACGCGGTTCGATCCCGATCAGTTCCTGACCGAGCAATTCCACTCAGCGAGCTTCCCACCCGGAGGGAACCAGTCATTCTACGGCGCCATCGATGACCTTATCGAGTCGCAGCGTCGGGCCATCAATGCCCGCGAGCGCGCCCGCATCCTTGCGGAGATCCAGAAGAAGGTCGCCACCGACGTGCCCTTTGTCCCATTGTTCAATCCGGTCTATGTGACCGCGTATTTCAAGAACCAGAAGGGGCACGCCCTCAACACTGCCCACTGGATGACCCGGTTCGAGTTCGTCAAGATCGAGCGGAACTAGCTCAGGGGTGACGTTCCTTGTTCACCGGCTGCTGGCCACCCTGGTCACCCTCCTGGGAGTCGTCACCCTTGCGTTTCTGCTGATTCACATCGCCCCTGGCGATCCTGCCGAACTCCTGCTCGGGGACTACACCGGCGTGACACCCCAGGTGCTCGCCGACCTCCGTGCGCGTCTCGGACTGGACCGGCCGCTCCCCGTGCAGTATCTGACCTATGCCGCGAGTGTGCTCCGCGGCGACCTGGGCCGGTCTTTTCGGACGAACCAGCCGGTCCTGAGTGAGATCATCGGCCAGGCGCCGTTCACGATCCTTCTGGCGGCCGCCGGTGTGCTCATCGCGGTGCTCCTCGGGGTGCCGTCCGGAATCGTGACGGCAGTCCGCAGGAACACGATGATCGACTACGTGACCACGACCATCGCCATGCTCTGGCTGTCGAGCCCGAGTTTCTGGTTCGGGATCCTGCTGATCTACTTCCTCGCCTACAAGCTGGGCTGGTTTCCGGTATTCGGCGCAGGGAGTTGGGGTGACTGGAAGAGCATCGTGAGCCACCTGGCGCTGCCGGCCGCGGCGATCGGGGCGCGATCGGCGGCCCTGATCGCGCGGATGACCCGGTCATCGATGCTCGAGGTGCTCCATCAGGACTACGTGCGGACGGCGTGGGCCAAGGGCCTGGCTCGTCACGAGGTCGTCTACCGCCATGCCCTGCGCAACGCGGCGATTCCCGTGATCACGATCATCGGACTCGACATCGCCTATCTGTTGGGCGGCGCCGTGGTCACGGAGACGGTCTTCGCCCGTCCGGGGCTCGGCAAGCTCGTGGTGGACGCGATCTATGCGCGTGACTACCCGATGGTGCAGGGGGCGATCATGGTTTTTGCGTTTGGCATCCTGATGGTCAATCTGCTGGTCGATCTGAGTTACGCTGTTGTCGATCCTCGCATCAGGTATTCCTGAGCAGCCGCGGGCGGACGCCTCATCCTCCCGGGCGCCGGGGCGCCTGCGGCGCGCCGCCCGCATCCTCTGGGGGCGGCGAAGCGCGGCGGTGGGGTTCATCGTGGTCGTGGTCCTCGTGGGCGTTGCGGTCCTGGCGCCATGGATCGCGCCCCGGGATCCGCTGCAGCAGCGCTTGCTCGATCGGCTGCAGCCACCCGGCGTGCCCGGCCACCCGCTCGGCACCGACAACTTCGGGCGCGACCAGTTGTCGCGTCTGGTGTACGGATCCCGGATCTCGATGCTGGTGGGCGTGGTCTCTGTCGCCATTGCTGCGGCCCTGGGGTCGATGGCCGGGCTGCTCGCCGGTTATTACGGCCGTCTTCTGGACCAGGCCCTGATGCGCGTCGTGGACATCCTCATGGCGTTTCCGCTTATCCTGCTGGCCATCGCCATCGTGGCCTTCTTGGGCGGCGGCTTGTTCAACCTGATGCTGGCCGTCGGCATCGCCAGCGTGCCGGTCTTCGCCAGGCTTGTCCGCGGCGAGGTGCTCGCGCAGCGAGGCCGCGACTACGTTGAGGCGGCGCGGGCGCTGGGCGCCGGAGGCGGGCGGGTGATGATCCGGCACATCCTGCCAAACAGCGCGTCCTCGATCGTGGTGTTGTCGACCTTGCGCATCTCCACCGCCATCCTGACCGAGTCGAGTCTGAGTTTCCTCGGACTTGGCGTGGCCCCGCCCACACCGACCTGGGGCAACATGATCGCGGAAGGCACGAAGTTCCTGCAGACGGCGCCGTGGATCTCGATTATCCCCGGTGCGGCCATCATGATCACGGTGTTGTCATTCAATCTCCTTGGGGATGGGCTTCGAGACGCGCTGGACCCTCGACTAAGGGGAGAGATCGGCCTGCCGTCTACAGAGAGATAGCGCAGCGTGTAACGGAGGCGGTGCAGTGAGGATTCTGGTCACAGGGGGTGCGGGCGTCGTCGGCTCATACGTCGTGAGGGAGCTGGTCTCTCGTGGAGATCGCCCGATCGTGATCGACGCGGCGCCTGGCGCGGCCTGGCTGCGAGAGTTTGATGGCCGGGTCGATGTGGCCCGCGCCGATATCAACGATCTGGAGGTCCTGACCGGCCTCTGCCGTGCTTACACGGTCGGCGTCATCCTGCATCTTGCCGCGTTGACAGGCGCTGCGTCCGACGATGAACCCATGGTCCTCTTCCGGGTGAACATGCAGGGCACCATGCAGGTGTTCGAGGCCGCGAGGCTCTGCGGCGTCCGCCGCGTCGTCATGGCCAGCACGCGCACGGTCTATCCTGATTTCGACGGCACGCCCTACGGTCACCCCACGTATCAGCCCGTTCCTGAGGATCACTGGTTAGATCCTGATCGTCCCTATGAGATCTGGAAACACGCCGCCGAGCGCATGGGCCGGTTCTACCGGCGCAGGTTCGGCCTGGAGTTCGCCGCGTTCCGGTTTGCGATCTACTATGCTGCGGAGCGGACCGTGCATCCCGGCGGTCGAGCCATGGGCATGCTGCATGCGATGATCGGCGACGCGGTCCGGGGACAGTCCACGGTGATTCCGGCGGGCGGCGAGCGTGTGATGGACTGCGTCTATGTCGGGGATCTGGCGCGTGCATTCGTCATGGCGGCGGACGCTCCCACGCTCGATAGCGATGCCTACAACATCGGCGCGGGCCGGCCGGTCACACCGGGTCGCTTCGCTGCGGCCGTCAAGGCCGCCGTGCCCGGAGCCCGCATCGAGATCGGTCCCGGCATCGACTTCGCGCCCGGCCACTACTGTGTGCTCGATATCACTCGCGCCAGGCGCGACCTGGGGTTCGAGCCGCAGTGGTCGCTCGACGCCGGGGTCGCCGACTGCGTCGAGCGCGCCAGGCCGATTCTGGCCGATCATGGCAGCGCTGTCCGGAGGATCACATAGACGCGTGAACACGATTCTCCTCACCGGGGCCTCAGGTGTCGTCGGCTCGCACGTCGTCCGGCAGTTGCTCGCGGCCGGCCACCCGGTCGTGGCTGCGGATGTCCTTCCGGCGCCGGGGCCCATCCTCGAAGGCATTCAGGGGGTCAACTACCAACGGCTCGACGTACGGGATCTCGCGCACGTGCTCGAGGTCTTGGGCGCGGTCCGGCCGGACCGCGTGATTCACCTCGCGGCGCTCGTCGGCGACTGGTACAATCGCCACCCGTTGGGCAATCACGAGACGAACGTCGGCGGCATGCTGAACATGCTCGAAGGCTGCCGGTTATTCGGCGTGCGTCGCATCATCTTTGCCTCGACGTGGTCTCTATACCCGGACTTCCACGGCACACGCCACGGCCACCCCGAGTATGCGCCTGTGTCCGAGGACACGCCGCCGTATCCCATTCGTCCTTACGAGATCGCCAAATACACGTGTGAGCGGTATGCGGCCTGGTATCGTGAGCTGCATGGCCTGGAGTACGCCGCGCTCCGGTTCGGCGGGTACTACGCCGCGGAGCGCCGGTTCCAGCGTGAGCCTCGGGGCGCAGGCCCGATCAACGATATGCTGGCAGCCGTGGCGGCCGGGCGGCCCTACCGTCTCGACGCGGGTGGCGATCAGGGTATGGATCTGATCCACGTGAAGGACTGCGCGGGCGGGTGCGTGGCCGCGGCGCTCGCCCAGGCGACGCCGTCGGGAGTCTACAACATCGGCACCGGTGAGGCGGCGACCCTTGTCCAGGCCGCGGCGATCCTGCGCGAGATTGCGCCCGCGAGCGACATCACTGTGGGCCCGGGGTTCCTCCCGGCGAAGCACCTGTGCAGGCTGGACATCACGCGGGCCAGGACGGAGCTTGACTACGGGCCGCGCTTTCGTCTCAAGGAAGGACTGGCGGACTGCCTGGCGGCGCTGCGGTCCTTCGAGCAGCCCTGACCACCGCTCGCATCGAACGTCACTTCCACTCGGCGTGAAACAGGTCGCGGATCCTCGGCTCGTCGAGGCCGGCGCTCAACAGGATCGTGAGCTTGACGCGCGCCTTCAAGGCGGATGTGCCGGCGAAGATCACGCCGAGTCCGAGCAGATGGGATTCGCCTCCGGCGTGCCGGTAGGTGTTGCGGTGCAGCCGCCCCGCGCCATGTGGATTGGCCATGACCACGACGATCCTCCGGCCGAGCGCGTCATTGACCAAATCCAGTTGCCTATCGTTCAGGCGTCCCGCCTCGATCACAATGCCGTCGACACCGGCTTCGACGGCCGTCTTCAGGAAGAGGTCCGACGCGCCGGCACCGAAGGGGATGCGCTCGACCCGGGCGGTGATCGCATCGGGCATGACGGCTTGCAGCCTCCGAAACGGCCGGCGGGCGTAGAACACGTGGTCCTCGTCGATGCTGCCCAGGGGGCCGAACTCGGGCGACTGGAAGGCCTCGCTGCGTGCGGCATGCGTCTTCGTCACGTCGCGCGCGGCGTGAATGGTGCCGTTCATGACGACCAGTACGCCCAGGCCTCTCGACCGGGGAGAGGCGGCGACCTGGATAGCGTTCAACAGGTTCATCGGGCCATCGTCACTCGGCAGCGTCGGGTTGCGCATCGCGCCGGTGATCACCACGGGCCGTTCCTGATCGAGCGCCACGTCGAGGAAGTAGGCGGTCTGCTCCAGCACGCTGGTCCCATGGGTGATGACCACGCCGGCGAGCCCGGGATCGCTCAGCAATGCCTGCGTCCGCTGCGCCAGGCCCAGCATCTCCTGGAAGCCGATGGCCATGCTGGGGACATTGAGGAACTCTTCCACCGTCAGCGCGGCCGCCGACGCCGCACCCGGGATCCGGCTCAGCAACTCGTCAGCCCCCAGCCCGGGCGCAACCTCTCCTGTGGGCTGGGGCTTTCCGGCAATCGTCCCGCCGGTCGTGAGGATGTGGACGCGAGGAGGGATTGTCACATGCCCGTTCACATTTCTTGGAGGTATCTTGCTGCACCTGCCGAACTCGCCAGCGCAACCAACTCCCTGGGGTGTGGCGCATTGCAACTTCCAACACTGAGCCTCTTCTCGCTTGAGGAACGTGTGGCCATTGTCACCGGCGGGAACCGGAATATCGGCCTTGGCCTCAGCACCGGATTGGCCGGCGCAGGCGCGCGGGTGCTGATCGCCAACCGTGATGCGGCGAGCGGCGGGGCGGCCGTCGACAGCCTGCAACGACAGGGATGGGAAGCCGCCTTCGTTCAAACCAACATCAGTGATCCGGACTCATGCCGCCGGATGGCCGAGGCTGCGGTCGAGCGTTGGGGGCGCATCGACATCCTCGTGAACAACGCGGCAGTGCGTGTCGACAAGACCGCCATCGATCATACCGCGGAGGACTTCGACTGGATCATGGGCATCAACGTTCGCGGGATCCTTCTTGCATGCCAGGCGGTCTACCCGACGATGCGGGCCCAGAAGAAAGGCCGCATCATCAACATCGGCTCCATCTCGGCGCGCAAGGGCGTCTGGAAGCGCACGTCGTATACTGCCTCGAAGGCTGCCGTTTCGGGTCTCACCATGGGATTGGCGGCCGAGTGGGCGGATGACGGCATCACGGTCAATGCTCTCTCGCCCGGCGCCGTGGCCTCATCGGAGCGTGCCCCGGACCCCGAATCTCACCGGTACAAGACGGCCGTGGACCTGATCCCTCTGGGACGGTTCTCATGGCCCGACGATCTGGTTGGTCTCTGCGTCTTTCTGGCGTCCGACGCGTCGGGCTACCTCACGGGGCAGGACATCTTGATCGACGGCGGCTGGTCGCTCTTGATGCGTCCCAGGTCGGCGCCCTAGCCGACCGTGTACCCCGAACTGGACGCGATCCTCCGGGTCCACCTGTCGGGCCGGCGCGCCCAGGAGTGCACCGAATCCATCACGCAGTACTATCGCTCTCCCGGATCATCCGGCTACCATGCCGCGACAGGCCTCGTCGCGGAGGCGATCCGCCATGCCGGCGCCGACGAGATCACAGAGGAACGGTATCCGCTGGACGGCGAGACCAGGTTCATGGGCCGCACCATGCCGCCGGCCTGGGAGCCCATCGAGGCGGTCCTGGAGGTCGTCGCTCCGGTCAGCGAGCGGCTCATCACGTATGCAGACATCCCCTCGACCCTTGCCTGGTGGTGCGCCAGCACTCCTGATGACGGCATCGTGGTCCGTGTCATCGACGTTGGCCGCGGCCTGTCGTCCGCCGACTATGCGGGCAAGGATGTCAGGGGCAACGCTGTTTTGATCCGCGACAGTGAGTCGCGTCCTGCGTGGGCGCACGCTGCTGAACTTGCCCGCCAGCACGGTGCAGTCGGGATCATCACCGATTTTCTGCATTCGCAGACACCGCCCTGGCGCACCCGCAAGGCCCTGCCTGCGGCGGTCCAGTTGCTGCGGCTCCCTCCTCGATGGGAGAATCCATGGGCGTTCTCCGTCGGCTATGGCACGGCCGAGAGGTTGTCGGCGCTCGCGAGGAGCGATCCGGTCACGGTCAGGGCCGTGGTCCGCGCGAAGACCTTCAAAGGTGAAGGGGTCAATCTGATCGCGACCATCCGCGGCGCCGAGCGGCCGGACGAGTCCGTGTTCTTCATCGCTCACACATCCGCAGGGACCAAACCCTGCGCCAACTGCGCCGCGGGCCCCGCGCTGATGGTCGAGCTCTGCCGGGCCATCCAGACCGCCATTCGCGCCGGAGAACTCCCCAGGCCCAGACGCTCGATACGATTTCTTTTCGTCGCCGAGGGGCTGGGGAGCACACACTTCATTCACACGCACAGGGACGCCCTCGCGAAGATCAAGGCCGCGATCTGCCTCGACTCGGTCGGGCACCGTCAGGCCGATCTGATGTCGTCACTCGTCCTGTACCGGTCGCCGGATTCGATTCCCAGCTACATCAACGACCTCGGCGCGGCGCTGATTGAGGAGCTGCCGAAAGAGGCCGACTGGCCATTCCGCAGCGGTCCGGTCATCCCGCTCGTGAACTTCCAGGAGCTGCCCTACACGCCGTGGAGCGACAACCACTATTGGGTGACCTTCGGCGTACCGGCGCCGTTGTGTATGTCGTGGCCCGATCGATTCTTTCACACGCAGCTCCTGACCGCGGATCACACCGACCCGATGGTGTTCGAACGGAGCGGACGGGTGCTGGGCAGTCTGGCGCTGGGCATCGCCCGGGCTGGCGCGGCGGAGGCTGGAGCGATCATCCAGGAGGTGGCTGCCAAGGCGGCGCTCCGGGTGAGCCGTGTGGTGAGGGATGCCCTGGTGGCAGGCGAGTCCCGTGGCGGCCACACGTTGGCCAGGGTCAGGCAGCATGTTCAGTTCATCGTCGCCCGCGACACACAAGCCGTTCAATCCGCGCTCGACCTGGCCGATGGCGACGCCGGAATCGCGGGCTCAAAGGTGATGGCCGA
>JBQTJG010000144.1:0-4925 GCA_052387355.1 Armatimonadota bacterium | reverse complement strand
CCTGGACGAGGTGCACGCCCTGGAGTTCCAGTTCTGCGCGGCCCATGTGTCGGTGTCACACGCCAACGTGCACCTGGTCGACTTCGGGATCCCGGTGAAGGTCGGCGGCGTCTGGATCCAGGCGGGCCATCTCATCCACGCGGACCAGCACGGCGCCGTGACCATCCCTCACGACATCGCCGGCCGGATCGCTGAGGCGGCGGCGCGGATCGACAGTGAAGAACGCCAGATCATCGCTACCTGCCAGGCGCACGACTTCTCGGTGGATCGGCTGAAGGCGGTCTACAGACAGGTTCGCCCTTCGGTGTATTGAGGTACTCGGGACCGCTACCTTGACGGCCTCATTCCGCGATCGCGACACGCATCGGTAAACCCGTGCGGAGCCACAGGCCGGTGGTCGCGGCATCCGGTGCGCTGTCCTGGTTGATGGTCGCGCACTTTACGAACGACCTGTACGTCAACTACCTGCCCGCGCTGCTCCCGTTACTGGCGGACGTGCACCGCATGAACCTCGGCCAGGCCGGCCTGTTGATCTCAATCTCCACAATTACCGGATCGCTGCTGCAACCGGTGTTCGGGTATGTCGCCGACAGCGCGCGACTTCGCGTCATCGCTCCGGTGGGACTGACGTGCGTGGCGCTAGGATCGGCCGCCCTCGGCGTGGCCCCGTCCTATTTCTGGCTCGCCGTCGTCACCGCGCTGCACGGAGTAGGCATGGCAGCCTTCCACCCACCCTCAGCGGGGTTCGTTCACCAGTTGTCGGGAGACCGCAAGGGAACCCGGATGGCGACCTATGTCATGGCCGGACAAGCCGGACAAGCCCTGAGCCCCTTGTGCGCCGCGTTCGTGGCCGTGCACGCCGGATTGCCCTGGGTCGCCCTGACCGCAGCCCCGGCGCTCCTCGTATCTGTGGTCCTGGTGCGTCTCGTCCCGTGGCACTGGCGCACCGCGCACCCCTCAGGCTCCTGGGCAGGGCTCAGAGATGCCTTGCGTCAAAATCGCGGCGGGCTGGCGCGACTCATAGGATTGATCATGTCGCGCTCGACGCTGGTGCATTGCATGCTGGCCCTGCTGCCGTTCCTGTTCCGCGCCCGGGGCGCGCCCGCCACGGAGGGGGCTGCGGCGCTGACGGCGATGGTCTTCTCAGGTGCGCTGGGCGGGATGGTCGGCGGGTTTCTGTCAGACCGCTTCGGCCGGCGCCTGGTGCTGTTTGTTTCATTTGCGATCGCCACACCACTGTTTCTCGCGGCCATCATGTCCACGGGGCCGGCGACGATCATCTTCCTGGCGCTGGGGGGAGGCGCGCTGTTGGGCTCTTCCTCGGTGGTTACGGTGGAGGCGCAGAGCCTGCTCCCCGCGCATGCGAGTATGGCCGCTGGTCTGATGATGGGTGTCGGTATGGGCATCGGAGGCCTTCTGGTCGGGCCGGTCAGCGCGCTCGCGCAGGCCTTCGGGATCATCCCGGTGCTCACCGTGGTGAGTCTGCTGCCGTTGCCGGGAAGCCTGTTGACATTGTCCCTCACAAGAGCCACGCCACTGTCGTCAGGAGGCTCAGAAATCCGCGACGGAGAATGGCCATAGATCATACCCTCCGCGGAGATGAGGCACGTGGCGCGCGCTTCGAAGAGCATACTGAAGCCCCATCGCGTTCCGCGCTTTCCATCGACGCTGATCGGACGCGAAGGGGAGATTGTCGAGGTCTGTCGGTGGCTCGGGACTTCGGGCGTCCGTCTGGTCACACTCACGGGTCCTCCAGGTGTCGGAAAGACACGGCTGGCGTTGGCTGCCGCCGCCACGGTGGAGCACGAGTTCAACGTGGGCGTCCTGTTCGTGAATCTCGCGCCGGTGCGGGACCCCGACCTCCTCGAGCACGTCCTCGTCCAGCACCTGGGCCTTCGCAGCGCCATGCACCTGTCGCCCGTCGAACGCATCGCCGCTCACCTAGGGGCTCGGCGCTTCCTGCTCGTGCTCGACAACTTCGAGCAGATCACGCCCGCCGCTCCGCGGGTCACCACGCTGGTCGCGGCCTGCCCAAACTTAGTCGTGCTGGCCACAAGCCGCGAACCCCTCCGCCTGTCAGGCGAGCGCGAGTTCCCTGTGCAGCCGCTGGTCTGCCCTGACCTCTCGCGCCCGTTCGATCTTCACGCGCTCTCGACGACCCCTGCCGTTGCGCTCTTCCTGGATCGAGCCAGAGCGATTCAGCCGACGTTCACCGTGACCGAGGAGAACAGCCAGGCCGTCGCCGAGATCTGTGTTCGACTTGATGGGCTGCCGCTGGCGATCGAGCTGTCGGCGGCGCGGATTCGCGCGTTTCCCCCGGCAGGGATCTTGGCGCGACTACACCCCCGTTTGCCGTTCCTGGTGTCAGGCGCGCGGGATCTCCCCCAGCGGCAGCGGACCCTGCAGGCCGCGATCGCATGGAGCGAGGACTTGCTGGACCCGCACGAACGCCAACTGTTCCGCCGGCTGTCCGTCTTCGCCGGAGGGTTCACACTCGACGCTGCCCAGATCGTGGCGGCTGAGGGCGCAGCCTGTCAGGAGACCGTGCTGTCCCTGCTCGAAAAGAACCTGCTGCGCCGGGACGACGCCGGCGGCGAGGACCCCCGGTTTGAGATGCTGGAGACGATCCGCGAATATGCGTGGGAACACCTGGGCTCGGATGGGGAACTGGAACGCATCCGCGACCGGCACCTCGAGTACTTCGTGCGGTGGGCGGAGCATAACAACGCGCTGTTTGATGACGCGCACACGGAGACGTGGACGCAGCTCATGACCGGCGAGTACGAGAACCTGCGGGCAGCGCTCATGCGAGCCCTCGAGCGTTCTGCGATGGACGCCGCCATTCACTTGGCCACCGCGCTCTGCCGCTTCTGGAACCGCCGGGGCAACGTCGGCGAGGCGTACCGGTGGCTGGATGCCATCGTGCGGCGCAGTGACGATGTGTCGCCGGATATGCGCTCGGACGTGCTTCACAGCGCCGCCGTGATGGCGAGGCAACAAGGCGATCGGGTGCAATCAGCCGCACTTGCGAGGGAAAGTCTCGAACTCGGTAGAAGAGCGGGGGACCCCAAACTTATCGCCGGTGCCCTCATCGAACTCGCGCACGCGCTCGACCCGCTGCAGGGATCCACCGAGGCTGGGAGCCTCTACATCGAGGCGCTAACCCTGGCCTGGAATTCGCGCCAACGCCACAGAGTTGCTCCCGGTCTTCAAGGGCTTGCCCTCGTCGCGTCGGTCGAGGGTGATCTCGTCAGAGCCGCACGGCTGCTGGGTGCCGCAGAAGTCCGCTTCGAGGCCTTTGGAATCTCATACGCCCCAACGTCAGTGGCGGAGCAGACCCATATGGGCCGCACGATCGTCACGCTCCTCACCGGGCTTGGGCGTGAAGCGTTTGGGCAGGCGTGGGCCGAAGGGCGAGAGATGTCCGAGAAGCTCGCGGTCGACTACGCCCTGGGCCGCGCAGCGCTACCCGACCCTGCGACCAAAAGGCCCACCGACGCGGCGACGTCGAACAGCCGGAATCCCCTCACGCGGCGTGAGCGGGAGGTCGCCGGCCTGATTGCGCAGGGTCTGTCCAATCGAGAGATCGCCTCCACGCTCGTCATAAGCGAGCGCACCGTCGACGCGCATGTTCAGCACATCCTGAACAAGCTCGGGTTCCACTCCAGGGCGCAGGTGGCCGGCTGGGTCGCCGTGACCCGATAGCGCCACGCCCGCAGCCTCCTGAAAAATAGGTACACCTATAGGCCTTCTCACGGATGTCGTGGCCCCGCTCACCCGGTAGGCTGGGACCATCTCGAAAGTGGAGGTGGGACAGATGATGCGGCGATGGAAGTGGGCAATTGCTGCGGCGCTCGTCAGCGGGGGAACAGCCGCGGCCTGGGCCCAGGTAGGGATGCAGGCCACCACCCTGCTGCAGACGACGACCACCGCGGTCGGCCAGACGATCCAGTTCCCGCAGGGGCGCAACCAGTTCACAGGGGTGGTTATCGAGCTCGCGCCGGGCGGCGAAGTAGGTCGCCACATGCATCCCTTCCCGAACTATGTCTATGTCCTGGTAGGGGAGATCACGATCGAAACTGATGGCCAATCGCCTCGCACCTATCGTCCCGGGGAGACGTTTGCCGAGAGCGTCAACACCTGGCACAACGGCGTCAATCGGGGGACGCAGCCGGTGAGGATTCTGGTCGTCTTCGCGGGAGAAGAGGGCAAGGCCGTCACGGTGCGGCCCTGACGATCCAACGAAGCTTCGGCCATCGGCCTGATCCCCGAACGAAAGGGCGTGATCGAGTGTGAGGACCGAGGCGATTCATGAAACGATCCGGTTGTGGAAGGAACATCCGGAGCAGGCACGGGTCACACCCAGCGTCCAGGCGCGCTCTGATGGCGCGCAGGCCGTTCTTGAAGCAGGTACCTTCAAGTGGCGGGCCGACCTGCCTGTTCCCCTTGGAGGCACGAACGCGGCGCCGAGTCCAACGGCGATGCTGCTCGGCGCGCTCGCGGGATGCGCGGTCGTCTTCATACGCGACACGCTCGCGCCACTCTTGGGCGTCGGCGTGACGGGTGTCCGGGCCACCGTGCGGTGTGCCGCAGACTTCCGGGGCCTCTTGGCCCAGGACGGCGCCGCGCCGGACCTGTACGATATGGAGATCGACATCGAGCTCTCGACGACCGAAGGTGAAGAAGGTGCCCGGCGGCTCTTCCAGGCGTGGCTGGCGAGGTGCCCGGTGTACCTGGCGCTTGTCAAGCCGACGGAAGTCAGGGCCAACCTGGTCGTCAAGCGGCACGATGATTCGACGTGTGAGGCGGCAAGCTAGCGTCAAGATACTGTCGTACCCCAAGTCGCGCAGCACCTGCTGGCAGTACACCGAGGCGCGGCACTCCTCGTCAGTACAGGTGCCCCTGGGACCGATGGACCTTGCCAG
>JBQTJG010000143.1:0-3123 GCA_052387355.1 Armatimonadota bacterium | reverse complement strand
GACCCTGGCCAGTTGGTGACTTCCGTCACCATACACAACACGGTGCTGCAGAGCTGGGTCGCGGGGGGTGTCGTCACGTTCGTTGGAGTCGCTCTCCTGTACTGGAGAACACTCCGGCTGACCGTCGGTGCGGTGGTTGGTTACGCCAATGGTCGAGGGGCCTGGGAGATCCTGGGCTTGTCGGCCAGTATCATCGGGTGGCTCCTCATCGACATGGTACAGCCGCACATCTATCACCGGTACACGTGGCTGACCGTTGCCTTGCTGTATGGACTGACACGTCAATCCAGAGACTCGCGAGAAGCCTCGCGATCTGGACCGCTCGCGGGTGGATCAGCGATCGCCAGCCATGGGTGATCGCGTGCGTGTGGCGTTCCTCATCGGGAATCTGGCGCCGTATCGCGTGGCCTTGCTCCGTAGGATTGCGGAACGGGAAGGCATCGATGTGACGGTCTTCCTGATGAGTACACGCGAGCGACACCGGGAGTGGCAGGTGGCCGCACAGGGGTTTCACGCGAAGGTGCTTTCCGGGTGGGGACTGCCCCTCTACACGACTCTGGCGGGGCCCACGACCCTGTTCGTAAATCCTACCGTGATCTCCGAGCTCGTCAGAGGCAGGTTCGATCTCATCGTCACGCTGGCGTGGACGCAGCCGTACAGCCTGCAGGCGCTCCTTGTCTCAAAGTTCACCGGTGTCCCCGTGTTCTTGTGGGAAGAGAGCATTCCTCACGAACCTTCCCTCAAGAAACGGTTGGTGATGCCGCTGATTCGTCGGGTCATTCAATCGTATGCTGGATACCTCGCGGCCAGCTCGCGGTGCATCGAGTACCTTGCGTCCTTTGGGGTCGAGCGTTCGAGGATCTTCTTATTCCCACAGGTCACTGATCACGAGCGGTTCACAGCGCAGGGAAGCCGGTTTGAGACCGACCAGGCGGCGTTACGCCGCGAACTCAAGCTACCCGAGACCGGGCCGGCCGTGATGTTCGTTGGCCAGTTCATTCCCCGGAAAGGCGTGCTCGAACTGCTGGACGCGTGGCGAATCCTTCATGCCCGCGGGCGGTCCCACGGCGCCTTTCTTGTGTTGGTAGGGGGCGGCGAACTTCGGAATCGCCTCGTTGAGGAGGTTCGGCGGGATGGACTCGAGTCGTCCGTCTTCGTCTCCGAGTTCAAACAGCAGGATGAGCTTCCCATCTGGTACGCGGCGTGCGATATTTTCGTGCTGCCGTCGCGTTATGATACGTTCGGTGTTGTCGTGAACGAGGCGATGGCGGCCGGGCTGCCGATCATCGCCACTGAGCGCGTGGGCGCGGTTGGCGATCTGGTCAAGGACGGTGTGAACGGTCTCGTTGTCCCGCCCGGTGATGCGCGGGCGCTGTCTTCAGCACTCGAGGCGCTCATCGAGAATGCCGATAGGCGGCGCGAGATGGGCCGGATGTCGACAGAACTGATCGGAGGGTGGAACGTGGAGTTGGCGGTCGCCAAGTTTGAGGAGGCCATCGCGTGGGGATCAGGCCGATCCCCGACCTTCCCACGGGCGAGCTAAGGGCGCGGTAGCCAGATGTGCGAGACGACCAGGCCCAGCAGCTAGCCTACTACCGTGAGAAGGTCGATCCAGAGAGCGAGATCACGCGACCCCATTCCTATCCCCGCGCGGTCAGATTCTTGCTGAATTTCAAACTGTCAGAAGCCTGGGAGCTCTTGAGGCGGCCGGCGCCGTACACGACCGTGCTCGTCGTCTGCGCTGGTTCCGGCATGGATAGTGAGTTCCTGTTCCGCCGCGGTATGAGAGTTGTGGCGACTGACCTGTCTTTTGACGCCCTCCTCAGAGCGAGGCAGCGCGCTCAACGCTACGGACTGGACTACACGCTGGTCGTTGCAGACGCTGCGCGTCTTCCCTTTCGAGACGACGCCGTTGACGTCGCCTTCGTCCACGACGGGTTGCATCATCTTCCTGATCCGGCGCCCGCGATCCGAGAGATGATCCGGACGTGTCGAACTGCCGTCGCGATGGTAGAGCCTGCCGAGTCTCCCATCACCGGCCTCGCCAAGCGGGTGGGGCTGTCTGCCGACTACGAAGAGGTAGGCAACCGCGTATACCGTTTCACGGCGCGGCAGCTCATCGGAATCTTCCAGCACGCAGGAACAACGGGTTGGGGGTTCCGGAGGCACCTCGTCTACTACCAACCCTGGACGTTCCGAATCTACAGAATCTTCGAGCCGGGAGCGTCGTTCTGGCTTTTCCGTCTGGGATTTCGCTGCCTCGATGCGCTGTTGGGGCGCTGGGGAAACACCCTGCAGGCTGTGGCGTGGAAGCCCCAACAGCCTGGACCGCCCGGGCCCTCGGAAGCCCCGAAGGGATGATGCAGTGCGCTTTCTGATTCTCGGGCTGAACTACCTGCCCGAATCCACGTCCATCGGGCCCTACACCGCTGAACTCGCAGAGCACCTCCAGCAGCGCGGGCACGAGGTGCAGGTCGTGGCGGGGTTTCCGATGGCGCCGCAGTGGGAGGTCTGGGCGCCCTATCGGGGGAGACGCATCATGCGCGAGGTCATCAACGGCGTGCCGGTGCTCCGCACGTACCTGTACGTGCCGAGGCGACCCAAGAAGGCCCTGAACCGCGTCCTGTTTGACATGTCGTTCAGCATTTCTTCCTTGCTCGGGGGATTGGTCACGGGTAAGTGCGACATGATCGTCGTGGTGTCTCCGCCGCTGCAGCTTGGGATCGGCGGCGTGCTCCTGGGTCGCCTGAAGGGTTCCCGCGTGTTTTTTCACATCCAGGACCTGATGCCCGATGCGGCCATCGCCACGGGCATGCTCGCCGCCAACAGTGTCCCCGCGCGCATCGCCCGTGCTCTCGAGCGCTACATCTACCGGCACGTCGATGGCATCGGGGTGATCAGCGACGGGTTTGCTCGCCACGTGGTCGCCGGAGGGGCGCCGCCGGAGAAGGTGAAGGTGCTCCCCAACTATGTCGACGTCGAGTTCATGCGCCCGGCGGCGCATGCCAACGCGTTTCGACATCGCCAGGGGATCGCCCCCGATTGTTTCCTGGTCATGTATTCGGGGAGCGTCGCGCTCAAACAGGGGCTGCATACCCTCGTCGAGGCTGCCGGGGAGTTTCG
>JBQTJG010000142.1:0-20384 GCA_052387355.1 Armatimonadota bacterium | reverse complement strand
ACGCCGGCCGCCCCCACACCGAACGGGTACAGCGTCGCCAGATCTCGCGCGTAGCCGAAGAAGAGCTTCGGAACCGGTAGGACGACGTCGTCCTGTTGAAGTTGTAAGACCCCAAGGCCGTACGCGTGGAAGTTGATGACCGGGTTGTGATGCGCATGCACCGCCGCCTTCGGCCTGCCGGTGCTGCCGGTCGTGAACTTCCAGAGCGCAATGTCGTCCTTAGAGGTGTCGGCAGCCTCAAGGACGTCAGGCGCCTGCGCGATGAGCCGGTCGAAACTCACCTCGTCGGCGAGAAGATCGCTTCGAGTGACATCGCCCACGATGACGACGTGCCGCACGGAAGGACATTGGTGCCGCACCGATCGGATCTTGTCCCGCGTGGTCGCATCAACCACGACCACCCGGGCCCGGGTGTAATTGAGGTAATACGTGTAGTCCTTAGGTTGAAGAAACGTATACACCTCGGCGGTGACTGCACCGATCTTGATGGCCGCGAACCACGTCGCTACGAACTCCAGTCCGTCGCCGAGCGCCAGCAGGACACGCTGTTCCGGCTCGACGCCGAGATCGCGCAGCACGTGGCCCACGCGGTTCGTGAGGCGTGCGACCTCTGCGTAGGTATGCGCGCGGCCACCGGTGTAGATGGCGACTCGATCGCCCCGTCCTTCGTCCAGATTGCGATCGAGGAAGTAGCCGGTCAGGTTGAACCGGCGGGGGATATCAGCATACGATACGAGTCGCTCCACGAGTCCTCGTCACACTCCCCCGGAGTACAGTCCGCAGATTGCACTCCCGCGGATCACACGCCCAGGAACGTATGCTTGATGTGATCCTCTTGCCGAAGCTGCTGCGGCGGCGCCTCATGCACGATCTGGCCTTTGTTGATCACATAGAGCCAATCGGCCACGCCGAGCGCCATCGCCAGATTCTGTTCGACGAGGAGAATCGCCAGTCCGGCCTCTTTGAGATGCTGGATCACGCGCCCGATCTCGCGCACGAGCAGAGGCGCCAGTCCCTCGGAGGGTTCGTCCATCAGCAGGATACGGGGATTGGTCAGCAGCGCCCGGCCGATGGCGAGCATCTGCTGTTCGCCTCCGGAGAGTTGATGGCCCCGGTGACTGATTCGCTCGCGCAGCTTCGGGAAGAGCCCGTACAGGCGCTCTTCTGTCCATTCGCCTTGTCCCGGCCGGGCGGCCAGCGTCAGATTCTCGTGGACCGTAAGATTCGGAAAGATCATGCGGCCTTGCGGGACGAGTCCGACGCCCAGCCGCGCGATCCGTTCAGACGCCAGGCCGGCCACGTCGTGGTCAAAGATGATCACTTTTCCTCGCCGCGGGCGGACCTCGCCGATGATTGCCTTGATCGTGGTCGTCTTGCCGGCGCCGTTGCGGCCGAGCAGGCCGGCGACCTGTCCCTGCCGCACGCTCAAGTTTACACCCTGCAGGATGTGACTGTCGCCGTAGTAGGCGTGCAGTCCTTCAACGGTCAGCAACGCCCTGCGCTCCTTCTCCCAGCGTGGCGCCGTCCTCGGGGGCGTCGCCCAGGTACACGGCCTGCACCCGCGGATCGCCCCGCACCGTCCGAGCCGGGCCATCGACTAGAATCTGGCCGAGGTGCATCACCGTGATGTTGTCGGCCAGCGCCCCGACGACGTCCATGTCGTGTTCGATGATGACGAGAGTGATTGAGCGGGGAAGCCCGGCGAGCATCTCCACCATCCGGATCGTCTCCGCCGGCGACATGCCCGCTGTGGGCTCGTCGAGCAGCATGAGCGTGGGGGATGTGGCCAGGGCCAGCGCAAGCTCGAGTTGACGCTGCTCGCCATACGACAGCTCCGCGACGCGATCGGCTCGACGGTGCCCCAGAGCCACCCGATCGAGGAGCGCCGCGGCTCCCGCGGATACCTCGGTATACTTGTCGACCGGCCGGAAGAGCTGGGCCCCGAGTCGATGGCGCACCTGCACCGCGAGACGGACGTTCTCCCAGACGCTGAGCCGCGCAAACAGGTTGTTGCGCTGAAACGTGCGCCCCAAACCCATGCGGGCCCGCTCGTGAGGCGCCAGCGACGTGACGTCTCTGCCCAATAGCCGGACGCGGCCGGCCGTCGGTTCCAGTTCGCCGCTGATGATGTGGAAGAGGGTGGTCTTGCCGGCGCCGTTGGGGCCGATGAGCGCCCGCCGCTCTCCGGTCGTCACGGTCAGGTCGATGCCGGCGAGCGCGTCCAGGGCGCCGAAGCGCATCTCAATGCCACGCGTCTCGATCGCCGCAGGTGCGCCGTCTGGCGCGGTCGCGTTCATACCGGTTCGCTTCGCTCTCGCAACCGGCTGCCGACCGCGCGCGCGAGGCCCTGCCACATGCCGATCAGTCCACCGCGCGCGCCCAATACAAAGCCGATGAACAGCAGCCCCATGATGGTTGTCCACCGCGTGGTGTAGGAGCTGACGAGGTCCTGGATCGCGACGACGACAAAGGCGCCCAGCACGGGTCCAATGAGGCTGTCCACCCCGCCGACGATGATCATGACCATCAACTGGCCCGACCGGTGCCAGTGCACCTCGGACGGCGACATGAATCCATTGAAATGGGCGAAGAGCACGCCCGCCAGGCCCGCCAAGCATCCGGCCAGCACGAACGCGGCGAGTTTGTAGGCCCGCACATTGCACCCGAGCGCGCGCAGGCGACCTTCGTTTTCCCGGATCCCCACCAGGGTGCGGCCGAACGGCGCATTCAGGATGCGGCGCAGCAGCCAGAGGACGGCGAGGCACAGGATGAACGCGATCAGATACATCCCCCGAGGGCTGATGTCAAACCCCAGGCCGCTGGGACGCGGGATGCCGATCAGCCCGTCAGATCCGCCGGTGGCCGCCCTCCACTTGATCGCGAGCGCGTACAGCATCTGCCCCACCGCGAGGGTGATCATGAGGAACGTCACGGCGGTGGTCCGCAGCGCGAAGAGACCGATGATCAGGGCAAGAACACCTGCCGCCCCGATGCCCACCGGGAGGGTCATCCAGAGCGCGGTCGAGATCGTCTTGGCGATCGTTCCCGCGGCATAGCCTCCGACCGCAAAAAACGCGGCGTGACCCATCGAGACGAGTCCGGTGTACCCCAACAACAAGTTCAGGCTCACCGCGGCGATGCCGAAGATGAATACTTCGGCGACGATTGACACGATGTACCGCGGGGCCCACAACGGAAGAGATGCGAAGCCGAGCACCAGGGCTGCAGCGGTGACGACCTCGCTTGTGCGCCTCACAATGCGCGCTTCCCCAGCAGCCCGCCCGGCCGGTAGAGCAAGACCAGCGCCATCACGACGAAGATGAAGAAGAGCGAAAACTGAGGCAGCAAGACCTTACCGAACGTGTCGGCCTGTCCGATCAAGATGCTTCCCCAGAACGATCCCGACAGGCTGCCCAGCCCTCCGGTGACCACGACGATGAGCGCGAGCATGAGGATCTCGGCGTCGAGACCCGGGGCCACGCCGATGATCGGACCGGCCACGACACCGGCCAGCGCCGCCAGCCCGCATCCGAAGGCGAAGGTGTGGGCGAAGATCCGGCCGATGTCGATCCCCAGGTTGCGCACCATCGTCGGGTTGGTGACGCCGGCACGAATGATCGCGCCCCAGCGCGTCCGTTCGACGAGGAACCACATCGCTAGCGCCGCAGCCAGTCCGAAGCCGATGACGAACAGCCGGTAGAGGGGAAAGAAGACGCCGGCCACCGTGACCGAGCCGATCAGCAGTACAGGGGCGGACAGCGCCTCTTCGGCTGACCCCCAGATGCCTCGCGCCTGATCTGCAAGAATGTACGCCAGACCCAGCGTGAGGAGCACCTGATCGAGATGCCCGCGCGCGTAGACGGGGCGGATCACCACGGTCTCGACGAGATAGCCTAGCGCGGCCACGGCGAGCGGTGCGACGATGAGGGCGAGCCAGAAGTTGCCTGAGGTCTTCAGGACGGTCAGCCCGATATAGGCGCCCACCAGATAGAACGTGCCGTGGGCCAGGTTGAGAACGTCCATCAACCCGAAGATCAGCGTCAGGCCCGCGGCCACCAGAAACAACGTCATGGCGAACGCCATACCGCTGAGGAACTGTTGTAACAAGAACGTCAGGTCCACTGGAATGCGCTTTATCGTGCGCGGAAGATCTCCTGCACTGCCCGGCGGAAAGACGCCGGATCGAGTGCGGGAAACCGGTACAAGGATGGCTCGATCGCGCTGAAGTACTGAAGGGCGTCCGAAGGATCGATGAGCCCTCTGTGAATCATCTCCCTGAGATCGTCGAGATCCTGCGAGTGACCCCGTTCAACCTTCGCCAGCGCCTGCGCATAGAGATCGAAGTGATGGTACGAGACGCTGCCTTCGCGGGCGATGTACTGGCTGCGATCCTCCCACCCTGGAGGGACAGGGATGAAATCAAGGGGCGAGGCGAGCTCAACGTTGATCCGCAGCGACTCTTTGACCCGGGGGATCGCCCGGTAGATGCGATCACTCTCGGGGACAAACTTGATGTCCACGTCGATCGTACTGGGCCGCCAGCCGTAGAGGACCGCGGTCGCGCCGCCTGTGAAGTACATGCGGGTGTCGACATCCGCCTCAACCCCGAGAGCGCGCATGAAGCGCCGGATCCGATCGGCGTCGGCTACCTCGCGCATTCCGCCGCGCGCTCGAAACTCACGAGCCGCCGTACGAGCGCATTGTAGCGCGCGTGGGCCGCGTCGGGGTCGGACTGTCGCAGGAGTTCGAACAGGCGCAACTCCGGAGACGGGATCGGCGTCGGCACCGTGTATCCGAGTCGCCGCAGACGAGGCGCACCGATCGACACGAGCAGGGCGGGGATCGACTCCACGCCTCGCACGAGGTCCTCAATACCCGATGCCACGAGGTCCTCACCGGGAAGCGCATCGGCGATGCTCATGGCCGGCCACCGAGGACTGACTGCCAGGCGCTACTTCGTCCGGCCCGGATCCTTCCAGTTCGTGATCACCTTCGAGATGCGCGGGGCGACCCCGCTGCCTTCCTGCACAATCTCATAGATGTAGATCGTGAGGACGATGTTCTGCGTTTCTGGATCCAGTTTGAATGGCCCCCGTGGCCCCTTGAAGGTGATCGTCTTCATCACATCCATCAGGCGCTTCTGGTCGCTGGTGTCGCCGTTAACTTTCTTGAGCGCGTCGGCGATGAAGATGGCCGTCTCGTACGCCTGCGCCGCGTAGACATCCGGGACCCGCCCCGCCTTCTGCCTGAAGTCCGCCACAAACTTGCGATTCTCGGGATAGCCCAACGTCGAGATCCACGACAGCGCGCCCCGCATCCCAACCGCGGCGTCGCCCACGACCGGGAGGATGTCGTCGCCGATCATGAATCCGTTGCAGATGATGTTCGTGCCGGTCATCCCGAACTCTCTCCACTGCCGGATCAGCCGGACCGCGTCGGCGCCCGCTGCGAAGCAGTACACGAGGTCGGCGTTCTGCATGGCCAGCCGCACTCGCGCCAGGTAGGGCGCGAAGTCGGGGTTGCCCAGCGGGTACCAGATTTCCTCGGCGACCCGGCCTCCTGCGGGCTCGAACGTGTCCTTGAAGGCGCGCACGTTGTCGCGGCCCACCTGGTAGTCGGCCTGAAGCGTCACGGCCCGCTTGCCCAGGTTCTTCGCCGCCCACTCGCCCTGCGCCGCGCCGATCTGCCAGTTCGAGAACGATGTGCGGAACAGCCAGGGGCTCTTCTTCTCGCGGGTGGCGCCGTCGAATCCGGCGTTGGAGATGACGGTGATGACCTTCGCCTCGCGAATCGGGTCGACTAACGCGGCCAGCGAGCCCGAACTCACCACGCCGGTGACCATGTCGACGCGGTCCTGCTCGACGAACTTGCGAAACTTACGGACGGCGACGTCGGTGTTCGGAACACCTTCGTCCTCCTTGATCAGGACGATCTTTCGGCCGCCGGCAGTCCAGCCGATCGACTCCAGGTACATCTCGGTCGCGTGCGTCATCGACTCGCCCAGGCGGGCGAACACGCCCGAATACGGCAGCAGCAACCCGATCTTGAAGTCTCCAGCGGGCGCGGGTCGGGCGGCCGGAGCCGCCAGCCCGATCAGGATTACGACCGTGCACAGGCAGAAGAGCCACCGATGACGACGCATGGACCAGACCCCCTTGTACCCACCTGTGACAGTGGGCCATACTACCGTCTCGCCCTTCGGTGTGCATCATTCCGTGCCGAAGCAAGCGACCCCTCCTCGCGGCGGTGACCGCGGGCGGCATTCCGCCTGGGGACTCATACGCATCCGGCGAGCCAGACGTATGGGGTCGTGTACACGGCCGAACGCATAATGTATGATAATCTGAGAAGCTGATTCTACAGCAAACGGGGTGGCCGGTGCCGGCATATCTGACAATTACGGAGGCTGTCCGAAACTTCTCTGAGGTTCTCGGGAGAGTGCGCTTCCGAGGGGAGCGATTTGTCCTGACGAAGGGCGGAAAGCCCGTCGCAGAGCTACGGCCGACAGAAGAGGCGGTACCGATCCGCCTCAGTGAGTTGCCGGCGCTGTTAGCCGGACTGCCCCATTTGGAGCCGGACGATGCCGAGCAGTTCGCGCGCGTGCTAGAAGCAGACGGCCTCACCCTCGGCCGGACTCCGACCCCATGGGCATCGTAATCGATTCCAGCGTCCTCATCGCAGTGGAGCGCGGTCGTCTGTCCCTGGCCGAGCACGTCGTTGGCCAGGAGCAGGAATCGGTCGTCCTTAGTGCCCTCACAGCCAGCGAGCTCCTACACGGCGTCTACCGCGCAGAGGACCAGCAGCGAAAGCTCCAGCGAGAGCGGTTTGTGGAAGGGATCCTGGCCCGGTTCCCCATTGTGGAATTCGGCATTGAGACCGCCAGGGTGCATGCACGCCTCTGGGCTGAACTGGCGGCGCGTGGGGAGCTGGTGGGAGCGCATGATCTCATCATTGCTGCTACTGCGATTACCCTTGATTTCCAGGTGGTTACCGTCAATGCGCGAGATTACCAGCGAATTCCCGGCTTGCGCGTGCAAGTCTGGGATCACTGAATCACCGCGACACGTGAGACGCGATGTAGAATGGGGTCGAGGTGGTCGGGGGTGAAACCAGGGACCTCAATCGGAGCATTGGTCGGCGCGCTCTTAACGGCGCCGCTGATCGCCGTTTTCTACCTTGGATGGAAACTCGGCGGCCTGCCGTTTGCCCCCTTTGATCTCTTCGACTGGGTCACGCGCAGGCTGCCCGGCTCCATCGTGACTATCGGCATCGATCTGCTGGTGAAGATCATTCGCGCGCTGGACCTGGGCAGCACCGACACAGCCGCCAAGGCCGCCGAACAACTCATGGGCATTGCCGGGTTCTTCATCGCGGGCGTCGTCGCCGGAGCCGTTCTGTTCGCAATCCTACGCGTTCGGGACGGCACGTCCGCGTATTCCTTTGGGGGAATCCTGGGGGCGCTGTCAGGCGTCGGCGTGGTGCTTATCAGCCAGAGCGTCAATCGCTCGGCGACCACCAGCCCGCTGGTAAGCGGACTCTGGATTCTGGCGGCCTTTCTGACCTGGGGCGCGGCCTTCGGCTGGGTTCACAGCCGTCTGAGCACGGGGAGCACCATGACCGCTGAGGCAGAGGACTCCGGGGGCGCTTTCGTCGAGCGGATTGACCGGCGCCGCTTTCTGATTCGTCTGGGCGGCGCTACAGCCGTGATCACCGTGGGCGGATCGGCGTTGGGCGCGCTGATCGGGAGCCGGCGTATGCCCGAGGTGGCGGCGACCGAACGCTGGTCGGCCACTCACACTCTGCCGAACGTCCGTGTCGCCGTCAAGCCCGCCGCGGGCACGCGCGCGGAATTCACGCCGCTGGAGGAGCACTACCGGATCGACATCAACGCGCTCCCTCCGGTCATCAAGGAAGAAGGCTGGAGACTGAAGGTCAGCGGCCTGGTAGAAGGACCGGTGGAGCTGACCCTGGCGGACCTGCGCGACTACCCGCCGATGCACCAGTTCATCACGCTGTCGTGCATCTCAAACTTGGTCGCGGGTGATCTGATTGGCACCACTCGCTGGACGGGTGTCAGCCTGCAGCGGCTCTTGCCCGATCTCAGGCTGCGCCCCACGGCCACGCACCTGAAGATCACGTCGGCCGATAGCTTCTACGAAGTGGTCGCGTTGGAGACGATCAACGGCGACGAGCGGGTGATGCTCGCCTACGCGTGGGACGGCGTTCCTCTCACCACCCACCACGGCTTCCCGCTGCGCATCTACATTCCCGATCTCTACGGCATGAAACAGCCCAAATGGATCGAGTCGATCGAGGCAACAGACCGTTGGGAGGAAGGTTATTGGGTGACGCGGACCTGGGACCGAGAGGCGCGGATGAAAGCAACGTCGGTCATCGATACGATTGCCGTTGATGAGAAGATCACGGATGCCGGCGGACGGCGGCTCGTGCCGGTTGGCGGCATCGCCCATGCCGGGACGCGAGGCATCTCGAAGGTCGAAGTCCGGGTGAACGACGGCGAATGGCGTGAGGCGCAACTGCGTTCCCCTCTGTCGGGCGCGACGTGGGTCATCTGGCGCTACGACTGGCCGTTTCAAGGAGGCAGACATACCTTCTCTGTGCGCTGCAACGATGGCACGGGCGCCCTACAAGTCGCCGCACCATCGGAGCCGCATCCCAGCGGCGCGACCGGACTCCACCGAAGAGGCGCGAGACTCTGAACTCGCTGCCAGGGTTCAAGGAGCTGGTGGCCGGCTAGAGAATAGGTGCTTGGGATTTTCAGCCGGCCAACATTGATCACGCCACATAGCGCCAACGCGTTTCCGATCGCGCCGCCGATCGCGCCGATGCTTGCCAAGCTGACCGACGCCCTGCCTGCGGCCGGGACCTTTCTCTTCGAGCCGAAGTGGGACGGATTTCGCGCCATTGTTTTTCGCGGGGCGTCCGATGTCTTCATCCAGAGCCGCGACTTGCGGCCGCTCGACCGCTATTTTCCGGAGCTGCACGAGGCACTGCTCGAAAAGCTGCCCAGCGGCTGCGTGATGGACGGCGAGATCGTGATCAAGACGCCGCAGGGGCTCGATTTCGATGCGCTGCAGCTGCGGCTGCATCCCGCGGCCTCGCGCGCGGCGAAGCTCGCGAAGGAGACGCCGACATCGTTCGTCGCCTTTGACCTCTTGGCAGCCGACGGCCTCGACCGGATGCTGGCGCCGCAAAGCGAGCGCCGGGCGCTCCTCGAGCGGCTGCTTGCAGACATCGACCCGCCGGTCTACCTCACGCCCATGACGCGAGACCGCAGCATAGCAACGCACTGGCTCGAGCAGTTCGAGGGCGCCGGCCTCGACGGCGTGATCGCGAAGCCGGCGGACAGTCCCTACCAGCCCGGCAAGCGCGCGATGATCAAGGTAAAGCACGCGCGCACCGCGGAGTGCGTGGTAGCCGGGTTCCGCTGGTACAAAACCGGAAAGGACTTGGTAGGCTCGCTGCTCCTCGGCCTGTACGACGACCGGGGCGTGCTGCAGCACGTCGGCGTCACCTCGTCGTTCACGCTGACAATGCGCCGGCAGCTCGCAGCCGAACTCGCGCCGCTGCGCAAGAACGCGTTGGAGAATCATCCCTGGCGAGCATGGGCGCAGGCAGAAGCGGGCGAGCTCGCCAGGATGCCTGGCGCGCAGAGCCGTTGGAGCGCGGGGAAGGATCTCTCCTGGGAGCCGCTGCGCATCGAGCGGGTGTGCGAGGTCCAATACGACCATTTGCAGGGCAACCGCTTTCGCCACGCTGCGGTCTTCCTGCGCTGGCGGCCGGACAATCGGCCGCGCGACTGTCGCTACGACCAGCTCGAGGTCACGCGCGCCTACGAGCTCGATAAGGTCTTCTCGTCCGGGTCGAGAGGCTCCTGACCCGGCCGGAGCTTGGCCGGCACGTTCTTCAAATTTACGCGGATGCGCGTCCAGGTGGACGAGCGGCCACGCATCGAATCGACCAGCACGTCCGCAGGCTCGAGGTGCGCGGCGGCTTCAGGATGGCGCGCCTTCCAGCGCTCGAGCCCGGCGACCGCGTCCTGTCTACGGTGCGCGCGGCCGATCTCGATCAGCGGGTGCTTTGGCGCGCGACGCCTGGACGGTTGCACGCGCGCAGGCTCGCCACGCTGCTTCTTATAGTGCGGCGGCCATGGCGCGTCGCCGAGCCCATCGCGCTCGTGCCGCGCCGACAGCTCCAGCAGACGTTCCAGCGATCCGGGATGCCGGTCGATCCCCTCGTGCGGATCGCCGAGCCTCGCGAAGCGCACGGGCATCGTCGCGAGCGTGAAGTCGCCCGGCTCGCAGCTCTCTACCTCGTTCCACCTAATCGGCGCCGACACGCGCGCATCGGTTGTGGGGCGCACCGAGTAGGCCGAGGCCACGGTGCGGTCTTTCGCGTTCTGATTATAGTCAACGAACACGCCATGACGCTCTTCCTTCCACCACTTGCTGGTCGCGATACGCGGCGCGCGCCGCTCGACCTCGCGCGCCAGCGCCAGCGCAGCGCGGCGCACCTCGTCGAAGCTCCAGCGCCGCTCGATGCGGACATTAACGTGCATGCCGCGCGAGCCGGAAGTCTTCGGCCAGCCCACGAGGCCGAAGTCCTTTAGTGTCGCCTCGACCACATGCGCGACCTCGCGCACCTGCGCCCATGTCACGCCACGCACCGGATCAAGGTCCACCCGCAGCTCGTCGGCGTGCTCGAGGTCGTCCGCACGCACCGGATGCGGGTGCAGCTCGAGGCAAGCGAGGTTCGCAAGCCAGGCGAGCGCGGCGGCGTCGCGCGGCACCACCTCGTCCGCGCTGCGCCCCGAGGGAAAGCGAAGCGACACGACTTCGATCCACGGCGGGCGCGAGGCCGGCGCGCGCTTCTGATAGAAGAATTCGCCGGCGATGCCGTCGGGATAGCGCACCAGCATGTTGGGCCGTCCGCCCGCGCCGCGCAGCGCTCCCTCGGCCACCGCGAGATAGTAGCGCGCGAGGTCGAGCTTCGTGTATCTCGGCTTCGGAAAGAGCACCTTGCGCGGATTCGAGATCGAGACCTCGCGGCTCTCGACCACGAGCAGTTCATGTTCGTCGCTCAATCAGGGAAGACCCCGCGGACCAGAGGCATGGTGAGCAGGGCGGACGCCCTGGTCGCCAATTCTCCGGATTCGGCGCTGTCTCTGCGAAGGCCTTTGCCATTTGTCCTGGCGTGTCACCGGTACGGCAGGTGTCCACCTGGCCCCCTGCGAAGAGGCGGCCGGAGGACTGCATCATGGCGGAGATGTTCATTGGTGGGACCTACGTCGAGTTTCCGAACGCTGAACGGTTCCGGATCGCCAACCCGGCGAACGGTGAAGCGGTAGGCACCGTCCCTCGTGCCGGTCCGGACGAAGTGGATATGGCGGTGCAGGCCGCCTACAACGCGTTCCTGGCCTGGCGCGACACCCCTGCCGCGCGACGCGGTGAGCTCCTCGGGGCTGCGGCCGAGAACGTGCTGCATCACATCGAGGAGCTGGCCGCCCTGCTGACCGCCGAGCAAGGGAAGCCGCTGCGGGAAGCCCGCCTTGAGATCCGGCGTTTCGTCCACACACTGCAACACTACGCGGGTCTGGCGAAAAACTTGAGAGGCGGCTATGTCCCGAACCTCGACGAGGGGACCTACGGGCTGATCCTCAAACAGCCTCTGGGAGTGGTCGGGGCTATCGTCCCGTGGAACTTCCCGACGACACTGCTTGGGAACAAGTTGGGCCCCGCGCTCGTGGCTGGGAACACCCTGGTCGCCAAGCCCTCTGAAACCACTCCACTGACGACGTTACGCATCGCCGGGCTCATGCACGGGGCCGGGTTGCCGGCAGGTGTCTTCAACGTGATCACGGGTGCGGGATCGGTGGCAGGCAACGCCCTGGTCGCGCACGCTCTCGTCCGCAAGGTGGCGTTCACCGGGTCGACGCCGGTGGGCAAGAGCATCATGGCGCTGGCGGCCGGGGACCTCAAGCGCGTGACGCTGGAACTGGGCGGCTCCGATCCCATGATCGTGTGCGACGACGCTGATCTTGATGCGGCAGCGAGCGCCGCGAGTGTCGGCAGATTCTTCAACTGCGGTCAGGCCTGCCTGGCCATCAAGCGGCTCTACGTGTTCGAGCGTGTGGCGGATACCTTCATCGGAAAACTCCAAGGAAAGGTGGAGCGGCTGAAGGTGGGTCCTGGCACGATGGATGGGATGACGCTGGGACCTATGCATACCGCCGGCGAGCGGGCGCGCATCGAGGAACAGGTGGGCGATGCCGTCGCCTCGGGGGCCAGGGTGCTGCACGGCGCGCGGCGGCCTGGCGGGGATCTCTATGACCGGGGACACTTCTACGAGCCCACCGTGCTGCTGGAACCTGGCCGCGACTCCCGCGTGGCCGTCGAGGAGGTCTTCGGACCGGTCCTGCCCATCTGGCAGGTCCGCGATCTGGATGAGGCCATCAGGCTGGCGAACGGTTCGATCTATGGCCTGGGATCGTCTATCTGGACCCGTGACCTCGACCGCGCGTCGTACGCGGGGGAGCGGTTGGAAGCGGGCTACACCTGGATCAACTCTCCGCAAAAGATCTACGATGAGCTGCCCTTCGGGGGGGTCAAGCAAAGCGGTGTCGGCAAGGAGCACGGCATCGAGGCTCTGGAACATTATATGGAAACCAAGTCGGTGGTGGTCAAACGATCCTCTTGAGAGGATGAGCGCGATGATCGCGGTCCCGGAGCGATACAATGCGTCGCTGCTGCTGGATCAGAACCTGGACGCAGGCCGAGGGGACAAGGTGGCGATCGCCTGCGGGGATGAACGGGTCACCTATCGAGAGCTGGCGCGGCGGGTGAATCGGTTTGCCAGCGCGCTCCGGAGCCTGGGTTTGCGGCGTGAGGAGCGCGTGGTCCTCGTGCTGAACGACACTCCGGCGTTTCCGGTGGCGTTCTTCGGCGCGATCCGGGTCGGGTGCGTGCCCGTCCCCGTCAATCCCCTGCTGAAGTGGGAAGACCAGCGGTACTTCGTCGCGGACAGCTACGCGCGGACCGTAGTGGTTGACCAGGAATACTACGAGAAAGTGCAACAGGCCTTGCAAGGATACCCCGAGAAGGTCGAGGTGATCGTGGCCAGCGGCAGCGTGCCGGGCGCGGTGTCCCTCGACGACTTCCTCCGCGGCGGCCGCGATGACCTTTCACCAGCGGACACGCACCGGGACGACATGGCGTTCATGCTGTATAGCTCGGGCAGCACCGGCAATCCCAAGGGCGTCGTCCATCTGCAGCACGACCTGCTCTACACGTGCGAGACCTACGCCCGGCATGTGCTGCTCATTCGGGATGACGACGTGACCTTCTCACCAGCGAAACTGTTTCACGCCTACGGGCTGGGGAACAACATGTCCTTCCCCTACTGGGCCGGCGCCTCCACGATCCTATATCCCGGGCGTCCCGCACCCCAGCCCGTCTTCGAGACCATCCAGCGCTTCAAGCCGACGATCTTCTTCGGCGTTCCGACACTGTACAACGCGATGCTCAACTCCCCCGAGGCGCGCCGGCATGATCTGTCTTCCATCCGCCTGTGCATCTCCGCCGCCGAGGCGTTGCCTCCCGAGATCTGGCGGCGCTGGAAGGAGATGTTCGGGCACGCGATTTGCGACGGCATCGGCACAACAGAGATGCTGCACATCTTCATGTCCAACACGCCGGAGGCGGTGCAACCCGGATCGAGCGGGCGGCCCGTCCCGGGGTACGAGGTGAAGGTCGTCGACGACGAGGGCCGGCCGGTGGCCCCGGGGCAGGCGGGCCACCTGCACGTCCGGGGCGACAGCGCCGCGCCGTTCTACTGGCACTTCCATGAGAAATCGAAGGCGACGATGGTGGGCGAATGGGTCCGGACCGGTGACTGGTACCGTACTGGCGAGGACGGCTTCTACTATTCTGAGGGCCGGTCGGATGACATGATGAAGGTCGGCGGCCTGTGGGTGTCGCCGGTGGCGGTGGAGAACGTGCTGATGGAGCATCGCGCGATCATGGAGGCGGCGGTCGTCGGTGTGCCCGTCGAGGGACTGAACAAGATGAAAGCCTGTGTGATCCTGCGGGAAGGTCACGCGGGATCAGCTGCGCTGGTTGAGGAACTGCAGGCGTGGTGCAAAGAGCGGCTGAAGCGGTACGAATATCCTCAGATCATCGAGTTCGTTCCTGATCTGCCGAAGACGATCACCGGAAAGATCCAGCGGTTCAAACTGCGCGAAGCGCAGCCCGCGTCCACGTCTCGCTGACCCCGACCGTGGTGAGGTCGATCGACGGTGACCGCGGGTCGGTGCTGACACCCCGAGAGTCCGAGCAGGAATTATGATCACCGACCGACGCATGAGCCTGGCTGAGGCTCTCGGACGCTTCGTGCCCGACGGGGCGTCCGTGGTCATGGGCACGTGTCTGGAGTCGATGATCCCCTTCGCCGCCGGCCATGAGATGATCCGCCAGCGGAAGCGCGACCTCACGCTGATCGGTCCTATCTCCGACATCCTCTTCGATCAACTGATCGGCGCCGGGTGTGTCGCCCGGATCCAGGCGGCGTGGGTGGGCAACGTGAGCGCGGGATTGGGGTATGCGTACCGCCGCGCGACCGAGCAGGGGGTTCCGCACCGGATCGTCGTCGAGGACTACACAAACTACACGATTGCCCTCGCGCTGTGGGCAGGCGCACATGGCATGCCTTTCGTCCCGGCTCGTTCCGGGCCCGGCAGCGACGTCGTGAGAGATCATCCGGGTTTTGCGGAGGTCGGGTCGCCGTTCAATGGTAAGCGTGTGCCTGTCGTGAAAGCACTGCGACCCGACGTGGCGATCATCGCGGTGCAGCGGGCCGACGCGGGCGGGAACGCCCACCTGTGGGGTCACCTCGGGATCACGGAAGAGGCCGGCCTGGCTGCCGAACGCATCATCTTGCTGGCCGAGGAGATCGTGGATCGGGAGGTGATTCTCAGCGATCCCAACCGGGTGCTGTTTCCGGCATTCATGGTCTGCGCCGTGGTCCAGTGCCCGGGCGGCTGCCATCCCTGCCCGGTCCAGGGTTACTACGGAAGAGATCACGGGTTCTACACTGAGTACCACCGCGAGACGCGCACGCAGGACGGCATGGCAGTGTGGCTCAACCGCTGGGTGCACCGGATTCCGGACCGTGCGGCCTATCTGGAGGCCCTGGGGCGGGAGCGGTGGGAGGCGCTTCGACTGTTGCGGTCGGCGCCGGCCGCGCCTGTGGATTACGCCTGGTAGCGTCGACGACCGCGTGGAGCGCACGCAGAGTCCGATGCCTGCGATGAGGGAGCGATGATGTGACGTGACGTCCGGTGAAGTCATGGTTGCCGCCGCCGCACGCGAGATTCGCGATGGCGACGTGGTGTTCGTCGGAATGCGGCTGCCGCTGATCGCCTTTCAACTGGCGAAGCTCACACACGCCCCGCGCGCGGTTGGCCTCTTCGAGAACGGCATCGTCAGGGAGACCCCAACCCAGGAGTTCCTCCTGACGATGGGCGACCCCCCCAATGTGGTCGGCGCCAACATGTGCACGCGGATGTCGGTCGTGATGTCGCTGCTGGGGCGGGGGCGGGTGGACGTCGGCTTCATCGGCGGCGCCGAGATCGATCGCTTCGGCAACGTGAACTCGTCGTACATCGGCCCGCGCGCGCAGCCCCGGGTGAAGCTGCCCGGCAGCGGCGGCGCGTGCGACATCGCCTCGCTGGCCGGCCGGTTGATGATCATCATGTCGCACGAGCGGCACCGGCTTCGCGACGCCGTGGACTACGTGACCTCGCCCGGACATCTGCGCGGACGTGAGCAGCGCCGGGCGGCCGGCCTGCCTGGGGGCGGTCCCGCCGCCCTCATCACCACGCTCGGCGTGTTCGGGTTCGATCCCGACACGGGCGAGGCAGTGCTGCAGTCGTATCATTCTGGCGCCACCGTCGACCGCATCCGTGAGGAAACTGGATGGTCCCTGCGGATCGCGCCCGGCGTGCGCGAGACTCAGCCGCCGACGCTTGAGGAGCTGCAGGCCATCCGACGTCTCGACCCCCAGGGGTTTTGGACTCAGACAGCGGCCGGCTAAGCGACGCCTTCATGTCGTGCACGCGTCGCATAGATATGCATGATGGACTCGCTAGGGCGGTGCGTCTCTCGTTCGAACTGCATCCCGATCTTCTCAGCTACCCGGGCTGAGGCGCGATTCTCCGGCTGGATCAGCGCAATGATGCGCGGCAGCCCCAACGAGTGAGATGCATAGTCGCGCACGGCCGATGCCGCCTCGGTGGCGTATCCTTTCCCCCACGACTCGCCGGCAAACACATAGACCAGCTCGATCTCGGTCCGTCCGTCCACGTCCTTCTGCTGCAGACCACAATGACCGACGACACACGCGGACGCCTTCTCCACGACAGGCCAAAAGCCGATCGGTTCGGGCGAACCGGTCCGAACTTCGTCTTCGAGTATTTGACGGACCCTCTGGAAGTCGCGCGGTCCCCCCATGTACTTGGTGACGTCTGGATCTGACCACATGGCGGCCAGCACGTCCGCGTCCGCTGCCTCGAGCGGTCTGAGGAGCAATCTGTGGGTTTCTATCCGGGCGCTTGGCACTGCTGAAATGCCGTTTGAGCCTCTACGGCAGCTCGTCGGCCCCAAGCGAGCGAGTCCCGGAGTGATTGAGGTCTACCATCAGGTAGGCCCAGTCTCCGGGCCGCACCGGATACGGTCGCGCGACCATGTCGACGAGGCCGCGGATGGGCGCGCGGAGTTCTTCGACGACATCAAACGTGTACGGGCTCCACACCCGGCCGAGCAGCTCGCCTGCCTGCACCTCGCGCGTCATGATCCCGTCCGGTGGAAAGAACGGCTCAAGCATCCCCCCGATGCTCGGGTTGACCCGCTGAACGCGCTCGAAGACCATCACCCTGTCCGGCATCGGCGGCCGGCCCGGCAGAATGCCAAGCTGCTGCAGGACGCCTCGTACGCCGCGTACGTTGGTCTGCAGCCACGCCTCTTCCAACTGAGGGTCGAAGCCCGCGCCACCTACCTCTGAAATGATGCCTGGAATCCCGAGCGCCTGGCCGGCGTACCCCACAGCACTTTTGGGGCCGGGGAACCGCGTCGCAAGGTCAGCGCGCCGGACATGCGGAAGCCCAAACGCCCGTGCCATGAGGAAGCCGCGCTCGGACACGCTCGGGTCTTTGAAGTCTCGGCCACAAGTAACCGAGCCCATAGCCGCTCCCCAGAGGCCGCAGTGGAAGTCCATCAGCGCGCTGGCATGAGCCAGGAGATGGGTCGCCAGGGCCCGAGCGAGCTGATACACGAGCCAGTTTTGCTCATTGCCAAACGCGCGGTTGAGATCCGAACTATCCGATTCGTCGCGCACGTTCCGCGTGAGACTGGCGAGCGCCACCGGGTTCCCGACGGGCACGGCCAGGACGGCACCCGCCATCTCCATCGGGTCGAGTCCTTCGAGCACCCGGCGAATGATCTCCGCCGACTGCCACTCGCTTCCGTGGAGAGCCGCGTGCATGGCCAGGACCGGTCCCGGCCTGGCGCCGACGACCGCGTGGATATGCAGCGCGATCTCGCTGCCGTCCAGATCCGTGAGGACCGGCACGCGCACCTGGGACCGCTGACCGTGCGGGACGACCTGACCGTTGATGCGCATCTCATCTCGCGGTTTGCCGGACGTCGTCATCGGGACCCTCCGACCGCGCGAGTGGCATTCTCGACCCAGCGGGCTGTGCCGTCCTCAGTGTTGGCGATGCCGAAGGCCCAGTCACCTGGGCGGACCGGGTAGTCCCGGGCCACGTAGAAGAGCAGCCCCCGCGCAGGGGCTCTCAACTGCTCGATCGCCGTGAGCGTGTAGGGACTCATCACCTCACCCAACAGTGTGCCCTTGTCGACCTCCCGCCCAAGCGCGTCACCCCCGAAGGACGATCGGAGGAATCCGCCCTTGGTCGGGTTGACGCGGTGGCCCGTCCTGTAAATGAGCTGCCGCGATGGGCGTGGATTCGGCGCGCCATCGATCATTCCCAGCGCTCCCATCACTGCCCGCACACCGTCGACGGTCCTCTGACGCCAGATATCTTCCAGGCGGGGCCCGAAACCCACGCCTCCGACCTCGACCCCCAAGGCGGGAATCCCCAAGACGCCCCCGGCATATCCAATCGATGACTTCGGGCCCGGGAATCCACTGACCACTTTGGCGCGACGGATGATGGGCGACCCGAAGGCAAGCGCGAGACGCTCGGTCTCGTCGGAGAGGCCGGGTTGTGGATAGTCGTCGCCGATCAGGATGTCCTGAAACGCCGACCCCCAAGGTCCCATGTGGAAGTCCAGCAGGCACGACGCCTGCGGCATGACCTCTCGAGCGATCGCGCTTGCGAGCTGGTCACTCGTCCACGTGTGCGTGCCGGGGAAAATCCGATTGAGGTCAGGACTGTCTGACTCATCGGGCATGTTTCGCGTCTGCCGCGCCAGCGCCGGGGGATTGGCCACCGGGACGGCGATCACCGCCCCTTGCAGTGTCGCCGGATCGGTTCCCCTCACGATCTGCCGGAGGACATCGATCGAGAACCACTCCCCTCCGTGCAGCGTGGACAGCAAGGTCAAGACTGGTCCGGGGGTGCGCCCGCGAACGACGTGGACCCACAGTGCCAGCTCAGCGCCGTTCAATCCCGTCGTGATGGGTAGACGGATCGCCCTGCGTTCGCCCGGCCCGACCAGATGACCGCCGATGCTGAGCTCATCTCTAGTCTTGGTCACGCCGCACCTCCGGGCGCGCTGCAACGTACGCGGATACTGACCGATCTTGATGCCGGTCTCCTTGGCTGCACGTATGTTCTGTCGTCGACCTTCTACTCCCTCTTCACCTGATCGCCGCGGCCCCCCTGCAACATGGCCTGTGAGCCGAATCGGCTCATTTGTGATATGGTATGGATAGAGGGCGAACTGTCATGGAGACTAGACTGCAGATCCGGGACGACGCGCAGGTCCTACGACTATTCCGCGACCTATTCGCGATCACGCTGGATCAGGTTGATGGCACCGGTATCTCGCGCAGCACCTGGGTACGTATCGAGAGCGGCGAGGAGCACACGCACCGCCCAGGTGTACAGCAGCGTCTGGATCTCATCCGCGCGCTCATGGAGATCGTCGGCCAGCGCCCCTACATCGAAGCGCGCACCTGGGTCGACCGCGCACTCCGCGGCGTGAACCGCACACCGCGACAGCTCGCGCTCTCCCCGACTGGTCTTGGGTATCTCGTGTCTCGTCTGCGCAGCCAGGGCGAGCAGACCGCCACCTAATCCTCCTCGATGCGCGCGTCACTGCACCGGCTCGGGCTCGAGCTCCTGCTGGCGAAAGACCTTCACGCCGCACGGTTATGGTCCGATCTCGTCATCACGCTGTGCTATCGCACGGTGGTGGCTGGGCGCGATCCATTACACCCTGACGCCGGCCGCGGCAACTTCGGCCGCTGGCACAACCCCCGCGTCACCGGAGCCTGGTACTTTGCCGATGACTTGCAGACGTCGCTGGCCGAATTCGCCCATCACCAGGAGGATGGTACATATCAGGTAGAGATTCTTGAAGCGGACATCGGCTTCCCCTCAGTGCTCGTAATCGACCGCGGCCGGTGGCCAAGCACGCCGCTGTCGCCGCCGGTTCAGGAGTTCATCCGCACCGTTGTGCAGGAACACCAGCGTGCCTACTTTCGTGGCGCCCTGTTCGGTGAAGCCGCCTTCAGTCTCGGCGCGAGTGGGCTCGTGGTTCCCAGCATGCGTGGTCCCCGGAGCACTGTCTGCGTGTTCACCGACGCGTCCGATCGTGCGAGAATCCATCGCCGCCGCCCCGACAATAGGCGTGGCACGCTGACGGTCCCCTTAGTACTGAACAGCTCGACATTCACTGCATCCTCGAACCACTCCCTATGCTCGGTTCGCGCCTTTTTCTTGCCTTGCGCAGTTCTCGAAGGGCTATCGCTCGGAGATAGGCGCGCGCATGTCTCATCTGTGGGACTTTGGACTGCCTCAGGCTCTTGAACAACTCAAGAAGGGATACGGAGACTATGTCCTCGGCTTCTTGTGCAGGTAAGTGGTACGGTCGAAGGATCTGGGAAGCGTATGGAAGCAGCTGCTCGAAAAGCTCTTCCACCGCTTTTGGCTCACCTTCGCTAGCCTTTCTGAGTAAGGCGTCTTCTTCGTCTTCTGTTTTGGAGCGCCTCATCGGTTCACCTTTTCTTAGAACGCGCCTCTTCTTGCATTCGAGGTTCCTTCATTCTACTTCGTGTCAACTCCATGCCCCATACGCCGGGGACCGAAAGGAGACCTGCCCTCACGGCCGACCACCGTTCTC
>JBQTJG010000141.1:0-2355 GCA_052387355.1 Armatimonadota bacterium | reverse complement strand
CTGGGATGACATGCTCGACGTGGTGCAGGTGCGCACGCCCGACGACTCCTTTGATGTCATCATGAATCACTGGCTGCTGTACCAGGCGCTGAGCTGCCGCCTGTGGGCGCGCTCGGGATACTACCAGCCCGGCGGAGCCTACGGGTTCCGCGATCAGCTCCAGGACGTCATGGCGCTCGCCCTGGCGCGGCCTGACCTCACCCGGGAGCACCTGCTGCGGGCGGCCTCGCGTCAGTTCATCGAAGGGGATGTACAGCACTGGTGGCATCCCGGGACGGGCGTCGGCGTGCGTACTCGGTGCTCAGATGATCTCCTCTGGCTGCCGTACGTGGTCGCGCACTACGTGGAGACCACAGGCGATGCAGCGGTCCTTGATGAGGAGACGCCGTTCCTCGAGGCGCCGCCTCTCGAACCAGGTGAGGATGAAGCCTATGGCGCGCCGCGCATATCGGCCCAACGGACGACCCTGTACGAGCACTGCGGGCGGGCGATCGACCGCGCGCTCACGGCCGGCGCGCACGGCCTGCCGTTGATCGGCGCCGGAGATTGGAACGACGGGCTCAATCGCGTGGGACACCAGGGAAAAGGTGAGAGTGTCTGGCTCGGCTGGTTTCTGTACGAGGTGCTCAACAGATTCGTGCCGATGTGCGAGGTGCGGGAACACGGCGGCCGCGCGGCCCGATACCGCAGCGAAGCGGTCCGGCTCGCGCAAGTGCTCGAACGCGCGTGGGACGGGGACTGGTATCTGCGGGGGTACTTCGACGATGGCGCGCCACTGGGGTCGGCGCAGAATACAGAGTGCAAGATCGACGCTATCGCCCAGTCCTGGGCGGTGTTGTCCGGCGCCGCTCGGGCTCGACGCGCCGAGCGCGCCATGGATGCAGTGCGAACACACCTGATCCAGCGTACGGCGCGCGTCGTGCTGCTGCTGGCCCCTCCATTCGATCGGTCTCTACCGGACCCCGGCTACATCAGAGGGTATGTTCCCGGCATCCGCGAGACCGGCGGTCAATACACGCATGCCGCCATCTGGACCGCCATGGCGGTCGCAAGGCTCGGCGATGGCGACGAGGCGGTCGAGCTGTTTCACATGCTCAATCCCATCAATCGCACGCGGTCTCTGCAAGAGGTCGAACGGTACAAAGTCGAACCCTACGCGGTTGCTGCAGACGTCTATGCCCATCCGCTCCACATCGGCCGTGGAGGCTGGACATGGTACACCGGCTCGGCCGGGTGGTTATACCAGCTTGGCCTCGAGAGCATCCTGGGGCTGCGGCGGCGCGGCTCCACGTTTGCGATCGATCCGTGCATCCCGGCCTCCTGGCCCGGCTATGCCATCACCTGGCGCTTTGGCCGCACCCGCTATGAGATCCACGTGGAGAACGCGGGGCAGCAGAGTCGCGGGATCGCGAGGGCGACCCTCGATGGCAGGCCTGTGGACCCCTCCGCCGTGGCGCTTGTCGATGACGGCTCAATCCATCATGTGCATGCGGTGATGGGAAAATCAGAGGCGCTCCTTCCTCGCGGTGGCGTTTGAAACGGTCGCGCCTGAGGTAAATCTCCTGTGAGGCATAGAACCTTTTAGGATGGATTCCCCAGAGCGGAGCTGGTGAAGCATGCGCGTTCTGTTCATGATCGGCGTCATGGCGGTCACGGCCAGCCTCTCGCCGGCCGCGAGGCCTATCGCGAGCCTGGACCCAATCTGGTCGGCCGTGGCGTCGGGTGTCGGAAGGATGGTGACGGGGCCGGACCCGCTGAATTTGGACAACTGGCAACCGATGAAGGGCACGATCCTCGTACAGGTCATGGATACCGGCCCCCGCTGGTCTGACGGATGGACCGCGCGCCGTGTGGACATCGTGGCGGAATTTTCGGTCGAGGACTCCTGGTATCGGGTTGTCGTGCACGATACCCTGCCACAACCACACCCGCTGGGCGAGTACGCCGCCTGGTTTGCGGAGGAGTGCGGACAGCGATGGCGCCCAGATCCTGTCCCGTCGATCTCTCCTGGCATGGCGCTGTGGGGGTGGGCCAAGGTCTCGAAGAACGGCGCAGTCATCGCAGCAAAAATCCCGGCATACGTCCTGGTGATGACCCGTGCCCCAGTGCGAGGCGTCGCCTTGGAGGTCGCCACCAAGCACCCCAATCTGGCGGGCGTGCCCAACGGCTACCGGCACGTGATGTGGCCTGATGTCACCTCACGATGTGGCGCCTGGGGATCAAGCTAGGGGACTGCTTCTTCTTCGACGTTCTCGACGTTCACTTCGGCGGCTTCGAGATTGATGAGATGCTCCGCGAGTTGGGTCAGCTTCCGGTCAGCCTCGGCTTCTTCATTTAGTGTCTGCTGCAGCATGC
>JBQTJG010000140.1:0-1521 GCA_052387355.1 Armatimonadota bacterium | reverse complement strand
GTTCGAAGAGGCTCGGGCGAGGGTTAGGGACGCGATAATGGCCTACTGCGTGAGCCTGCGAAAGCACGGAGAGCCGATTCCCAAAGAGGGTAATCAAATCGTCGAGTCGGTGGAAGTCTCGATGCTCACCTGAATGCAGTTTTCCAACTACCGGCGTGCCGCGGAGTGTGCCGCTTGCCTCGGCCGAAACTCGACGATCACCTCGCTGTCCACCGCTCTTGCGATCTTCTGCAGGGTTCCGATGGTCAGGTTCTGTTCCCCGCGCTCGATTCGGGAGACCCCGGACTGGGTCGTCCCGATGGCATCCCCCAACTGCTGCTGATTGAGGTGCGCCCGTTCGCGCGCCCGCGCGATCTGCATGGCAAGACGGACCTCCAGGTCGGCTTGCGCGTAGGCTGCCGCCCAGCGAGGGTCCTTCTCGGTCTTCTCGAAGACCTCGTCCAGGGGAACGCTATCGCCTTTTCTCTTTCCTTTTCTCATACACGGCCTCCCACTGCTCCCTGGCGATCCAGTCCGCCATGGCCTTTCTCGACCTTTCAATCTCCGCTGGCGGGACCTTCTGAGACTTCTTGAGGAACGCATTGGTCACCACGATGATGTCTTTCCAGAACGAGTACAGGAATCGATGCTGGTGATGCTGGATGTTGATCCGAAGCTCCCAGACGCCGTCGCGGAGATGTTCCCCGTATTCGGGCGGCAACTCCTCCCCGAGCTTCGCGAGCTCCTGGAACCAGCGCTTGGCCTTCGCCTGGTGGTTGATGTCCATCGCTCGAGCGTAATCGCAGGCTTGGCATTTGCCGTTCTTGGTCCGGTAGAAGACGATGTCGAACGCCCCGGGTCCACGCATAACACAAGAGTGATACTTTGATTATAACATATATGTTCTTAAAGTCAAGGACAGTCGGAAAGGGATCTGCCGCCCCATTTCGGGTCCTTGCAATTATCCGAAACGGGGGCTACAAATAGCCTACACGCCCATGGCCAAGACCAAGCCCATCCGCAGGAAGCCCGTCCCCAGGAAGCCCGTCCCGCACGGCAACGGGGGCTCGGCCGGCCTCCAGCACGGCGGCCCGGTGGACCTCGCCTCCGCCGAGAACGGGCTGACGGTCGAAGGCATCAAGTACGCCTTCGACGTCAACCTCAAGTACTCGCTCGCCAAGGACCAGTACTCCGCCACGGACTTCGACAACTTCATGGCCGCGGCCTACTCCATCCGCGACCGCATGATCGAGCGCTGGATCAACACCCAGCAGCGCTACCACAAGCAGAACCTGAAGCGCGTCTACTACCTCTCGATGGAGTTCCTCATCGGGCGCCTGTTCATGTCCAGCATCCTCAACCTGGGGATCAAGGGCCAGGCCAAGAAGGGCTTCGAGAAGGCGGGCTTGGCGCTCGAGGAGCTTGCGGATCAGGAGTACGACGCCGGCCTGGGCAACGGCGGCCTCGGCCGCCTCGCCGCCTGCTTCCTCGACTCGATGGCGACGCTGGGCATCCCGGCCAACGGCTACGGGATCATGTACA